>DATAWA010000037.1:0-3337 GCA_036267435.1 Xanthobacteraceae bacterium | reverse complement strand
ATCGTCGACGAAGACTGGGCGCGCGCCAACCGTTCCGTGGTGGCGGCCTATTTGCGCGCGCTGCGCGAGGGAACGGCCTATATGTTTGCGCATCCCGACGAAGCCGCCGCCATCGGCGCAGTCGAATTGCGGACCACCCCGGCTCTGGCGCGGCGCGCCATCGACGATACCGCGCGGATGGATATCATGCCAAAGGATTTGTCGCTGACCGATGCGAGCCTGCGCCGGGTCTTCGACAATGTGAAAGCTGCCGGGCTGGTCGGACCGCAGACCAGCTACGACCGCGCCAAATTCGTCGACGAATCCTATCTGACCGAGAGCCGGAACCCCGCCAAGGCGGAGTAGGACAGATGAGCACGCAAGACCCGCATCAGGCCGTTCCATCCGTTGTGCCGCAAGCGCCGCACCCGGCGTACCGGCATTTGCTGCATGTGAATTTCTGGATCCGCGAGCTGCCGTTTGCTTTGGTTCTCATTCTGACGACGATCGGGGTTGCCTATACCAGCTTCTCCAAAAAACCGATCACCGGCTATTGGGAAATCCTCGCGCCACTGATCGCGCTGGTTTGCGTCGGCGCCGGCTGGGACAGCGCCGACGACAACTCCAAGCGCTTGCGGTTGATCGGTACCCAGGTGCTGCACTGGATCGCTTTCATCGTCGTGATGAACTTGATGCTGCTCAACACCGTGCAGCGGGAGTTTAGTTCCGCCGCGACGGGCTTGGCGATTTTCACGCTGTTGGCGCTCGGCACCTTTACCGCGGGCGTGCATGTGCTGTCCTGGCAGGTGTGCCTCCTCGGCCTGATCATGGCGCTCGGCATCCCGGCGATTGCCTGGATCGAGAACTCCGCGCTGCTTCTGGTGCTCGTGGTCGGCGCGGTCGCCGGCATCGTCGCGGTGTTCTGGTGGCGGCTTCATGAAAGCCGCACGCACGCGGTCTGAGCTTGCGCGGCGCCGGGCGGCATTACGACGGCGTGGCGGATCGACCCGGATGTTGCCCGGCGCGCTGCGGCAGGACGAGGATGCAGGCGAGAATGAAAACGGCAATGACCGCCGAGGCGATCGGCCGGCTCAATGCCAGGCCGCCGTCGTGCACCGGCTTGTCGAGAAAATCGCCGACCGTGGCGCCGAGCGGCCGCGTCAAAATAAACGCCGCCCAGAACAAGAACACACGCGACAGGCCGGTCCAGAAATAGAGCGCGGCAAGGACGCCGAGGCCGGCGGCAAAAAGCAGCGCGCCGCCGTCATAGCCCAGCCCGGTATCGTCCGCGGTCCAGTCGCCAAGTGCCGTGCCGAGCGTCTGGGAAAACGTGATCGCGACCCAGTAGAAGATTTCGACCTTCGCGGTGTTCACGGTGGCGACCGAAATCGAGCCGAGCGACCAGTACCAGACCGCAAGCGTCGCCATGAGACAGACGAACAACAGCGACGAGCCGCCGGCATAGCCGATGCCTAAGGAGCGATCGCAAAAATCGGCCATGGTGGTTCCGGCCGTCGTCGAGGCGACAATCGTGGCCCAATACAAAAACGGATGGAACTTCTTCGCCGCAATCTGCAGGATGACGAAAACGACCAGAAGCGAAAGGAACAGCGCGGTGCCGAGGAGATAGCCCCAGTTGAGCGTCATGGTCACGGTGTCGCCGCCAGTCTCGCCGAGCGTCGTCGCCGCGATCTTGATGATCCAGAATACCAGCGTGACTTCGGGAACTTTGCTGGCGGTTTGCGCTGCCGGGTTTGTCATTCCTTTGCAGCCTCTGCACGCTCACTTTGGCGATTTGAGGTCCAACGTCTTGGCGATGGCGGCAAGTTGGTCGCTTTGTTCCTTGATGCTGGCGGCAAAGGCGGCGGGCCCGCGCAAGGTCATGATCTGCCCGGTGTCGGCCAGGCGCTTGGCGATGACCGGATCGTTCCTGGCGATGTTTTGGAAATCGGCGCTGATCCGCTCGCGCACAGCGTCGGGCATGGATTTTGGCCCGTACAGGCCGCCGGTGCTTTCCATGGTCAGAGCCGGATAACCGGCCTCGGCCGCGGTTGGAATATCCGGCGCACCGAGCGCACGTTGCTTGCTCGACACCAGCAGAACCTTGATGCGTCCGGCCTGCATCAAGGGCTGCACGACGGCGAGCGAGGTCGATAAGACCTGGATGCGATTTTGCGCCAGATCGTTCGGCGCCTGCATGATGTCCCGATACGGCACCTTGATGATCTGCAGGCCCATGGTCTTGATGAAACCGAAGATGAGAAAGTCGGAATTTCCGGTGGCCGCCGCGGCGTTGAGCTTGCCCGGCTCGGCACGCGCCAAGGCGATCAGTTGGCCCATGGTGTCGACGTTCAAGGCGGTCGGCACCGAGATCGCCAGCACCGTGACATAGATGCCGACGATCGGGGCAATGTCGCCGGGATCGTAAGGCGGCGGATCCTGGTCGTAGAGATGAACCAGGAAAGTGCCGGCCGGTCCGAAGAACAGCGTATGATCGTCGTGGGCGCCGAGAAAGGCGTTGACGGCGACGACGCCGTCGCCACCAGGGCGGTTCTCAACGACAACGGGTTCGCCCCACTTCGCCGTCAGCCGTTCGGCGAACAGCCGCGCCGTGATGTCGGTGGCGCTGGCTGCGCCGAATGGCAGGATCAGCCGCACGGTCCGCGTCGGATAGGCTTGCTGCGCCGGTGCGGCGATGACGAGGCCCAAGATCGCGGCAACGGCCGCGCTTGCCGCAAAGCCTATGGCGATCGGTCTGCGCATCGCATCCTCCCCGATTTTTGCGGCCACGATATCAGGAAAAATCCGGCGCGGCGCGGTCTGTGGACGAGACCGACACGCGCGTCCTGGTTCAAAGCCTGCCAAGGGACATGCTGGCGTCGCCGCCGCCGCTCCACTACCATCTGCTCGGCCGATGGATGGGGAAACGCGCGATGGCGGGACGGGTGCAGGGAAAAGTCGCGCTTGTCGTCGGTGCCGGTTGTGTCGGGCCAGGCTGGGGCAATGGCCGCGCCGCCGCGGTCTTATTCGCCCGCGAGGGCGCCAAGGTCTTTGCCGTCGACAAGGACGCCGAGACCATGACCGAGACCGTCGCGCGGGTCGGCAGTGACGGCGAGATCGTCACCCACGTCTGCGACGTCCTCGACGACGCGCAAGTCGGCGCCATGGTGGCGGCGTGCTGCAAGGCATTCGGTCCGATCGACATCCTGGTCAACAATGTCGGCGGCTCGGCGGCCGGCGGCGCGGCCGAAATGTCGGAACAGGTCTTCGACACTCAGATCGACTATAATCTCAAAAGCGTGTTTCTCACCTGCCGCCACGTCATCCCGGTGATGATCGAGAAGTCCGGTGGCGGCGC
>DATAWA010000036.1:0-22905 GCA_036267435.1 Xanthobacteraceae bacterium | reverse complement strand
GAGGATCACGAAGGCAAATGCGGCCCGGGGCAATTCGTGTGGCGGCCGGCCGGCAACCAGCACGAGGCGGTGGCCCCGAACGGCGCAGTGCTGCTCGGCTTCTTCCTCAAGCCGAACCGCTTTGCTTACGGCGAGAAGTTTTTCACCGAGCCGGGTCAGCGCTAAGGCGTGGTCTCATGACGCCGCTCGGCACAGAAGTCCGCACCTTCGGCGGTGAGCACGATGCCTTGGCCGTGTCGGGCAGGTCGCGCAAAGCCTTCAGCATCACGTCTGCCATGGCCGTGTCGAGCATTGCCGTGCTCGGGCGCCACCAACGTCATGTCGAGAATATCGTCAGCGGCGAGTTTTACGCGAACGGCGTGGGTCATTTGCGTGTCCTTACGCGAACAAGAAGCAATGAGTGGAAGCGACGATGCTTATGCGACGGCAGAAGGTTGGGCCCCCATTAGGTGGTCCAGGGTAGATGTTAGTTGATGATTGGTCTTGGCGCCTGGTCAGCGTGGCCGGCGAAGCTGGGCCGGGTTATATCCTGTACGGTAAGATGAAATTTCCGTTGGCCCATCACGACGGGCCGCCTTTATTCGGGCCGATCGTCGCTATCGGGGCACATCGGACATGGAGCGATTTTAAGTGCCCAACGACCTGCAGCGATTGACCCACTACGGACATCGCTGTGTTGCGCGCCTACCATGTGTAACGCAGTGTCCCGGACCCGAGATAGGTTTGTGAAGAGCTCGCAAATTGGCCGTCGAACTTCGCAGCCAGCGACCAGTTGGAGTTCAGGCGCACTTCCGCTTCCAGGCTCGCCAGCGCCGAGTCGCTTGGCACCAGCGCTGTACTATTGACAATGAAACTTGAGCCAGGTGCGATCTGGAAGGCTGTAGTCACCGAACCATTGCTTAGCCAATCATGTGCCCAGGCGACCCCCGCACGCAGAACGACTGGCATGTTAGCGATAATCTGGAGGGTGTCGAAGCGCGCGCCGAGTTCGCTTCTGGTGTCGGTACCGTCCGTCGCGCCGTAGTTGACGCCCATGCCGCCGCCGCTCAGATCGGTTTCGGTATAACTCGGCGTGTGGAAGTATTGCATCTGCACAGCGGCATAGGGTGTGACGCCGCTCAATGGCGCAATAGCGTAGCGATAACCGCCTTCCAGCCTGCCGCCATAGCTCTGCGCGTTGAATTTGGCGGCGAGCTCGTCGCCCGCTGCGAAACTAGTAGCGTTGAACCAGTTGGTCGAGGCATCGAGCATGCCACTGACATAGGCGGCGCCAAAATGCGTCGTGCCATGAACGCCGATTTGCAGCCCATTGCTATTGCCGCTGCCCGGACTCTGGTTCCAGTTCAGACCGGAACCGCCGAGCGAAATGCCCAACAGCGTTTGCGGCGTAAAATGATAATCTAGCCCGACAACTGAACCGTAGAGACGTGCTGTGAGCGTGCTGCTGCCGGCGCTGGGATCGCCATTGGTCCGGTTATAGCCGCCATAGCCGGAAGCCCAGGCCGTCCATCCCGGCACAAACGGCGGGGCTGCCGGCACACGTGATCGTCCGAAGGTCGACGCGTAGGCGAGCGCGATATCGTCGGGGAAACCCGCCGGCGGTTCATCCGTGAACGCGACTGCCGAGCTAGGGTTTGACTCGCGGGACGCATAGTCAAACGGGTTAAGGCTAGTCGGATTTTGGCTCTCGTAAATATTTCCAAAAAGGTAGTCTGCGATGCTCGCAACCATTGTGTAAATCGTTACGCCATTATCGGCTGCTTCCCCTACGATCGTGGAAGACCACGAACCGAACCCTAAATATCCCGGCAGCAGGGGATCTCCGTCCCACAGTGACTCTGCCTTAGCGGTATTCCCATTGATCAACGCGTTCAGGACACGCAGCACCGACTTTGCCATACGCCCGTCGTTAGAAGTATTATTTGTTATCAGACTCTTTATCAACTGGGGATTGTTGCTCAAGATATTTTGAAACATATTGGCATTTTGAATAAACTGGCTTCCGCGGGAGGTCATACCGGTTTGGAAGGTTGGATTGAGAAATAGGGAAATGCTATTGCTCTCTTGGAGCAGGGTAAGGGTAGCTGTAGCTTCGGGTAGGGCGACTGCTGTGCTTGGGACTGGGGCCGGGGCGCCACCGCCGGGACCTATGGACCAGCTCTGTTGCGAACCGGCAAAGCTCAGCGCGGCCGCGAGCAGTAAGCTCCGCAACGCAAGCGTTCTGCCGCGACGATCCACCCGAGCCCCCAAAGCCCCAGAAATTCTTAGCTTGCCACTGTCACTTGCAGCTATCGACGCTGTCAATTCAGGGTGCTTGGCCTTTTGTACGGCAACGCCATATTTGCCGCGTGCGTTGCTCTGCCGCAACACTGCCGCATCGGCGCAAACACTCCAATATCATCCAATAAATGCGTCCTCGAAATTGTACGGTGCAGGAGGCCGGATATGGCCCATCGCGTCATTTGCCGACAGCGCGGCGTTTCGCTCGTTTTCGGAGCGAAGCTGACTTGGGGTCGGATTTATAAGGACACACTCAACGCGTGACGCGTTAAGGCCGCAAACCCGGCCGGCTACGCCGCGGCGGCCTTGCCGCCCGGCTGCACCGTATGCTCGTAGTCGCGCATCAATTGCGCGGTAATGCGCGCCGGCGTGAAGCTCCACTGCGCGATCTCGGACACCGCCGTGACTTCGGCTGCGGTGCCGGTGATGAAGCATTCCGAGAATTCCGAGAGTTCCTCGGGCATGATGCGCCGCTCGATCACTTCGATGTTGTTGCGGTGCGCGAGCCCGATCACGGTCGAGCGGGTGATGCCGGCGAGGAAACAGTCGGCGATCGGCGTGTGGATCTTGCCGTCCTTGATGAAGAAAATGTTGGCGCCGGTGCACTCGGCGACGCGGCCCTGCCAATCGAGCATCATGGCGTCGGCATAGCCGCGCTGCTCGGCGCGGTGCTTCGAGATGGTGCAGATCATGTAGAGGCCCGCCGCCTTGGCGAGGCAAGGCGCAGTTTTCGGATCGGGCCGGCGGTATTCGGCAAGGTCGAGTTTGATGCCCTTGAGCCGCTGCGCCGGATCGAAATAGCTCGGCCATTCCCAGGTGGCGATGGCGAGATGAATCTTGTTTTGCTGCGCCGACACGCCGAGCGCTTCCGAGCCGCGCCAGGCGATCGGCCGCACATAGGCGCTTTTCTGGTTGTTCTTGTCGAGAACAAGCTGCTTGGCGGCGTCGATCTCCGCGACCGAATAGGGAATCTCGAAATCGAGAATTTTGGCCGAATTCTTCAGGCGCTCCGAATGCGCGGTGGATTCGAACACGCGCCCGCCATAGGCGCGCTCGCCCTCGAACACGCAGCTCGCATAATGCAGGCCGTGCGTGAGCAGGCTGATCTTGCAGTCCACGGTCGGGACAAGATTGCCGTCGAACCAGATCAGATCGGAACGTTGGTCGAAGGGCACTGCCATGGTGTTTCCTCCTTTGGCCTCCCTCGCGCTTTTTGCGTTACCGTTTCTCTCGGCCGCCCGCGATTTTGCACCGAAACCGTAGACCCGCTATGGTCTCGTTGGCTCCGAGAAGCGCGTCATAACGCCTCCGCACTCAGCGCACCGGCCGAAGCAGCGACGATACCGCTCAAGTGACGATACGATAGTGTAGGGCGAGCTTAACAACTCGCTCAAAATATGTCAACATACCTTACCTAAATGGCCGATATCAGCATCTCCACCGCAAACACGCCCCGCGCCGCATCCTCGGCCGAGCCGGCAGCGCCGGGCGAGCCGTATTTTGACCTCATCGAACTGCTGTTCTTCGCCTATCGCGACTTCGTCGGCGATCCCGATGAGGTTTTGGCCAAGCTCGGATTCGGCCGCGCGCATCACCGGGTGCTGCATTTCGTCAACCGTAACCCCGGCATGAAGGTCGCCGACCTGCTCGACATTTTGAAAATCACCAAACAGTCGCTCGGCCGCGTGCTCAAGCAGCTCATCGACGAAGGCTATGTCGTGCAAAAGGCGGGCGCCAACGACCGCCGCCAGCGGCTGTTGTATGTCAGCCCGGCGGGCGAGGGGCTGGCGTTGAAGCTCGCCGGCTTGCAGACCGAGCGGATCGCGCGCGTGCTGGCTGAGCAGGGACTTGGCGCGCGGGAAGCTGTGCGCCGCTTTCTTGCCGGCATGATCGATGCCGAGGACCGCGATCGCGTGCTGCGCATGATCGCGCGTTCGGACTCGCTTGCGGCAGGCGAGCGCAGCCGGGACGAAACGCGGTGAGTTCGGCGCGATGACGGCCAACGGCCAGCAGCGGGCGGCAATCGCGGTTTCGGAGCCGGCGCCAAATCCGGCCGACGATGCGCCGCATCTTTTGGTGGTCGACGACGACCGCCGGATTCGCGTGCTGTTGTCGCGTTTTCTGCTCAGCGAAGGTTACCGGGTCTCGACCGCGGACACCGCCGCCGACGCCCGCGCCAAGCTCGCCGGGCTCAAATTCGATCTGCTGATCCTCGACGTCATGATGCCGGGCGAAAACGGGTTCGATTTCGCCCGCAGCATGCGCGTCAACTCGACCGTGCCGATCCTGATGCTCACCGCGCGCGACGAGAAGGAAAGCCGCATTCTGGGACTTGAGATCGGCGCCGACGACTACCTGGCAAAGCCGTTCGAGCCGCGCGAGCTTTCGCTGCGGGTTGCCAATATTTTGCGCCGCGCCCGCCCGCCCGTTGCGCCGCCGGTTGAATCGGTGCGGTTCGGCCAGTTCGTGTTTCATCTGGCGCGCGGCGAATTGCGCCGCGGCGAGGAGGTCATCAGGCTCACCGACCGCGAGCGCGACATGCTGCGCATTTTGACCGTCAATGTCGGCGAGACCGTGCCGCGCCAGGCGTTGGCCGGCAACGGCGAGGGTGTCGGCGAGCGCACCGTCGACGTGCAGGTCAACCGGTTGCGGCGCAAGATCGAGCGCGATCCGGCCAATCCCTTGATTGTGCAGACCGTGCGCGGCGTGGGCTATCGCCTGGTGGCGACGACCGCGAGCGCGCCATGAGGCGAGCGCAACCATGACCAGCCTGGACGCCGGCATCGGACGCCTGCGCAACGCCGCCAGCCAGCTGGTGGCGGCGGCCAACGCCGTTGCCGGCGCCGGCGCAACGGTGTTCCGGCCGGTCGTCGGCCCGTTGACGCAGCCGTGGGACCGGCTCGGCCGCTGGCTGAAATCGGTGATGCCGAAAGGGCTTTACGCCCGTTCGCTCCTGATCATCATCGTGCCTATGGTGGTGCTGCAGTCGGTGGTGGCGCTGTTGTTCCTGGAGCGTCACTGGAACCTGGTCACGACCTATCTGTCGTCCGCGGTGACGCAGGAAATCGCCACGCTGATCGACGTCTACAAGACTTATCCGCAAGACCCGGATCACGCGCAGCTTCGCCGCATCGCGCAGCAGCGGCTCGGCCTGGTGGTCGATTTCATGCCGGGAACGCAGCTGCCGGCGCCGGGCCCGAAGCCATTCTTCAACCAGCTCGACGCCGCGCTATCGGATCAAATCCGCAAGCAGATCGGCCTGCCGTTCTGGATCGATACGGTCGGACGGTCCTCGATCGTGGAAATCCGAATTGAGCTTTCCGACTCCAACGTTATGCGCGTGTTCGCGCAGCGCGCCGACGTTTACGATCCGAACTCGTGGATCTTTTTGGTCTGGATGGTGGCGACGTCGCTCGTCGTGCTGGCCATCGCCATCGCGTTCCTGCGCAACCAGATCCGGCCGATCGTGCGGCTGGCCGACGCCGCCGAGGCCTTCGGCAAGGGCCGCGAAGCGCAAAATTTCCGGCCGCGCGGTGCGCGCGAAGTGCGCCGCGCCGCTGCCGCGTTTCTGGAAATGAAAGGGCGCATCGAGCGTTCCATCGAGCAGCGCACCACGATGCTGGCCGGAGTGTCGCACGACCTGCGCACCATCCTCACCCGCTTCAAGCTCGAGCTGGCGCTCATTGGCGACGGCCCGGAAATCGACGCCATCAAAAAGGATATCGACGAGATGGCGGGGATGCTCGAGGCCTATCTGGCCTTCGCCCGCGGCGACACCGGCGAGCAATCGGCGCCGACCGATATCGCGGCTCTCCTCGACGAGCTTAAGCTCGATACCGAGCGCCACGGCCATCGCGCCAGCGCGACATTCTACGGCCAGCCCGAAGTCACGGTGCGCCCGGCGGCATTCAAGCGCTGCCTCGCCAATCTGGTCGGCAATGCCTCGCGCTTCGCCTCGACCGTCGCCATTACCGGCCATCGCGACCATCGCTGGCTCACCGTGACCGTCGATGACGACGGCCCCGGCATTCCGGCCAATCTGCGCGAGGACGTCTTCAAGCCGTTTCTGCGCCTTGACGATGCGCGCAACCAGGACGAGGGCGGCACCGGACTGGGACTCGCTATCGCCCGCGATATCGCGCGCTCGCACGGCGGCGATATCACGCTCGGCGACAGCCCGCTCGGCGGCCTGCGCGCGGGCGTGCGCATTCCGGTATAGGGCCGTTGCGCCGCCGCCCTGTTCCCTTCGTCGCGCGCCGCCGCTAAGCTGCCTCGGTCATGGCGATAACGACGCAGTACGCCCCCCAAGATGCGCGGCAGGAAACGCCTTCAAATTCCCGCAAGCGGCAGGATTTTGCCGGTGGCATAGCCACGCTGGCGCCGGATCGGCTCTACGCGCTGCAAAATCCGTTTCCACTCGATGGCCGCGTGTCCTCCTATCCGGCGAGTGCGCGCGGCTATTCGGTGGTCAATAGCTACCTCTTGAAACAGCCCGATGCCGCGATGCTGATCGATACCGGCTTCGGCAAGGATGAAGCGGCGATCCGGTCCCAGATCGAGGCGCTGATCGCGCCGGGGTCGCCGCTGTCGCTGTTTCCGTTGCGGCTCAATGAATTCATGTCGATCAACAATGTCGCGAGCTTTGCCGGCCACTTCAATGTCGAGACCTGTTACACCAGCAATATCGACGCGGCGCTGTGGTTCGATTTCGGCGACGCCGGCGGCCGCGATATTTTGAAATCGATGAAGGTTACTGCGGTGGGCCGCGCCGATTCCATCGCGCTCGGAAAATTAGGCCGCTTCATCGCCGTGATGAATGCGCCGATCCGGCTCATCGCCACGCGCTGGCTCTACGACGCCGCCACCCGCACGCTGTTCTCCTCCGATCTGTTCACCCATCTGTGGCGTGACGCCGCGAGCGGGCCGTGGATCGTGACCGACACGGATAACGATCCAACGGCGCTTCGTGACATCCGCTCGTTCATGCTCAACACCCGCTATTGGTGGCTGGAAGGCGCGCCGACCGATTCGATCCGGCGCGGCATCGGCAATGTCTTCGACAAATATGACATCGAGACCATCGCGCCGGGCTATGGCTGCATCCTGTCCGGCCGCAACATCGTCGCGCGGCATTATCGAATGCTCGATGAATTTCTCAAAGCCTGCGACAAGAGCGTTGCGGTGTCGCGCTATGTCACCCGCGACGAAGAGCGCTGACCATGCTCGATAAGCCAACGACCAAAAGCGTGCTTGAAACGCCGGTGGCCGAACGCATGCCGCGTGAGATCGCCCCCGGCGTGTTTTGGATCGGCGACTGCCTGGCGCAGCGCCACAAGGGCAAAGTCTATCACGGCTACAATGCCGCGTTCCTGGTTGCGGGCGATGACGCCTCGATCCTGGTCGAGACCGGGCACCCCAAGGATTTTCCCGTCATCGAGCGGCACCTGAACGCGCTGTTCGCGCGCGGCATCGCGCCGCTCAAATATCTGTTCGTGACCCATCAGGAGACGCCGCATTGCGGCGGCCTCGGCCGCATCCTGAAGAGTTTTCCCGATTCGCTTTTGGTCGGCGATGTATCCGATTACCATCTGGCGTTTCCGCAATACGAACACCGCATGCGCGCGATGGGCGAGGGCGATGCGATCGATCTCGGCGGCCGCAGCTTGATGGCGGTCGAGCCGGTGATCCGCGATCTGCGCACCACCTGGTGGGGTTTCGACACCAAGGAACGCGTGCTGTTTCCCGGCGACGGTTTTGCCTACAGCCATTATCACGAGGACGGCCATTGCGGGCTTGTCGCCGAGGAGGCGGTGTCGCTCGATCTGCCGGACGTGTCGTCGACCTTCGCCGATCTCGCGCTGTTCTGGACCAAGTTCGCTGACATGAACGTTTATTGCGACCGGCTCGATCATCTGATCGCGCGGCTTGGCGTGAAAACCATCGCGCCGACCCACGGTCTGCCGATTACGGATGTGAGGAGCACGGTGCCGAAGGTGCAGGCCGGCCTCAAGGCCGCCGCGCTGATGCCGGAAACGGGCACCAACGAGAAGACGGCGGCGCCCGGGCCTGCTTAGTGCTCCGGTTGAGCGACGTCAGGCTCACGAGCGAAATTTGTAGAACTTATGCAAGCGATGAGGCGCTGCCGGCCGCAGTCCGCATTGCGAGGCCATTGCTATCGTCGGCGCGGTGTGGTCATTTTTCCCGTCGTCAATCACCGGGAGATAGGTTCCATGCGCAAACAACTCGCCTTGCTCGCTTCGATCGCCGCGCTGTTCGCGTTCATCGCGTTTAGCGCGTTCAGCGCCCAGGCCATGCCGGCCGCGCCGCTCAAGGGCGCGTCGAACTCCAGCCAGGTGATCCACGTTGCCGGCGGCTGCGGCCGCGGTTGGCATCGCGGTCCGTACGGCCACTGCCGCCGCAACTAGTCGTCGGCATTCGAAGACGAACTTGGCCCGGCTCGCCCGGGCCAAGTTTTTTTGGCAACGCTTTTTAGCCAAGCTTTTTGCGGCTGGCCGTCTACGGCTAATATGGCGGTTGCGACCGGCGCATAAGTCGCCGCGGTCAATGTCGGGGCTGGCCGCCGTGTCATCGGGAGGGGACGAAGATGAAACAGCTCGTCATCGGCGACGTCACCATCACCAGCATTATCGAGCGCGACGGGCCGTGGCGGACGCCGAAAGAGATGTTCCCGGCCTATGACCCGGAACTCGGCAAGCGCCATCTGGCCGAGTTCGACCGCGAAGTGTTCGATCCGGCGTCGGGCAAGATGGTGATCACCTATCAGACCTTTATCGTGCGCACACCGAAGCACACCGTGCTGATCGACACCTGCACCGGCGAGGACAAAGGCTATCCGCCGCCGATGGATTTTCCGAAAAAGCCCTGGCTCGACGGCTTTCGCGCCGCGGGGCTGCGCTTCGAAGACATCGATTACGTGTTCTGCACGCATCTGCACATCGACCATACCGGCTGGAACACCATGCTGCGCAACGGCAAATGGGTGCCAACTTTTCCGAAGGCGAAATATATCTTCCACAAGCGCGAATACGCCGCGTGGGAGGGCTCCAACATACGCGGTGAGAACCGGCCGGGCGGCGGCGGCAATGTGTGGGGCTATAATTGCGAACCGGTGGTGGCGGCCGGCCAGGCGCTGTTGGTCGACGACGATTATGCGCTCGACGACACCTTCTGGCTCACCCCGACGCCCGGTCATTCGCCATGCCACTGCTGCGTCAATATCCGCTCGCGCGGCCAAGAGGCGGCGGTGGTCGGCGATCTGATGCATCACGCGCTGCAGGTGCGCGAGCCGTCCTGGTCGACGATTTTCGACTGGGATGCCGAGCAAGCAGCGCGTTCGCGGCGCAAATTTCTCGCCGAGACCGCCGGCACCGGTAAATTCGTGCTGCCGGTGCATTTTCCGCATCCCACCACAGGCCTCATCGAGGCCGACGGCGAGCGCTTCCGCTACAAATTCGTGCGGTAATTATCTTGCATCGCCATTGCGAGGAGCCAACGGGTCCGCGCGAAGCGCGCGGCCCGATGACAGGCTCCGCGACGAAGCAATCCAAGTCGGTGGCTCAGATGGATTGCTTCGCTTCGCTCGCAATGACGAGAAACGTCGCTATTGCCCGGCGATGTGATTGTCGCGGATCACCTGGCCCCACAGCGCGATCTCGTTCTTCAGCAGGGCTGCCGAGGCCTCTGGCGATTCCTGGTCGGACGGGTATTCGTAGATGCCGCCGTCGGCGTAGGTCTGCTGCAGCTTGGGATCGGCGAGCGCGGTGCGCAGCGCGGCGTTGAGCTTGTCGATGATCGGCTTCGGCGTGCCGGCTGGCGCCAGCAGCATATGCCAGAAATCGACATTGAGCTTGTTGTACCCGAGGTCGCCGAAGGTCGGCACGTCCGGCAATTGAGAGAACCGCCGTTTGCCGACGATAGCGTAGACTTTCATCTTGCCGGCCTTGACCAACGGCCCGGCCACCACCGAGGCGATGATGCTGAGATCGGTTTGGTTGCCGAGAACGTCGACAAGGGCCGGGCCGGCGCCGCGATAGGGCACCTGCGTGACCTTGATGCCCAGGCCTTGCATGATGAGGACGTCGGCGAGATGACCGAACGAGCCGACGCCGGGATGCCCGACTTTGATGTTGCCGTTGTGCTCCTTCATCCAGGCCAACAGTTCTTTGAAATTGTTCGCCTTCAGCGTCGGACGCCCCGCCAGCGTGTTGGAGGTGATGTTGACGAGGCCGATGGGGGTGAAATCCTTCTCGGCATCGAAGGTACGATCCGGGTAGAGCGTCATGCCCGCAGCCAGCGCCGGCTGGTGCAGCAAGATGGTGTAGCCGTCCGGCTCGGCACGGGCCGCCTTGGCGGCGGCGATCATGCCGCCGGCGCCGCCGATATTGTCGATGACGATCGGTTGGCCGAGCGCTTTCTGCAGCGGGTCCTGCAAAATGCGCGCGGTCGCATCGTCGGCTCCGCCGGGCGGGAATGCGACAATCAAGGTGATCGGACGATTAGGATAGGTCTGCGCCGAAGCGGCCCCGGCAATTAAGAGACAGGCAGCAAAAAGCGCCACAAGGGCGCGCAACATAACCATGGTTCCCTCCCCAAATGCCGCCGTTGTTTTGTTGTTTTGCGGCAGCCGGAGTTCATTCCGGCGAGCGGCAATAATCACCGCTTCGCAAGCTTCCCGCAAGCCAATTAGAGCGCATGCGTCAATTCGAGCCCGCCGGCCGCCGCCTAGGAACGAGAGGCCGGCAATGCCATAATCCGGCCGGGACCAGAAACGCTGCCGCGGAGGACGTCATGGCGCAAGCCCAGCTGCGATTGCAGACGCGTGTGCCGCGCAATTGGCCCTTTACCGTTACGCCGCTGCACCCGGTTCTTGGCTGCGAGATCACCGGCATCACGCTCGAAGAAGCCGTGTCGCCGAACCTGTTCGCCAAGGTCTATGAAGCGTTTCTCGACTATCAGCTCATTTTGTTCCGTGATGTCGATCTGCCGCTGGCCACCCAGGTCGCGTTCGCGCGGAATTTCGGCGAGGTGCAGGTTCACGTGCTCAGCGGCCGCTACGGCACCAAGGAATTTCCGGAAATCTATTTTCTCTCCAATCTCGACAAGGACGGCAATCCGAGCGGCAAGCATCCGGACAAGGGCACGCTGTATTGGCATACCGACGGCTCATGGCGCGAACGCACCGGGCAGGCGACGATGATGTATTCGGAAATCGTGCCAGCGGCGGGCGGCGACACCGAATTTGCCGATATGTATTCGGCTTATGAACTGCTGCCCGCAGCGGTGAAGGCGCGGATCGAGGGCCGGCGCGCGGTTCATAATCTCGACTTTTCGCGCACGCGCCGGCACGGCGAGGATTTATTGACGGCACATCAGAAATCGCAAGTGCCGCCGGTCGCACATCCGATCGTGCGGACCCATCCCGAAACCGGACGCAAGGCGATTTTTCTCGGCGATCACGCCGAATGGATCGAGGGTATGGACCACGAGGAGGGCCGCGCGCTGATCGAGGAACTCAATGCGATGATCACGCCGCAGGCGCTGGTCTATTCGCATCGCTGGACGCCGCGGGAATGCATGGTCTGGGATAACCGCTGCACGCCGCATCGCGCCACGGGCTTCGACGAGGCTCGACTCAAACGGGTGATGCGTCGCTGCACCATCAATGGCGACCGGCCGTATTGAATCGTTGACCGCGAGCGCGAGATCAGCCCAGCGATACGACCGTTTATGAGGCCGACGACCCCGTCGAACGCTGGCGCGCCGGGCTTGAAATGATTGCCGATTTCCCTATCTCGAAACCGATAACGCGACATCGACACATGCGAACCGGGGGACCGCCGATGGCCGAGGCCCAAGAGACCGAAGACGTGAACCAAGCCGACAATAAATCCGAGAACCGCCCGTTCGAGGCGGACGTCGCCAAGCTCCTGCAGTTGATGGTGCACTCGGTTTATTCCGACAAATCGGTGTTCTTGCGCGAACTGATCGCCAATGCCGCGGACGCCTGCGAGCGGCTGCGTTACGAAGCCATCGCCGACCCGGCGCTCCTCGGCGACGATCCGACGCCGCACATCACCGTGGCGCTCGACGCCGACGCCAAACAGCTGGCCGTCGAAGACAACGGCATCGGCATGAGCCGCGATGAGATGATCGAGGCGCTCGGTACCATTGCGCGCTCCGGCACCAAGGCGTTTCTCGATCGCATCGCAGCCGGTCAGAAGGAAGGCGATGGCGAGAGCAACGCGCTGATCGGCCGCTTCGGCGTCGGTTTCTACTCGGCCTTCATGGTCGCGGAACGGGTCGAGGTGATTTCGCGCCGCGCCGGGACCGAGGCGGCCTGGCGGTGGTCGTCCGATGGCAAAGGGTCGTTCGAGGTGTCTGCGGTCGACCCCATCCCGGACCCTTCTCCGCAAGCGGGGGAGGTGGCGGTACCGCGCCGCGGCACCCGCGTCGTTCTGCATCTGATGGAGGACGCCAAGCAATATGCCGAGCGGGCGACGGTCGAGCCGCTGATCAAATCGCAATCCGGCCACGTGCCGGTGCCGATCGCGATCGTCGACAAGCCCGGCGCGGTGGCGGCCGAGATCACCGACGGCGTGGCGTTGTGGACCAAGCCCAAAGCCGACATCGCCGCCGCCGACTACACCGATTTCTACCGCGGCATTGCGTTAGCCTTCGACGAGCCGGTGCATACCATTCATTTCCGTGCCGAAGGACGGCAGGACTACACGGCGCTCTTGTTCATTCCAGGGACGCGGCCGTTCGATCTGTTCGATCCCGACCGCTCAGGCCGCATCAAGCTCTACGTCAAGCGCGTCTTCATCGCCGACGACGTCGAGATTTTGCCGCGCTATCTGCGCTTCGTACGCGGTCTGGTCGACTCCGCCGATTTGCCGCTCAATGTGTCGCGGGAGAAGATTCAGGAGAGCCCGCTTCTTGGCGCGATCCGAAAAGGCGTCACTGGCCGCGTGGTGTCCGAGTTGGAAAAGCTGGCCGACAAAGAGCCGGCGACCTACGGCAAAATCTGGGACACCTTTGGCGCCGTGTTGAAGGAAGGCATCTATGAGGACTTCGAGCGCCGCGACGCGCTGCTCAAGCTTGGGCGTTTCAAGACCACGGCGTCGCCCGACGGCTGGCGCAGCCTCAAGGACTATGTGGCGGCGCTCAAGCCCAACCAGACCTCAATTTATTATCTTGCCGGCGACGATATCGGCCGGCTGCAATCGTCGCCGCACCTCGAAGGCTTCCGCGCCCGCGGCATCGAGGTGCTGCTGTTGCCCGATCCGGTCGACACGTTCTGGGTCACGCCGGGCATCGGCTTCGAGGGCAAGCCGTTCAAATCGGTGACTCAAGGCGCGGCCGATTTGGCGCTCATCCCGCGGCTCGAAGCCGCGCGGGAGCCGGCCACCGACATTTCCGAACCGGTGAAGCAGTTTCTGGTCTTCGTGCAGGGAACGCTGGGCGAAGCCGTGACCCAGGTCCGGGCCTCCGAAAGGCTCACCGACAGCGCGGTTTGCCTGGTGGCGCCGGAGTCCGGCCCGGACCGCGGCCTCGAACGCATCCTCGCCGGCACCGGCCGGTTCGCCGCGGCGTCAAAGCCGATCCTCGAAGTGAACCCGCGGCACGAACTTATCGTCGCGCTGGCCGCGCTTGGCGAGGGCGATCGCGGCTTCAAGGAGGATGCTGCACAACTTCTGTTCGACGAGGCGCGGTTGCGCGACGGCGATCGTCCGGCCGACGCCAAGGCCTTCTCGGACCGGCTGACACGGGTGCTTAACCGCGGCTTGCGCGGCGCCTCGGCGGCCTAGATTTCGGGCTTGCAGCTCGGAAGCCCGCTACTCGGCGGGCGTCCGCATCTCGGCGGAAAGCCGCGGCTGCTCCTCGTGCGGCTGCAGCGACGGCTCAATGGGTGGCTTCGTTCCCTTCAGCCGGAAATAGATCTGCGAGCCGATCAGGATCGCGCACATGGCGACGAAGACCGCGCTGATCGGCCGTTCGACGAAGACGCCGAGATCGCCTCGGGAGATCAAAAGCGCGCGGCGGAAATTCTCCTCAAAGCGCGGCCCGAGCACGAAGCCAAGCAGGATCGGCGCCGGGTGGAAGCCGAGCCGCAGCAGGATGTAGCCAAACATGCCGATGACCACGACTTCGCCGACCTGGAAGAAGTCGTTATTGGCGGCATAGACGCCGATGCAAACAAAGAACATCGCGCTCGGGTAGAGGAAGCGATAGGGGATCGCCAGCATCTTCACCCAGATGCCGATCAGCGGCACGTTCAGCAGCACCAGCAGGATGTTGCCGATCCAGAAGCTCGCGACCAGACCCCAGAAGATGTCGGCGTGCTGCGAGATCAGCTGGGGGCCCGGCACGATGCCCTGGATCATCAGCGCGCCGAGGAGCAGCGCCATCACCGCGTCGCCGGGAATGCCGAGGCTCATGGTGGGAATGAAATCGCCCTGCACCGAAGAGTGGGTCGCCGCTTCCGGGCAAACCACGCCTTCGATCATGCCGGTGCCGAATTTCTCCGGCGTCTTCGATATTTTCTTTTCCGCCGCATAGGCGACGAACGAAGCGATCGTTGGTCCAGTGCCGGGAATAAGCGAGCATAGGCTGCCGACAATGGTGCCGCGGAACATCGGGAAGATCGAGCGCTTGAACTCGGCCATGGTCGGCCGCATGTCCTTGAGGCGGACTTTGGTGTACTTGCCGGTGATCGGCGCGACCTGATTGATGCTGCTCATGAACTCGGCGATGCCGAACAGGCCGAGTGCCAGCGCGATCAGTTCGATGCCGTCGTCGAGCTCGGTCATGCCGAAGGTGTAGCGTTCCGAGCCGGTCTCGAGGTCGGTGCCGATCGAGCCGAGGAACAGGCCCACCACCGTCATCGCGACGCCCTTGATCGGCGAGCCGCGCGCCAGCGTCGAGCCTGCCAATAGGCCAAGCAGCATCAGCGAACAGACCTCCGCTGGACCGAATTGCAGCGCCGCTCTAACCAATAGCGGCGACAGGAAGATCATTTCGGTAATGCCCCACGAGGCGCCGACGAACGAGGCGAAGACGGTCAGACCGAGCGCAACGCCGCCGCGGCCTTGCTTGGTCATCGGGAAGCCGTCGAGGCAGGTCACCGCGTGTGGTGGATGACATGGCAAGTTCAGCAGGATCGAGCAGATCGCGCCGCCGTATTGTGCGCCATACATGACGCCGCCCAGCATCAGGATGGCGGCGACCGGCTTCATGCCGAAAGTGAGAGGCAGCAGGATCGAGATGGTGGCCAGCGGACCCATGCCCGGCAACACGCCGACCATGTTGCCGACCAGAACGCCGAGGAAGCAGAACATCAGATTGTGCGGCTCAAGCGCGACGCCAAAGCCGTACATAAGCTCGGTCAGCGATTGTCCTATCACTGGCTACCCCACCAGCTGAAAATCGGCATCGGCACCTGCAGGAAATAGGAGAACAGGCTGACGCCGAATATGGTGACCACCGTTGCCAAGATGATCGTGCTCTTCCAGGTCGCTTGCTTGTCGCCGCAGGCGGCGATGGCGACGCAGGCGAAAGTTCCCGGTGCCATGCCGAAGTAACGGCCGAAGAAGATGAAGAATACCGGACTTAAGAGGATGCAGAGCCATCCCCACCACTGCGGATGTTCCGGCAGAATGCTGTCGCCGTGACTGTGGTCGCCAGGCGTCTCGGCGGCGGGGTCCGACGTTACCCCAGCCGCGGCAATGGCGATGCCGAGAATGACCAGGAGGACTCCGAGGCTGGTCGGGAAGAAGCCCGGTCCCATATGCATGAGCGTGCCGGGCCGGTAGGTCGCGCCCTTGAGCGCGATGCCGAGGCCGAGCAAGAGCATGAGTCCGCCCGCGTAGAAGTCACGCTTGCCCATCAGCGATCGAAGAGGGCTGGTGGAAGGCCGCAATATTTCCTCCCGGCCGTCTGCAGGGCCGTTCCCTTGAAGTCTCGCCCGATCTTCTTCGGAACGAGCAACTACTCTATCCACCGCGATGTTCCGCGGTACGCGGACTTTGACCTCGCTCCCCCTGCAGATTAGTCGCCCAGGGAGACCTGCATTCCGCAGGTAACTCAAACGATATAGGGCACGACGTTACTCTGCAACTCCCATCTAGAACTGCTGAAATATCGAAATATTCCAGCGCCGGCTAAAGTTAAGCCGCGAGAGTTAAGCCGTTTGGCCGACGGGCGCGAATAAATCGGGAGTATCGTTCTTTACATTGCCAACGCGGCGGTCGACCGGCCAGAACGTCATGCCGCCGCGGGGATAAGGCCGCAACATGGCCTTGAGTTCGGCATCGCCGGCCGTGGTTTCGCCGAGCCATGCCGGCCAGCGGTCCGGCGCCAGCAGAACCGGCATACGTGCATGTAATGGCTGAAGAAGTTCGTTCGCTTGGGTGGTGATGATGGTGAACGATTTGATGGCCGCGCCGTCGGGGGCGAGCCATCGGTCCCATAGACCGGCGATGGTCATCGGACCGCGATTGCTTAAACTTACGGCAAAAGGTTGCCGGTCGGCGTCGCGCCACTCGTAGTAGCCGTCGGCAATGACCAGGCAGCGGCGGCCCGCCCGCCAGGCAGAGCGAAAGGCGGGACGGTTGTCCACACCCTCGGCACGGGCATTGAAGGTTGCATGGCCGATCTTGTGATCCTTGGCCCATGATGGAATCAGGCCCCAGCGCATCAATGTGAGCGTGCGTTGGCCGCGGCGCGAAACCACCACGGGAAGTTTCGACGTCGGCGCTGCATTCCAGCGTGGGCGGTAATCATTTGTCTCGTCGAAATCGATTTTGAGATCGAGTTTTATTTCCGAAACGTCGTCAGGCAGTTTGGCGCGGCCGCACATGATTTTTCCTCATCAATGAAAATCTCGGCTCTTGAGCATGCGCCACGACCCTTCCTGATGGCTCGGGCAGGACGGCGCCGGCAGAGACAGCTCGCCGTCGCGCAGCGATGGCAGCTCGGCGGAAAGATCGAAAAAGCTTGCCGCGATCACATGAATGACGAGGCCGGCGCGTTGCAGCGTGCCGCGCACGGCCAGAAAGCGCGCCGTCATCACGGTGCGGCGGTTTTGGGCGAACACTTTCGGCCAGACGATGATGTTGGCGATATCGGTCTCGTCTTCGAGCGTCATGAATACGACGCCCTTCGAGGTGCCCGGCCGCTGCCGCACCAGAACGAGTCCGGCGACGGTGACGGTTGCGTCTTGTGTCAAATCTTCGCCGCGCAGCGCGGCGTTGCGGATGGCGCCGAGCGCGACGAGGCGATCGCGGAAGAAGCGCACCGGATGCGCTTTCAGCGACAGTCCGGTGGCGACATAATCTTCCACGACCTGCTCGCAGAGCGGCATGGCCGGCAGCGCGACCGGCGGCTCGGCAAACAACTCGTCGCTTTGATGCGGCGCCAACAGCGGGAGCGTTGGCGGAGGCGCTGCTGCCGCGCCGGCGCGGGGCGGCCGGATGCCGATCATGTCGAGACGGCGCGCCGCCCATAATGCGGCGCGGCGGTCAAGGCCGAGTGAACGGAACGCGTCCGCCTCGGCGAGCCGTTCGATGGTCAAGCGCGAGACTCCGGCGATCGCCGCCAGCCGTTCGATGGATGAAAAGCCGTTGCCGCGCACGGCCATGAGCTTTGCTATTTCCGTTTGCGCAAGCCCGGCGACCAGGCGGAAGCCGAGCCGCACGGCGCACGTCATTCCGGACTCGCCGCTTCGCTCGGCCCCGGAATGACGATCGAGTGAGCTCGGCTCCAGCGTGCAATCCCAGTCGCTGAAATTGACGTCGGCTTCGCGAATCTCGACGCCATGCATCCTGGCATCGCGCACGAGCTGCGCCGGCTGATAAAAGCCCATCGGCTGGCTGTTGAGGATGGCGGCGGCGAACACGTCCGGATAGCGGCATTTGATCCATGCCGAGGCGTAAACCAGGAGCGCGAAGCTCGCCGCGTGGCTTTCCGGAAAGCCGTATTCGCCGAATCCCTCGATCTGGCCGAAGCAATGTTCGGCAAAGTCGCGCTCATAGCCGCGCGCGACCATGCCGTTGATGAACTTGTCGCGAAACAAATGGACATTGCCGGTATGGCGGAACGTCGCCATGGCGCGGCGCAGTCCGTCCGCTTCGTCGGGGGTGAATTTTGCCGCGGTGATGGCGATCTGCATCGCCTGCTCCTGGAACAGCGGTACGCCGAGCGTTCGCTTGAGAACGTCTTTCAATTCGTCGGCCGGCCCGTGCGCCGGATGCGGGGAGGGGTAGCGTTCCCGCTCGATACCGTCGCGCCGGCGCAAGTAGGGATGCACCATGTCGCCCTGGATCGGCCCCGGCCGCACGATCGCGACTTCGATGACGAGATCGTAGAAACATTGCGGCTTTAATCGCGGCAGCATCGACATCTGCGCGCGGCTTTCGACCTGGAACACGCCGACCGAATCGGCGCGCGACAGCATGTCGTAAACGGCGCGGTCGTCGGCCGGCAGCGTGGCGAGCGAATAATCCTTGCCGTAATGCGCCTGCAAAAGATCGAGCCCGCGGCGCAGGCAACTCAGCATGCCGAGCGCCAGCACGTCGACTTTCATCAGGCCGAGCGTGTCGATGTCGTCCTTGTCCCATTCGATGAAGGTGCGGTCCGCCATCGCGGCATTGCCGATCGGCACCGTTTCGTCGAGCCGCTCGCGCGTCAGCACGAAGCCGCCGACATGCTGCGACAAATGGCGGGGAAAGCCGATCATCTCCTCGGCCAGTTCGACCGCCTGGCGGAGCGCAGGATTTTGCGGATCGAGTCCGGCCTGGCGGATATGATCGTCCGGCAGCCCGTCGCCGTAGCCCCACACCGTCTTCGCCAGCGCCGCGGTGATGTCTTCGGTCAGACCTAAGACCTTGCCGACTTCGCGGATGGCGCGGCGCGAGCGGTAATGCACGACGGTCGCGCAGATCGCCGCGCGATGGCGGCCGTAGCGGGCGTAGATGTGCTGGATCACTTCCTCGCGCCGCTCGTGCTCGAAATCGACGTCGATATCGGGCGGCTCGCCGCGATTTTCGGAAATGAAGCGGGCGAACAGAAGATTGCTTTTATCCGGATTGACCGACGTGATGCCAAGGCAAAAACAGACCGCGCTGTTGGCCGCCGAGCCTCGCCCTTGGCAGAGGATTTCCTTGTCCCGATTACGGGCAAAGGCGACGACGTCATAAACGGTGAGGAAGTAGCGCGCATAATCGAGCTTGGCGATGAGTTGCAATTCATCGTGCAGCCGCTTTTGCACGTCGGCGGGAATACCCTCCGGATAACGGTCGAGCGAATAACGCTCGCGCGCGCCCGCCCAGGTCAGGTCTTCAAGATGCTGCTGCGCGGTCTTGCCTTGCGGCACCGGCTCGTCGGGGTATTCGTATTTCAGCTCGCCGAGCGAGAAGCGGCAGGCTTCGGCGATCTCGACGGAGCGGGCGATGGCGCCGGGAAAGTTGGCGAATAGCCGGGCCATTTCGGTAGGCGGCTTGATGTGCCGTTCGGCATTGACGGAGAGCCGCAAGCCTGCGTCGGCGAGCGTGCATTTTTCGCGCACGCAAGTGAGCACGTCGGCGAGCGGCCGGCGGCCGGGAGCGTGATAGTGCACGTCGTTGACGGCGACGAGCGGCGCCGCGAACCGCGCCGCGGCTTCGGCGAGAAGCCCGAGCCGCCGTGGCTCGTCGCCGCGGTGATAATGCGCGCCGGCGAGAAAAGTGCGGCCCGGCGCGGCTTCGGCCAAGGCGGCGAGGCGGGTGGTGAAGTCGTTATCCCGCTCATTCCCGCGTAAGCGGGAATCCAGAACTGGGTCCCCGCTTTCGCGGGGACGAGCGGATAAGGATAGTGGCGGCAGCGCGATGAAAATCTGGCCCGCCCCGGCGCTGAGAATCTGCGCGAAACTGAGGCTGCATTCGCCTTTCTTGGCTTGCAGATTGCCGGCGGTGATCAGGCGGCAGAGCCGGCCGTAAGCCGCCCGATCGCTTGGATAAGTGAGCACTTCGAAGCCGTCGACCGTGACCAGGCGGGTGCCGACGAGGAGCTTGATGTTTCGCTTTTGCGCTTCGTCGTAAGCACGCACCGCGCCGGCAAAAGAATTGCGGTCGGCGATGCCGATGGCGGCGAGCCCAAGCGTATCGGCCTGCGCCACCATTTCCTGCGGATGCGAGGCGCCGCGCAGGAAGGAAAAGTTAGTCGTGACAGCAAGCTCGGCGTAAGCGCTCATGTGATGTCCTCACGCAAACAAACCTTGCTCACGCAAACAAACCTTGGACGAACCAGCGCGCGGCATGCGTTTCGCGCTGGTAGAGACCTTCGCGGTAGAGCCAGAAACGGCGGCCGTCGCCATCCTCGACGAGGTAATAATCGCGGGTTTGCTCCGGTTCGCGATGACGCCACCATTCGGCGCCGATGCGTTCGGGGCCTTGCGACGCTTCGATCTCGTAAGTCACGCCGCGCCAGCGGAAACGGCGCGGCGGACCTTCGGGGATGAGCGCCATGACGTCTTCCGCCGGTTCGGCCTGCGGCAACAGCAACAGCGGACGCGGCTGTGCCGGTTCGGGCCATGCGGTCGCCGTGCCGTCGACGGGCGGCAAAATCTCCGCGCGTTCGGGAAGATGACTGGCGACGGGTGCGAAGCGCCGCACGCTTGACGGGCCGAGACGCTGGCGCAGCGCATCGATCAGGGCGGCGCAGCGCTCGGCGCGGTCGTCGTCTCTGCCGGCGGCGAATTCGATTTGCCGCGCCGGCGTCGGTTCGGCGCGGGTGACGGCAACGCCGATGGCTTCGAAGCCGAAACCGGCATCCTCCATCGCCGCCAGCGCTTCGAGCTTGAGCGCGATCAGCCGCGCCACATGGGGCACGCTGCGTGTCGGCGCCGTGAGCCCGATATCGACGGTCTCCACCGCGCCATCGACGCGATAAAGGCAAAGCCGCAAAGCCCGCGCGCCAACATCGTCGCGGACCAGCACGTGCACCAGGTTCTGCATCAGCCGGCTTGCCCGGGCGACGACCGCCTCCGCGGTGACGATCGGCTCGAGCAGATAATTCAGGCTGTGATAGAGCGGCGGTGCGACGATCGGGATGAGCGGCTCGTCGCTGCGGCCGAGCGCCTGGTCGAGGCGGCGCAACAGTTCCGCGGCAAAGCGCGCGGCAAACGGCGCGCGCGGCTTGTCGATCAGGGAGCCCACGGTTTTGAAACCGAGACGGCGCAGGCCGTTGCGCGTTTCCGGCGACAGCCGCAAGGCGGCGATGGGCAAAGTCTCAAGTGCCGCGGCTTGCCGGCCCGAGGGCAAGACCACCAAGGGCGCCTGGTGAAAGTGCGACAGCGCCCAGGCGGCGCCCGGCGTGTCGGCCACCGCCAGCCGTGCCGGCAGCCCGAACCGATCGAGTCTTGAGGCAAGATCGGCGAGCAATTTTTCCTCGCCGCCAAACAGATGCGCGGCGCCTTCGACGTCGAGAAAAAAACCGTCGGCGCCGTTGTCCTCCCGCCATGGCGAGGCGGTCGGGGTATAGCGCGTCGCCCACAGCGTCAGCCGGCGCAACGCGGCATCGTCGGCTTTGGCATCGACGCCGCGCACTTGCAGAAAATCCGCTTTGGCCCGCGCATCGGCCACCGGTTCGCCGGTCACAAGCCCCGCCGCTTCCGCCACCTCGTTCAAGGCGGCGACGCGTGGGCCGCCGGATGCGGCAACGACAAGGACGAACGGCCGGTCAGGATCGACCGGCGTGCAAGATGGCGTGCAAGACTTTTGGGCCTGCGGCGCGATCGCCTGCGCCGCGAGAAAACGCCGGATCGGCCAGCGCGGTAGCCAAACTGAAACGATGCGCGACATGATCGTACTCCACTACCCATTCGCCCGGCTGTCCGTTGCGGCAGCGCTCCAGTTGCAGATGCCAGCGGGGATGCGCGTGGGCGCCGAAGCGGTCGCGGGCGGCTTCCGCGGTGCCGATCCGCCAGCGCGTGGCGGCGGCGCTTGCTTCCAGCGTCCGGGCCGGCCGCAGCAACAAAAGCGGCAGCCCGGCGTCGCTGGCGGCGAGATGCAGCTTCTGGCTGGTCTTCAGATCGAGCTGGTCGATCGAACCGACGACCGCTTGCGGCGCCGCCGAGCGCACGGCTTCGGCCATCGCCCACAGCGTTTCGTTGCGGTGCGCCGGCTCGACCAGAATCGCGCGCGACGGATCGAGGCCGAGACTGTTGAGGCCGTGCCCGGACAGCCGGCCGTGCCGGCGCCGCTCATAGGCCGGCAGAACGAAAATGAAGGGATGAGTTCGCACCAAGCGCGCCAAGAGGGCCACGATGAAGCCGAAGGCGGCCGGGAGGGCCCCCTCGGTCGCGGGGACAATTTCGTGAAGTGCCCCGCAGGGCAGTCCGCCTCGCGGCAGGCGGTCGTCGAGCGCGGCGAGACCGAAAGGCAGGGTTTTGCCCGAACCGTCTTGGTCCAACCCTTGACCCAGCAGACTTTGACCGAAGCCTTGCTGCCGGGCAGGCAGCAGGCGCCGCAATTCATGCATGACGGCCGCCCGGCTTCGCGCTGGGGATAATTGTGTGGAAAGAGCAGCGGGCTCTTTCATTTAGCCAGCCTCTCGCATCCCTTTCCGCAA
>DATAWA010000035.1:0-34277 GCA_036267435.1 Xanthobacteraceae bacterium | reverse complement strand
ACATATAGGCATTGTGGATTGAATACTGGATCGCCCGCCGGAGCCTGTCATCGGGCCGGCCAAAGACCGGACCCGTTGGCGGGTGATGACAGTCTCGATCAGCTAGTCGAACTTATCAAACTTGCGGTGTTCGGCGCGAATCCACCTGATAGTGCCGCTCGCCGAGCGCATCACCACGGTTTCGGTCTCGATTGCGGCCTTGCCGAAGCGAACGCCGCGCAGCATGCGGCCGTCAGTGACACCGGTCGCCGCAAACAGGCAGTCGCCCTTCACCATGTCCTCGATCTCGTATCTCTTGCGCGGGTCTTTGATTCCCATTTTGGCGATGCGCTCGCGTTTTTCGTCGGTATCGACGATGAGCCGCGTCTGCATCTGGCCGCCGATGCAGCGCAACGCCGCCGCCGCCAGCACGCCTTCGGGCGCGCCGCCGATACCGAGATAAATATCGATGCCGGTTTTTTCGGCGTCGGCGGTATGGATGACGCCGGCCACGTCGCCATCGGTAATGAGACTTACCGCGGCGCCGGCCTTGCGCACGGCTGCGATCAAATCGGCATGGCGCGGGCGGTCGAGGATCATGGCGGTAATCGCGTCGGGTTTGACGCCTTTGGCTTTCGCCAGATTGATGATGTTCTGGTCGGCCGGCGCATCGAGATCGACCACGCCTTTGGGATAGCCGGCGCCGATTGCAATCTTGTCCATATAAATATCCGGCGCGTGCAAGAGCGTGCCCGCCTCGGCCACCGCAAGCGTGGCGATGGCGCCCGGCATGTTCTTGGCGCACAAGGTCGTGCCTTCCAAGGGATCGACCGCGATATCGATTTTAGGACCGTTCTTGCCGCCGACTTTTTCGCCGATATAGAGCATCGGCGCCTCGTCCATCTCGCCCTCGCCGATGACCACTGTGCCGTCGATGGGCAAGGAGTTGAGTTCACGCCGCATGGCGTCCACCGCAACTTGATCGGATTCCTTGACCGCGCCGCGCCCGCGCAAGCGTGCAGCCGCCACCGCGGCGCGTTCGGTGACGCGGGCGATTTCGAGCGACAGCACGCGCTCAAGCGCCAGAAGCGAAGGTCCTGATTTCGGCGGCATGAAGCAAATCTCCGGTCATGCTCTTTCGATACGGATCACTTGCGGACGCCCCGACACGACCCGGTCGCGCCGCACTGCGGCCAGCGCTTTGTGCACGGCGTCCTCGCTGGTCGCATAGGTGATCATAATCACCGGCACCGCCTCGCCGGAACGGCCGGGTTGCGCGGCGCCGCGGGAACCCGGCGGATGACGCTGCACGATCGATTCCAGCGAAATCTTTTGCTGCGCCAGCCGCCGCGCGATGGTCGCCGCGGTGCCCGGCCGGTCGCGCGCCAATAGCCGTATATAATAGCCGCCTTCATGGTGCTGCATCGGCGCCTTGCGGATCGCCGTCATACGTCCGAACGGCCGGCCGAACGGCGGCGTCACGACGCCGCGCGCAATATCGGCCAGATCGGCAATGATGGCCGACGCCGTGGCAGCGCCGCCGGCGCCGGGACCGACCAGCGTGATCGGCGCCAGGCCTTCTGCATCCACGGTGACGGCATTGGTAACGCCCATGACCTGGGCGATGGCGGAATCCTTCGGCACCATAGTCGGATGGACGCGCTGTTCGATGCCGGATTGCGTTTTGACCGCGACGCCGAGGAGCTTGACGCGGTAGCCGAGCTCGGCCGCGGCATCGAGATCGGCGAGCGCGATGGACGAAATGCCTTCGACATAAACCGCATCGGGATCGATCCTGGTGCCGAAAGCCAGGCTCGCCAGGATCGCGAGCTTCTGCGCGGTGTCGTGACCTTCGACGTCGAATGTCGGGTCGGCCTCGGCGTAACCGAGGCGTTGCGCTTCACGCAGGCAATCGTCGAAGGCGAGCCGGTCCTGCTCCATGCGGGTGAGGATGTAGTTGCAGGTACCGTTGAGGATGCCGTAGATGCGGGAGAACGAGGCGCCGTTCAATCCTTCGCGCAGCGTTTTGACGATCGGGATGCCGCCGGCGACCGCGGCTTCGAAGTTGAGCGCAACGCCGTGGCGTTCCGCCAGCGCCGCAAGCTTCTGACCGTGTCGCGCCAAGAGCGCCTTGTTTGCCGTCACGACCGGCTTGGCGCCCGCGAGCGCGGTCTCGATGGCGCGCTTGGCCGGATCGCCCTCCCCGCCGATGACCTCGACCAGAACATCGATCGACGGGTCGGATGCCAGCGCCACGGGATCGGCGAACCAGCGAAATTTTTTGACGTCGAAATCGCGTTTCTTGCCGCGCGCGCGCGCGGAGAGCGCGACCACCTCTATCGGCCGGCCGCATCGCGCAACAAGCTTGTCGCGCCCCTCATTGAGGAGACGGATAACGGCGCTGCCGACGGTGCCAAGTCCGGCAAGCCCGACTTTGAGCGGCTCAGCCATAACGTCGCCAGCCTGTAGAGGGTAAAGGCGGCGCCTGACTAACGCCGCGTCGCCAAGGGTACGACGTTGTGCAGCATTTCCGGGACTGTTTCAAGAAAGCGCCGGATATTGCGCGCGGCCTGGCGGATCCGTTGCTCGTTCTCCACCAGCGCGATGCGCACGTGACCCTCGCCATGCTCGCCGAAGCCGGCGCCCGGCGACACCGCAACGCCAGCCTTCTCGACCAGGATGGTAGAGAATTCCACGCTGCCGATCGGCCGGAACGGTTCCGGAATCGGCGCCCAGGCGAACATCGAGGCCGACGGCGGCGGCACCTGCCAGCCGGCGCGGCCGAACGATTCGACCAAGGCGTCGCGGCGGCGCTTATAGATCGCGCGCATCTCCTTGATGCAGTCGTCCGGTCCATTGAGCGCAGCCGTCGCCGCCACCTGGACCGGCGTGAAGGCCCCGTAATCGAGATAGGATTTGACGCGGGCGAGCGCGGCGATGATGCGCTCGTTGCCGACCGCAAAGCCGATGCGCCAGCCCGGCATTGAAAAAGTTTTGGACATCGAGGTGAATTCGACCGCGACATCCATCGCGCCAGGCACTTGCAGCAGTGACGGCGGCGGATTGTCGTCGAAATAGACCTCCGCATAAGCGAGATCGGACAACAAGAGAAGCGAATGCTTCTTCGCAAACGCGACCAGCTCCCGGTAAAAGTCGAGGCTGGCGACGCACGCCGTCGGGTTTGACGGATAGCACACCACCACCGCGATCGGCTTCGGGATCGAGAACAGCACCGCGCGTTCGAGCGCGCCGAAAAACGCATCGCCCGCCTCGACCGGGACCGAGCGGATGGCACCGCCGGCCATCAGGAAGCCGAACACGTGAATCGGATAGGTCGGATTGGGAACGATGATGATATCGCCGGGCGCGGTGATCGCCTGAGCGACGTTGGCGAAGCCCTCTTTCGAGCCGAGCGTCGTGACGATCTGCGTCTCGGGATTGAGCTTCACGCCGAAGCGGCGGCCATAATAGGCCGCCTGCGCCCGGCGCAACCCGGCAATGCCTTTGGAGGCCGAGTAGCGATCGGTCCGCGGCCGCCCGACGGTTTCCTTCAGCTTCTCCACCACGTGCGCGGGCGTCGGCAAATCGGGATTGCCCATGCCGAGATCGATGATGTCGGCGCCGCCGTTACGGGCGACCGCTTTGGCGCGGTTGACCGTCTCGAACACATAGGGCGGTAGCCGGCGAATACGATAAAAGTCTTCCATGGTGGTCCCAGCGGGTCGTCTTTTGCAGAAACTTGGCGAAACACTATCCTAGCGTCGCAGTCTTTTCACTTGGTTTCAGTGCCGGCGGTCTGTCCGCTGGCCGGGGCGGCCGCGTCGCTATCCGGAGCCGCACTGCCGGCCGGTTTCTTTGCCGCCGCGGCGGCGGGCGTTTCGCCGCTGCCTTGAGCCTCGGCGCTCAGGTGGTTGCGGTCGCTGATGAGAGCTTCGGTCGCCTGCTGTACCTGGTTGGCGTCCATCGGCGTGTCGGCGCGCTGCGGCGGCGCTTGCTCGACCGCCGGGAATAACGACGGATAGCTGACAGGCGAACAACCGGCCGTCGCGGCCGCGCCCATCAAAGCCAAAGCGGCAAAGACCCGCGTACTGACCGGGCGGTGCTTCACCGCTCCCTCCGACCTAACCTTACCAAACCTGACTTGGCAGAGCGCCCCGTTTCGAACCTGTCGTCCGAAAATCCACCCCCACCGGCCCTACAAATTCCGGAAAGCCATGAAACCCAATAATTTGCACCAATAACCTGAGACGGCGGGCAAGCGGCCAAGCTAGGGTCCCAATATGTCGAAACGAGGACGACCATCCCCGCTGTTACCGGCGATAGGTTAAAACAGTGCTGGAACTGCCGCAATCGGCATGACTTGTGCAGAACAGCCTCGCCAGCCATCTCTGGCAAAACGGGCCGCTTCGGCCAATGAGGAAACGCTCGTGCGGGCTCCGTCGCAAGAACCGGTGAAGGAACCGGCGCCGCAAATTCCGATGAAGATCGGCGCCGTCGACCTTGAGACGTTTTCGCGCAATCTGGCGCGGCTCATCGAGGAAGGCGGCCGCGCGCTCGCCGCCTATCTCAAGCCGCGCGAAGCCGGGCGCGACGACAGCGAATTCGCCGACGAAATGACGGAGGTGGTCAAGACGCTGGGCCACGTCGCCGAATATTGGCTGGCCGATCCGCAGCGCACCGTGGAATTGCAGAACCGGCTGGGCAAGGCCTATCTCGACCTCTGGGCCTCGGCGGCAAAACGCCTCGCCGGCCAGGAAGGACCGCCGGTCGTTCGGCCGGCTCCGACCGACAAGCGGTTCAGCGATCCCGAATGGACCCAAAACCAGTTCTTCGATTTCCTCAAGCAGGCTTATCTGCTGACCGCCGGCTGGGCCGACAAACTGGTGATCGACGCCCCCCTTAATGCGCATACCAAGCAGAAGGCCGAGTTCTATATGCGGCAGATCACCAATGCGCTGTCGCCGACGAATTTCGTCCTGACCAATCCGGAGCTGTTACGCGAAACGCTGACCTCGAATGCCGAGAATCTCGTTCGCGGCATGCACATGCTGGCCGAGGACATTGCGGCGGGCGGCGGAAACCTGAAGATCCGGCAATCGGATTCCTCGATGTTCGAGGTCGGGCGGAACCTCGCGATCTCGCCTGGCAAGGTGATTTTCCAGAACGAGCTGATGCAGCTCATTCAATTTGCGCCCTCGACCGAGACCGTACTCAAGCGGCCGCTGCTGATCGTTCCGCCATGGATTAACAAATATTACGTGCTCGATCTGACGCCGGAAAAATCCTTCATCAAATGGTGCGTCGACCAGGGGCTGACGGTGTTTTGCATCTCCTGGGTCAATCCCGACGCCCACCTCGCCCAGAAAAGCTTCGACGATTACATGGAGCTGGGACCGCTGGCCGCTCTCGACGCCATCAAGCAGGCGACCGGCGAAGAAAAAATCCACGCCATCGGCTATTGCGTCGGCGGCACGCTGCTCGCCATCACTTTGGCGGCGATGGCGGCGTGGCACGACGAACGCATCGCTTCGGCGACGCTGTTCGCGTCGCAGGTCGACTTCACTTATGCAGGCGATCTCAAAGTGTTCGTCGACGAGGAGCAAGTCGCCGCTCTCGAGAAAAGAATGGCCGAGCGCGGCTATCTCGAAAGCAAGTCGATGGCCACCGTGTTCAATCTGTTGCGGTCCAACGATCTGCTGTGGCCCTACGTCATCAACAATTACCTGAAGGGCAAGGCGCCCTTCCCGTTCGATCTGTTGTATTGGAATTCCGACGCCACCCGCATGCCGGCTGCCAACCATTCGTTCTACTTACGCAATTGCTATCTCGACAACAAACTGGCCAAAGGCAAGATGACACTCGGCAATACGCCGATCGATCTCAAAGCGATCAAGATTCCGATCTATAATCTGGCCGCCCGCGAGGACCATATCGCGCCGGCGAAATCGGTCATGGCGGGGTCGAAATTGTTCGGCGGCGACGTCAAATTCGTGGTCGCCGGCTCCGGCCATATCGCCGGCGTGATCAATCCGCCAGCCAAGCACAAATATCAGTTCTGGACCGGACCGAAGCCGCGCAATGCCGACATCGATGGCTGGCTTTCCAAAGCCAAGGAAAATCCCGGCTCGTGGTGGCCGGATTGGCTCGTTTGGCTGACCCGGCAAAGCCCGACCGAAGTGCCCGCGCGCATCCCCGGCGAAGGCGGCCTCAAAGCCATCGAGGACGCGCCGGGAAGCTACGTCAAAGTGCGGGATTAAGGTCCTTACACAAGCAGTCTTTAAGATTGTCAGGGGCATCTTCTCGCTATATGACCATGGTCACTGACCATGGTCATGAAAGGCCCGTTTTGATGTCGCGAATGATCAAAGTCTCCGAGTTCAAGGCCAAATGCCTTGCCGTGATCGACGAGGTGGAACGCACACGTCAACCCGTCGTGATCACCAAACGGGGCAAGCCGGTTGCGGAATTGGTGCCGCATAAGGCGAAGAAAAAGCAGGAATTGTTCGGCCTTTTGAAGAACGAGCTATTCATTGAAGGCGACATCATTTCGCCAATCGACGTTGAATGGGAAGCGCTGAAGTGATCGTCGTCGATACGCATGTTGCGGTTTGGATGACGACCGGCACCGCATTTGGCAAGCGCAGTATGGCCATCGTCAAGAGAGCCTTTATTGAACAAAACCTCGCTATCAGCGCTATCAGTTTTTGGGAAATAGCAATGTTGATGGCCAAGCGCCGACTTCGCACGCTCAAATCGGCGAGCGATCAGCGGGCGAAGATTCTCGATGCGGGCGTCCTCGAATTGCCTTTGCAGGGCGAAATATGCGTTCTCGCCGGTGAGCTGGAAAACCTGCACGCCGACCCCGCTGATCGCCTGATAGCCGCAACTGCCATCGCGCACGGCGCGACGCTGGTAACCGCGGACGAAAGACTCCTGCGCTGGCGGCACGCGCTGCCGCGTCAGAACGCCGAGCATTAATCTCACGGAAACAGCGCCACCTGCTCCAGCCCCGCGGTCTCGGCGAAGCCCAGCATCAGATTCATGTTCTGCACCGCCTGGCCGGATGCGCCTTTGGTCAGGTTGTCGAGCGCAGACACGATGATGGCACGGCCGGGGATGCGGTCGGCGGCAACGCCGATGAAGGTCATGTTGGAGCCCCGCACGTAGCGGGTCGCCGGCGCGCTACCGAAGGGCAGCACGTGGACAAACGGCTCCTTCGCGTAAGACTTTAAAAGTATCGCATGAAGGTCCTGCGGTGACGCCTTGAGACCACGCACATAGATCGTCGACAGAAGTCCGCGGTTCATCGGCACCAGATGCGGCGTGAAGCTGACGATCACCTCGCGGCCGGCGGCGAGCGAAAACTCCTGATCTAGCTCGGCCATGTGCCGGTGATGGCCGACGCCGTAGGCATGGAAGCCCTCGGAAACTTCCGAAAACAGCATGTCTTCCTTGGCCGCCCTGCCCGCTCCGGTCATGCCCGACTTGGCGTCGACGACGACCGCGTCGGGATCGACGGCCTTGGCCTTGAGCAGCGGGATCAGCGCCAGCTCGGCGCAGGTCGTATAGCAGCCCGGATTGGCGACGAGCCGCGCCGCCTTGATCTTGTCGCGATAGATTTCGGTCAGGCCGTAGACCGCCTCCTTCTGCAACTCCGGCGCAAAATGCTCGTGGCCGTACCAGCGCGCATAAGCGGCGGGATCGGACAGGCGGAAATCGGCCGACAGGTCGACCACCTTGGTCCGCGGCGCGCGCACCATCAAATCCTTGATGACTTGCTGCGTGGTACCGTGCGGCAGCGCGCAGAACGCAAGGTCGAGCGCCAGCGTTCCCCAGTCGGCATCCTCGATCGAGGACAGGACCGGCAGCGCATAGGGCGCGAATTGCGGGAACACATCCGCCATGCTCTTGCCGGCGCGGCGCTCCGCCGTCAGCAGCACCATTTCGGCGCCGCCATGGCGCAGGAGCAGCCGCACCAATTCCGCGCCGGTGTAACCGGATGCGCCGAGCACGGCGATTTTTGCTTTGTCAGGCATGATGCAAACCCTGGCTTGAGGAGAGCTCAGGCCGATCTCGCGGGCAGAATATCAGGATGGCAGTGCCGCGAAATCGGCGGCACGGAACGCTTACGCGCGTGCGCGCGCCCGTGCCGCGCCGGTTCGGCCGCGGCGGCGGTTTTTCATTGGCGTAACAGTCGCTAACGAGCTGTTCATAACCCGCGATATAAGCCCCACACGAAACCCCGTCAATGTGCTGATGGCATGCCGCCTAAATGGCATAGTCACCTGCGAAACAGCCATTGATTCGTCGCCGTTGCGCGGTCGCGCGCGGTGCGCCACATGGAAAACACCGTGGGAAAAGCAGCGAAATCCTCCAAAACGCCGGACTTGTTCGCCGACACGCCGAAGGCGCGGCGCGAGGCCGGGCGCGCGCGGAACGCCGGTTCAGCGCGTGCCTCCGGCGAGGCCGGCTATACCGCCAAGCATATCGAGGTTTTGGAAGGGCTTGAGCCGGTGCGCCGCCGCCCCGGCATGTATATCGGCGGCACCGACGAGAAGGCACTGCATCACCTGTTCGCCGAAGTGATCGATAACGCCATGGATGAGGCGCTGGGCGGCCATGCCGACTGGATCGAGGTCGACATGGAAGCCGACGGCTTTGTCAGCGTCACCGACAATGGCCGCGGCATCCCGATCGATGCGCATCCCAAATTCAAGAACAAGTCGGCGCTCGAAGTGATCATGTGTACGCTGCACGCCGGCGGCAAATTCGACTCCGAGGTCTACGAGACCTCCGGCGGCCTGCATGGCGTCGGCGTATCGGTGGCGAATGCGCTGTCCGAGCGGCTCGAAGTCGAAGTTGCGCGCGGCCAGAAGCTTTACAAAATGGCGTTCGAACGCGGCAAGCCGAAGGGCAAATTGCAGGATGGCGGCAAGGCGCCGAACCGGCGCGGCACCAAAGTGCGCTTCCGGCCGGACCCCGAAATTTTCGGCGCTAAGGCGCATTTCAAGCCCGAACGCGTCTTTAAGATGGCGCGGTCCAAGGCCTATTTGTTCGGCGGCGTCGAAATCCGCTGGTGCTGCGCCAAGGAGCTTCTGCGCGGCGTCGATGACGTGCCGCAACAGGCGAAATTCCATTTCGCGGAAGGATTGAAGGACTATCTGTCGGAAGCACTCACCGGCGCCACGCTGGTGCATCCCGACGTTTTTACAGGTAGCGCAGGGAAGACGGGTGCACACGGCGCCGTTCAATGGGCGGCGGCGTGGACCGCCGACGCCGACGGCTTCCTCAATTCCTATTGCAACACCATCCCGACGCCGGACGGCGGCACCCATGAATCCGGCCTGCGCGCGGCCCTCACCCGCGGCCTGAAAGATCACGCCGAGCGCGTCGGCCAGGGCAAGCGCGCCGCCGCCATCACCTCCGACGACGTCATGGTCGGCGCCGGCGCCATGCTCTCGGTGTTCATCCGCGAGCCGGAATTCCAGGGCCAGACCAAGGACCGGCTCGCCACCGCCGAAGCCCAGCGCATCGTCGAGCAGGCGATCAAGGACCCATTCGACCACTGGCTCGCCGGCAATCCGCTCGCCGCCAACAAGCTTTTGGACTTCGTCGCCGAGCGCGCCGAGGAGCGCGTCCGCCGCCGCCAGGAAAAAGACATCGCGCGCAAGACCGCGGTGCGCAAACTGCGGCTGCCCGGCAAGCTCGCCGACTGCACCAACTCAGCCGCCGAAGGCTCCGAGCTGTTCGTGGTCGAGGGCGACTCCGCCGGCGGCTCGGCGAAACAGGCGCGCAACCGCGCCACGCAGGCGATCCTGCCGTTACGCGGAAAAATCCTCAACGTCGCCTCCGCCGGCAAGGACAAGCTGGCGCAGAACCAGCAATTGGCCGATCTCGTCCAGGCGCTCGGCTGCGGCACCGGCGTGCATTACCGCGACGAGGATTTGCGCTACGGTCGCGTCATCGTCATGACCGACGCCGACGTCGACGGCGCGCATATCGCCTCGCTGCTCATCACCTTCTTCTACCGGCAGATGCCGCAACTCATCGATCACGGCCACCTCTATCTCGCGGTGCCGCCGCTCTACCGCCTCGCCCATGGCGGCAAGATTTTTTATGCCCGCAACGACAAGCACAAAGACGAAATCCTGAAAAAAGAATTCCACGCCAACGCCAAGGTCGAAGTCAGCCGCTTCAAGGGCTTGGGCGAGATGATGGCGGCGCAGCTTAAAGAAACCACCATGGATCCGCGGAAGCGCACGCTGCTTCGCGTCGTGCTGCTTGCCGACGATCGCAAGGATACGGAAAAATCCGTCGAGCGCTTGATGGGGACCAAGGCGGAAGCGCGCTTTGATTTCATCCAGGAGCGTGCCGAATTCGCCGACGAGGCGGCGCTGGATGTGTAGGCGCTCTTAGTCGGAGAACAACTTATCGGCCGCCGTAATCAGCCCCTGATCGGGATGCTCGCTGCAATATTCGCCAAGCTTCTTGGCATTGGCGACAAACTGGTCGGTATCGATCACCGGCGGATCGTCCTGGTCCTTATAGTAGCCGTCGAGCCAGCTCAGGATGATGCCGATGGTATCCTTGTCGGCCGACTGAAATTTCTTGCAGGTCCAGGTCGATAGATCGATCTCTTCGGCAAAGGCGGGACTGCAGCACGCGATCATCGCGGCAGTCGTCAGACCGGTCACAAATTTCATGGAAAGCCCCTCCAGTTATCGGAACAGTATGGCGATCTTGGCGACGAGTTCAATCGGTTCGCCTCTTTTATCGGCTGGCAATGACGGTTTTATTCCTCGCCCTCGGATCGCGTGTCCGGCGCAGCGTCCACGAGAGCGTCAACGATAATATTCGAGTCATCCCTATTGACACGAAATTGATATTAATGTCATTACCAGTGACATGAAATTACACAAGCGCCGCTATGCGATGACCGGCCGCGCCGCCAAGGCGGAAGCGACCAAGGCGCGCATTCGCGCCAGTGCGGCGGCGCTGTTCTGCGAAGGGCCGATCGAGGATTTCACGCTCGACGAGGTGGCGAACCGGGCCGGCGTTGCGGTACGCACGATCTTGCGGGCCTATCCGAGCAAGGACGAACTGATCTACGCCGCGCTCAAGGACATGGCGGCCGGCGGGATCTTTCTCAAGCCGGCGGCGGCCGGCGATATCAGGGCGGCCGTCTCGGCGTTCTTCGATATCTATGAGAGCGTCGGCGATTTCGTCATGCAGCGGCTGGCCGAAGAGCGCCGCCGCCCGGCTCTCAAAGCTTCGCTCGACCAGGGCCGCGACAATCACTGCGATGGCGTCAGGACCGTATTCGCGCCGCAACTGGAGCGGCTGCAGGGTGCTCAACGCGCCCAACTTTTGACCATGCTGATCGCGATCACCGACGTCTATGTCTGGAAGCTGTTGCGCCGCGACATGGCGCTCGGCCGCGCGGCGGCGGAAAGCATCGTGCGCAAGATGATCGAACGGGTCATCGGACAGGAGCAGGCAAATGGCAAAGATCCTCTGGCTGAACTGGTCCGGCGGCGGCAACCTGCCGCCTAGCCTCGGCGTCGCCCGCGTTCTGACCGAGCGCGGCCATGCGGTGACCTTTGCCGGCCGTCCGGAAATGGTGCCGCGGGTCAAGACCGGCGGATTTCGCGCCATCGAAATCGCCAGGGCCTACGAGCAGGTCGGCCGCTATCCGCAGGGCCATTTCATGACCCGCGCCGCCTGCTATCTCACCTCGCCCGCCGTCGCGGAGGAGGTGTGCGGCATCGTCGCTGCCGAAGCGCCGGATGTCGTTCTCATCGACGCGATGTTTCCTGCGGCGCTGGCGCAAGCGAACAATTTCGCCCAGCCGTCCGCCGTGTTCGTGCACACCTTCGTGTTCCGCCAGCTCGACATGTGGCGCAAAATGATCGCGACGCTTGACGGCATGCGCCGGCAGGCGGGCTTTCCCGGCTTGCCGCCGCTCGACGAGTTATGGCGGTCGCGCCAGCGCATCGTTTCGACGAGCCACGCCGATTTCGATGCGGCGCCGCTGCCCGGCTGGGACATGGTGCGGCATGCTGGGCCCGTTCTGGAAGACGAGAAATTCGCCATGCCGACCGTGCTGCCCTGGGCCGACGACGACCAGACGCCGCTCGTCTTGGTGAGTTTTTCCACGGGGTTCGAGCAGCGCAATGTCGACAAATTGCAGCGCGCGCTTGATGCGCTTGGCGACCTGCCGGTTCATGTCGTGGCCACGACCGGAGGTATCGTCGCGCCGAACGAACTTGCCGCGCCGGGCAACGCCGTCGTGTTGAATTACGCCGCGCACGATCCGATCCTGCGCCGCGCCGCACTGGTGATGACCCATGGCGGTCACGGCACCGCCATGCGCGCGCTGCGTCACGCGGTGCCGATGGTGGTGATCCCCGGCCTTGCCGGCGACCAGCCGTTTGTGGCGGCGGCGGTCGCGGAATGGGGCGCCGGACTGGCGCTGCCCGGCGACGCGGCCACCGAGGCCATGCGGGCGGCGGCGCGCGAGGTCTTGAGTTCGCCGCGTTATCGCGACGCGGCATGCGATCGCGGCAAAACTCTTGCCGGTCTCGATGGCGCGGGCCGCGCCGCTGACGAAGTCGAATCTCTGTTAGATTCGATCCCGTCAGCCGGACGGCCGCGAGATGACTTGCGGAGACAATCCTCGATCGCCGGTGAGCGGGCCGCGTAATCCGCTTCGCCGTCAGTCTTCGAACTTCAAGTTCGCAGCTTTGACCACATCACCGAATTTGGTGATGTCGGACTGGATGATCGTTTGGAATTGGTCGGGTGTCGCGCCGCCCGGATTGACGGCCATCGCACTCAACTTGGCCGATACGCCGGGATCGGCGACGGCCTGGCCGAATGCCTTCTGCAGCTTGGCGACGGCCGGCGCCGGCGTGCCCGTCGGCGCGAAGACGCCGCTCCACAAATGGACGTCGACGCTCGGGTAGCCGGCCTCCGCCATGCTCGGCACGTCGGGCAGAAGCGGCGATCGCTCCGCGCCAGTGACGGCAAGCGCTTTCACCTTGCCGCCCTTGACCTGCGGCACCGTGGGCGGTCCGTCGGCGATAGTCATCGCGGTCTGGCCCTCGATGACGGACAGGATCATCTCATTGCTGCTCTTATAGGGAATCATGGTGCCTGGCATGCCGGTCTTCAGCTTCAACAGTTCGGTGGTGATGGTGAACGCCGGCGAGGAGCTGCCGTAATTCGCCTTGTCCGGGTGCGCCTTCATCCAAGCGACGAAGTCCTTGACGTTCTTCGACGGATTGTCGGCTGAGATCACCATGATCAGCGGGAAATTCGCGATCATGGCGACCGGAACAAAACTCTTGGTCGGAGAATATTTGAGATCGGTATAGATCGCGGCAGCGACCGCCATGGCGCCGCTCGGACCGACAAACAGCGTATAGCCGTCGGGAGCCTGCTGGGTCACGTATTCCGGCGCAAGGCGCCCGCCGGCGCCGGGCTTGTTCTCGACCACCACCGACTGGCCCAAAATTTCCGAGGCTTTCGCGCCGACCAGCCGCGCGAAGATGTCGTTGCCGCCTCCTGCGGCAAAGCCGACGACAAGCCGAATGGGACGGCTGGGAAAATCGGCTTGCGCGCGCGCCGGCGCGATCGCCGCCGGTGAGGCCATAAGGCCAGCGGCGACGGATAGGATCGAACGGCGGGTAAATTGGCCGGCACGCATGAACTCCTCCCATTGATGTTTCTGCCGCCCACATGGCGCGGCTTAAGTTTGTTACGCGGTCTATTTCTAGCTAGCACAATCCGACGCAGTGTACCCCGCCCTCATGGTCGCTTCTTATGGCCGCAGCCATTCGGAAAGCGCCTGGGTCACCGCGGCCGGCCGCTCGAGCGTGGACAGGTGGCCGCTGTCGGCGATCAGGACGAGCCGCGATCCGGCAATGCCGGCGGCAATCTCGCGCGCCAGTTCCGGCGGCGTTGCCTCGTCGCCCTCCCCGACCAGAACCAGGGTCGGACAGGATATTGCGCCAAGGCCGGGGCGCGAATCCGGGCGGCTCAGGATCGCCTGCTGCTGACGCAGATAAGCCTCGGCGCCGGTCGCCTCGGCCATCTCACAAACCACCTCTTTGAGCGCCGCGTCGTCACGGCGATTGCGATGCACGTAGACGGGGAATGCCTGTTCCGGAATTTCCGCATAACGGCCCGCTTTGGCGAGCGCCATCAGCACGCGGCGCCGTTCGATCTGCTCTGGGCTATCGGGGCGCGCTCCGGTATCGAGCAAAGCGAGTTTGACGACCCGCTTCGGCTCCTGCCGCATGATCTCGAAGGCGATGTAGCCGCCCATTGACAGCCCGGCCAGCGCGAAGCGCGGCGGCGCGGCGGCCAGAATCCGGCGCGCAATGGCCGCCATGCTGTCGTCGCGGCGATGGTCGGCGACTGTGACCGGACCGAACTGCCACAGCGCGGGAATTTGCTCGGCGTAAAGCCGTGCGGTGCAGGTCAGGCCGGGTACCAGCACGACCGGAAGACTTTCGGCATCCGCCATCGGATCGGGTTCCCCTGCGGCGTTCCAAGATGACGGCAAGATTAGCCGGCATCGAGAAAAAGTGAAGGTAATCCTTTAACTTACGGCGTTATGGCAGTTCGTTTCAGGTTGACTTTCGGCCAATCGATCCTATGTTTCGCGCAAGTTATCAGGCAGATTCGACCGCCTTTGCGCGCGTTTGCCGTTTTCATCCGAAACGGTTCTGCCGGCGGCGCCTCAACGGAGGGCCGTCCTGAATAGAGGGTCTATGTCGTTTTCTCATCTCGGCTTGTCCGAAAAAGTTCTCGACGCCGTTTCGGCGTCTGGTTACAAGGTCCCCACTCCGATCCAAGAACAGGCGATTCCCCACGTGCTGGCCAGGCGCGACGTGCTTGGCATAGCGCAAACGGGCACCGGCAAGACGGCGGCCTTCGTGCTGCCGATGCTGACCATGCTGGAAGGCGGCCGCGCCCGCGCCCGCATGCCCCGCACGCTCATTCTCGAACCCACCCGCGAGCTCGCTGCGCAGGTGGAGGAAAGCTTCGTCAGGTACGGCGTCAATCATAAGCTCAACGTCGCGCTGATCATCGGCGGCGTCTCCTTCGACAATCAGGATTCCAAGCTCACCCGCGGCGTCGACGTGCTGATCGCGACGCCGGGACGCCTGCTCGATCATAACGAGCGCGGCCGGCTGCTGCTCACCGGCGTCGAGCTTCTGGTCATCGACGAAGCCGACCGGATGCTCGACATGGGGTTCATCCCCGACATCGAGCGCATCTGTAAGCTGGTGCCGTTCACCCGGCAGACGCTGTTCTTCACCGCCACCATGCCGCCGGAAATCCGGCGCATCACCGAGCAATTCCTGCACAATCCGGTTCGCGTCGAAGTGTCCCGTCCGGCGACCACGGTCGCGGCGATCAACCAGCTTTTGGCCCGAACCAGCCGCGAGCCGCACGAAAAGCGCGACGCGCTGCGCCGGCTCCTTCGCTCGGCCGAGGGCTTGAAGAACGGCATCATTTTCTGCAACCGCAAGCGCGATGTCGCGACCCTGCACCGCTCGCTGCTGCGGCATGGTTTTTCGGTGCAGGCGCTGCATGGCGACATGGACCAATCGGCACGCACCGCCGCGCTGGATCAATTCCGAAAGAACGAGGTCACTCTTTTGGTGGCGTCCGACGTCGCCGCCCGCGGTCTCGATATCCCTGAAGTGAGCCACATCTACAATTTCGACGTGCCGATCCATGCCGACGATTACGTGCACCGCATCGGCCGCACCGGCCGCGCCGGCCGCAGCGGCACGGCGATCACGCTGGTCGCGGGCGCCAATGACGCCAAAGCGGTGGCCGCCATCGAGAAGCTGACCGGACAACCGATTCCTTACATGGACAACGCGCCTGCCACCGCCGCAGCGCCGCACCAACCCGCTGCCGATGCGGCGGCGCCGAATCAGCAGCCGCCGGCAGCGCGTCCTCACCGCCATCGCGAAGACCGCCGGCAGCCGCATCGGCCTGTCACACGAATCGACGAAGCCAGATCGCGGCGCGCGCCCCCACAGCGTGCGCGTCAGGAAGAACCTGACGAGTCCCACCTTCCTGCCTTCCTATTACGGCCCATTACCGTGAAAGCGTGAGCAAGTTCGCCCTCTCGTTGTAGGCCGCCCGCTATACGCGTTTACCGGTCGTTCACCGCTGTCCTTTACTGTTCCCGTCGGTGCGTGCTGCGCCTCTCGGCGCGGATTTGAAAATTTCCGGAGCTGCTGGAGAGGCTTAACGTGCCCCACGATGAGCACGATAGAACCCTTGCATTCGCCGACGTCGCGCTCGGGCAAATCCGAGCCTTGGGCCAGCCGGCAACGCCGCGCAATTTCGAAATTTGGTACAATTACGCAACCGGCTACAATCAAACGCTCAATCAAACTATAAACGAGACGCTGGCGAAGAAGGGCGCGCTCAGCGAAGCCGATCTCGAGGCGATTTACGACAATTATATCGCATTCAACCGCCTCGGCGACCGGATGGATTCCGTCAACAGCCGCGTGCTCGACGAAATCAAGCAGGTCATCAGCACAATCGACGCCGCGGCCGGTTCGGCGACCAGCTATTCCACGCGCTTGAATCTGGCGAGCCAGGAGCTCGCGCGCGCCAATGACGGCGAGGCGCTGCGCGGGGTGATCGAGCGGCTGGTCCAAGGCACCAAGGAGATGGAGGTCAACAACAAGAAGCTCGAATCGAGCCTTGCATCCTCGCGCCAGGAAATCGAACAGTTGCAGCAAAATCTCGAAACCGTCCGCCTCGAGAGCATGACCGATCCGCTGACGACGCTCGCCAACCGGAAGTTTTTCGATAACGTGCTCGCCAAGGGACTAGCTGAGGCCCAAGAGAAGAAGCAGCCGTTTTCGCTCCTGATGGCCGACATCGATCACTTCAAGAGCTTCAACGACCAATACGGACACCTCACCGGCGACCAAGTGCTGCGGCTGGTCGCGCTCGCTATCAAGCAGAACGTCAAAGGGCAGGATACGGCGGCGCGCTACGGCGGCGAGGAATTCATCATCGCGCTGCCCAATACCGCGCTGCAATCGGCTGTCACCGTTGCCGAGCACATCCGGCACGCCGTCATGACCAAGGAATTGATGCGGCGCTCGAACGGCGAACGGCTCGGCCGCGTCACCATCTCAATCGGCGCCGCCATGCTGCGGCCGGACGAGAGCACGCAGCTTCTTATCGAGCGCGCCGACAAGTGCCTCTACGTCGCCAAGCGCCACGGGCGCAACCGGGTCATCTGTGAGACCGACCCGGAAGCGGATGCCGCCGCGATTCCCCCGGCAATGCGCGTCGCTTAGGCCGTTCAACGCATATACTCGGCGAACCTAGGCCTCGGCGGTTTCGCCCTTGGCCGGCTCGATCTGCACCGATTCACCGCAGCCGCAGGCCGATGTCTGGTTGGGATTGTTGAAGACGAATTGCGCGGAGAGTTTGTTGACCTTGTAGTCCATCTCGGTGCCGAGCAGGAACATAACAGCTTTTGGATCGACAAGTATCTTCACGCCCTTGTCTTCGACGACCTCATCGAATTTGCCGACGGCGTCGGCATATTCCATGAAATAGCTCATCCCGGCGCAGCCGCCGTTCTTGACCCCGACGCGCACGCCCGCGATTGCATGCTCGGCATTGGCCATGACCGCCTTGATGCGGTCGGCCGCGGCATCGGTGAGCCGCATCACTTGGGGTCTCGGTCGGGCTGTTGCCATCGTCATATCCTCATCTTCGCATGTAATGTCCGCGCGCACGCCGCGCAACTTACGCCAAGATTCGTTCTAACCAATCGTTCTCACCACATATTCAGAACGGTGCGCGCTTCGTCCGACATCCGGCTCGGATCCCACGGCGGCTCCCAGACGATCTTGACCTTGGCCTCGCGCACGCCGGGCACTCCGGCGACCGCGTTCTCGACCTGGCTCGGCAGTTCCGCCGCCGAGGGGCAATTCGGGGTGGTGAGCGTCATGTCGATATTGACCATGCGGTCGTCGTCGACATCGACTTTGTAGATGAGCCCGAGCTCGTAGATATCGGCCGGTATTTCCGGGTCATAGACGGTCTTCAGCGCCGTGACGATGTCGTCGGTCAGCCGCGCCATTTCGTCGGCCGGTATAGTCGAGGGCTTCTCGGCCGCGGGAACCGCGGCCTCGGCCAGTTCGGTTTTCACGTCATCGGTCATGCTGCATCATCCGAGCATGCTTTGCGCCTTAAGAAGCGCCTGAGCGAGGCCATCGATCTCCTCGCGGGTGTTGTACATGGCAAAGGAGGCGCGGCAGGTCGCGGTCAGGCCGAAGCGCGACAATAGCGGCATCACGCAATGGGTGCCGGCCCGCACCGCGACGCCGGAGCGGTCGATGATGGTCGCGACGTCATGCGGATGCGCCCCCTTCATCTCAAAGGATATGATCGGCCCTTTGTCTTTGGTGGTGCCGAGAATGCGCAACGAATTGATTTCGCGCAGCCGATCATGGGCATACCGCATCAGCCCAGCTTCGTGATTACGAATACCCGACTTGCCGACCGAAGCCACGTAGTCGATCGCGGCGCCAAGCCCGATGGCTTGCACGATGGACGGCGTGCCGGCCTCGAATTTGTGCGGCGGCTCGCCGTAAGTGATGTGGTCCTCGAACACTTCACGGATCATCTCGCCGCCGCCGTTGAACGGCGGCATTGCCGCGAGATGCCCATATTTGCCGTACAGCACGCCGATACCGGTCGGGCCGTACAGCTTGTGGCCGGTGAAGACGTAAAAATCGCAATCGATGTCGCGCACGTCGACGTCGAGATGCACCGCGCCCTGGGCACCGTCGACCAGGACCGGAATGCCGCGCGCATGCGCGATCCGCGCCACCTCTTTGACCGGCACCAAGGTGCCGAGCATGTTCGACATATGGGTGATGGCCACCATCTTGGTGCGCGGCGTCAAAAGCTTCTCGAACTCGTCGATGAGGAAGTGGCCCTCATCGTCGACCGGCGCCCATTTGATCACCGCGCCCTGGCGCTCGCGCAGGAAATGCCACGGCACAATGTTGGAGTGGTGCTCCATGATCGACAGCACGATCTCGTCGCCCGGCTTGATGCGCTCGCGGCCGAACGTATAGGCGACGAGATTGATCGCCTCGGTGGCATTACGGGTGAAGACGATCTCTTCCTTGCGCCCGGCATTGAGGAAGGCCGCGACTTTCTCGCGCGCGCCTTCGTAGGCCTCGGTTGCCTCGTTGGCGAGATAATGCAGGCCGCGATGCACGTTGGCGTATTCGGACGTGTAAGCCTTCTCGATGCGGTCGAGCACGGCCTTGGGCTTCTGCGCCGAGGCCGCGTTGTCGAGATAAATGAGCGGCTTGCCATAGACCTGCATGCCGAGGATCGGAAAATCCGCCCGGACGCGATTGACGTCATAGGCGCCGTTGGTGGCTTGCCCGCTCATTTCGCCCGCGCCTTCAGCCACGCCGCGACCTGATCGATAAGCGCCTCGCGCAAGCCGGCGTGCTCGATGCCTTCGATGGCCTCGCCGAGAAAGGCCTGGATCAACAGCGCCTCGGCTTCGGCGGCCGGTATCCCGCGCGCCATCAGATAAAATTTCAGTTCGTCGTCGAGTGCGCCGGCGGTGGCGCCGTGGCCGCATTGCACGTCGTCGGCAAAAATCTCGAGCTCGGGCTTGTTGTCGGCTTCGGCGCGATCGGACAACAAGAGCGCCTGGGTCATCATCTTGCCGTCGGTCTTCTGGGCGTGCCGCCGCACGACGATGCGGCCCTGAAACACGCCGTGCGCCTCGTCGTCGAGCACCGTCTTGAACACTTCGCGGCTCTGGCACGCGGCGGCAACGTGAGTGGCGACCAGCGTGGTATCGGCATGCTGACGGCCCTTGAGCAGGCTCGCGCCGCGGATGCCGGCCACGGTGCCCTCGCCGTCGAAATTCAAAAACAACTGATTGCGCACCACCGCGCCGCCGGCGACAAAGCTGAAGGAATTGAACCGCGCGCGGGCGCCGACCGCGGCGGCCAGCGTCGAGACGTGGAGCGCATCGGCGCCCTCGCCGATCAGCTTGACGTGATCGACATGCGCGTCGTCGCCGACGAACAGCTCGACCACGGCATTGACCTGATAATCGCTGCCCGGCGGGCCCTCGTGACTTTCGATCACCATCGCGCGCGCGCCGCGCTCGACCACGATCAGCGAGCGCACGAAAGTGGCGGCCGGCTTCGCCGAGGCGACAAACAAAAGATGCAGCGGCCGCTCGATGGTCGAGCCGGCCGCGACGCGGATCACGGCGCCGTCTCCCATCAGCGCGGTATTGAGCGCGACCGCAACGTCGTTGGCCGGGGCGAGCTTGCCGAGTTGCGCGGTAAGCGCCGGATCGCCGGTCGTGAGCGCTTGCGCCAGCGAGCCGATCGTGAGCCCGGCTTCGAAACCTGCGACATCCGACAATTCCGCAACGAAGGCGCCATCGACGAAAACCAATCGCCGCGCCTCGACATCGCCGAGCATGGCGCCGGCGGTCTTGGCGCCCGCCTTGGCCGCGGCATCAGGCGGCGCCGCGAGCGGCTTGGCGTCGCGCATCAGCGCGCGCAGGTCGGTGTATTTCCACTCCTCGACCCGGCGGTGCGGCAGGCCTTCCCGGGCGAACACGCCGAAAGCGGCATCGCGCCGGGCCGTCACGGCGTCATCGCCGGGCAGCCGGCCGCGCGCCTTGGCAAAGGCTTCCGCCAGTGCCGTTTCCGCTGCGGTCTTGATGGTGGCGACTTCGGCGTTCACGCCGCGGCTTCCTCTTGGTATTCGGCATAGCCGCGCGCTTCGAGCTCGAGCGCCAGCTCCTTGCCGCCGGTTTTGACGATACGGCCGGCCGACAGCACGTGCACGATGTCGGGCACGATGTAGGACAACAGCCGCTGATAATGGGTGATGACGACGAACGAGCGCTGCGGCGAACGCAAGTTGTTGACGCCGTCGGCGACGACCTTGAGCGCATCGATATCGAGGCCGGAATCGGTCTCGTCGAGCACGGCAAGCCGCGGCTCCAACAGCGCCATCTGCAAAATCTCGTTGCGCTTCTTCTCGCCGCCGGAGAAGCCGACATTGACCGCGCGGCGCAGCATGTCCTGATCGATATCGAGCTTGCCGGAGAGTTCGCGCACCCGCTTGATGAATTCCGGCGTGGAGAGCTCCGCATCGCCGCGCTTCTTGCGCTGGGCATTGAGCGCGGTGCGCAAGAACGTCATGGTGGCGACGCCGGGTATCTCCAGCGGATATTGGAACGCCAGAAACAGCCCGGCGGCGGCGCGCTCGTCGGGCGGCATGTCGAACAGGTTCTTGCCGTTGAACAAAACCTCGCCCGAAGTCGGCGTGTAATCCGCCCGCCCGGCCAGCACATAAGCGAGCGTCGACTTACCCGAGCCGTTCGGCCCCATAATGGCGTGCACCTCGCCGGCATTGACGGTGAGGTCAAGGCCTTTGAGAATCTCCTTGCCTTCGATTTCGACGTGCAGATTTTTGATTTCAAGCAACGGCATCCTAAAAACTCTCCAAATCCTTGTCCTCAGCGCCCGCCCCAGCGCCAGCGCCATTCGCCGTCGGTCTTCCGGCGGGTGACGACGAAAAGCGTGAATAAGGCGGCCGCGTCGAAGGCGATCATCACCGCCAAGGCCCAATAATGTGTCTCGGTCAACCGCAGGGTGAGCGAAACCGCCACCATCACCAGCACGGTGCCGAGCGTCACTGCCCAGCCCTGCCAGGTGGTCGGCGTGGCGCCGTAACCATAGCGCTTCGGCTTGAACCAATATTCGGTCATTGCGTCTCCACCGCCTTCAGCCCACCGAGCCTTCCAGCGACACCGAAATCAGCTTCTGTGCCTCGACCGCGAATTCCATCGGCAATTGCTGCAGTACGTCCTTGACGAAGCCGTTGACGACAAGCGCGGTCGCCTCCTCGGCCGACAGGCCGCGCTGGCGGCAATAAAACAGCATGTCCTCGGAAATCTTCGAGGTGGTCGCTTCGTGCTCGAACACGGTCGATGTATTCTTCGCTTCGATATAGGGCACGGTATGGGCGCCGCACTGGTCGCCGATCAAAAGCGAATCGCAATTGGTGAAATTGCGCGCACCCGCGGCACGGCGATGCGCGGTGACGAGACCACGATAGGTATTGTTGGAATGGCCCGCGGCGATGCCCTTACTGATGATGCGGCTCGTGGTGTTCCTGCCGAGATGCAGCATCTTGGTGCCGGAATCGACCTGCTGATAGCCGTTGGAGATCGCGATCGAGTAGAATTCGCCACGCGAGTTGTCGCCGCGCAGGATGCAGCTCGGATATTTCCAGGTGATCGCCGAGCCGGTCTCGAGCTGGGTCCAGGAAATCTTGGCGTTCTTGCCGCGGCAGTCGCCGCGTTTGGTGACGAAATTATAGACGCCGCCCTTGCCGTTGGCGTCGCCCGGATACCAGTTCTGGATGGTCGAATATTTGATCTCGGCGTCGTCGAGTGCGATCAACTCGACCACCGCGGCATGGAGCTGGTTTTCGTCGCGCACCGGCGCGGTGCAGCCTTCGAGATAACTGACGTATGAGCCCTTGTCGGCGATGATAAGCGTGCGCTCGAACTGGCCGGTGTTGCGCTCGTTGATGCGGAAATAGGTCGACAGCTCCATCGGGCAGCGCACGCCCGGCGGCACATAGACGAATGAGCCGTCGGAAAATACCGCCGCATTGAGCGTGGCAAAGAAATTATCCGAGACCGGCACCACCGTGCCGAGATATTTCTTCACCAGATCGGGATGCTCCTGGATCGCTTCCGAGATCGGCATGAACAGCACGCCGGCTTTGGCGAGCTCCGCCTTGAAGGTGGTGGCGACCGAAACCGAATCGAACACCGCGTCGACCGCGACGCGGCCGTAGCTGTTGCCGCCCTCGCCTTCGGCGGCGCCATCTTCGTTCGTCTGGCTGGCGGGCTTTTGGATGCCGAGCAGCGCCTCACGCTCGCGCAACGGAATGCCGAGCTTCTCGTAAGTGCGCAGGATTTCCGGATCGATGTCGTCAAGCGACGCCGGCGCCTTCTTCGGGGCCGAATAGTAATAGGCGTTCTGATAGTCGATCGGGCCGTAATCGACCTTGGCCCATTTCGGCTCGCGCATGGTGAGCCAGCGCTTATAGGCATCAAGCCGCCAACTGAGCATCCATTCCGGCTCGTTCTTCTTGGCCGAGATGAAACGCACCGTATCCTCGGACAGCCCCTTGGGGGCTTTGTCCGATTCGATCAGCGTCTCGAAACCATACTTGTATTGGTCAACGTCGATGCGCCGGACCTGATCGACGGTCTCTTGTACGGCCGGCATTCGTCCCTCCGCTCACGGTTTCAAGGACCGCGGGTTGGATTAGTCGGTTATGGCAATGTCCTAATCTCGGATCGTCCCTGCCTCGGGTCACCCCAGTTCGGATAAATCGCCCAGTTTTGCAGCCAGTTAGGCGGCAACGCCTGGCTCTCCCTTAGATAGTGCAGAAGCAAGCTTTCTCCAAGCATTTAGAAGTCTTTCAATGTCGGCTGCGGTTGTGGCCCAGCCGAGGCTCAGGCGCACCGCGCCGCGGGTGAGCGGCGGCAAAACCCCCATTGCCGCAAGGACATGCGAGGGCTGCACCTTGCCCGAGGAGCAGGCGGCCCCCGACGACACGGCCATGCCTTCGAGGTCAAAGGCAATGACCGCGGTCTCCGCTTTCATGCCGGGCACGGTGAACAGGGTCGTATTCGGCAGCCGTTCGGCGGCGGCGCCGAAGAACACGATACCCGGGGCGATGGCCCGTAGCCCGGTTTCGAGGAGATTGCGCAACGCCAGCATGTGCGCGGCCTCGGCTGCCCATTGACGGCGCGCCACGGCGGCGGCGGCGCCAAAGGCGGCAATCCCGGCCACATTCTCAGTCCCTGCGCGAAGCCCCCGCTCCTGCCCGCCGCCACGGATCAGCGGCGCCGGAAGATGAATATGCTCGCCGCGGCGGATCAGCGCGCCCACGCCCTTCGGGCCGCCAATCTTGTGCGCGGACAGCGTCATCAAATCGGCGCCGAGGGCGGCAATGTCGCATTCGATGCGGCCGGCCGCCTGCACGGCATCGACGTGGAGGAAGCCGCCGGCCGCATGGACGATTGCGGCGGCCTCGGCCACCGGCTCAATGACGCCGGTCTCGTTATTGGCCAGCATCAGCGAAACCAGGGCACCGGGCCACCGCGCCACCGCGGCGGCAAGCGCTTCAAGCTCAAGGCGCCCGGCGCCGTCGACGGGTAGCTCCTCGACCGCTTCGCGGGGGAAACGGCCGCCGGCACGCACCGAAGCGTGCTCGATCGCCGAGATTAAAAGACGCGAGCGCGGCCGCTTGTCGGCGCCGACCTCGATAGCCGGCGTGAGCGCCAGCATATTGGCCTCGGTGCCGCTCGAGGTGAAAAACACGTCGCCCGGCTCCGCGCCGACCAGCGCCGCCACCCGTGCGCGCGCAGCCTCAAGGACATAGCGGGCGGCGCGGCCTTCCGCATGCACCGAGGATGGGTTCCCGGAAAGCACCAGCGCCTCGGCCAGCGCCGCGCGGGCTTCGTCCCGCAGCGGGGCAGTCGCGTTCCAATCGAAATAGCTGCGCTCGGCCATGGTCGTAGGCTGTGCTCGTTGTGCTTGCTTTTTGGCCCCCGGCTTGTGCTAGAAGTCGCGACCCAAGGCTCTCGCCGGGCCACACGCAATTGCCGGTTCCAAAATATCGAGTACTTATAGCCACTTACATGTGGAGCGGCAACGTCAAGCGCAGCCCTATTGAGTCCACTGCGTAACGCCTAAGTCTGCCGCCTTAAGGCTGCTTAGCAAGGATTGAGGTTTTTCGCCTATGCCCGAAGTTATCTTCACAGGGCCCGCCGGCCGTATCGAAGGCCGTTACCATCCGGCACGGCAGAAAAACGCGCCGATCGGCATCGTGCTGCATCCGCATCCGCAGTTCGGCGGCACGATGAACCATCAGATTATCTATCAGATCTACTACGCCTTCGTGCATCGCGGCTTCTCGGCGCTGCGTTTCAACTTCCGCGGCGTGGGGCGCAGCCAAGGCGGCTTCGACCACGGCATCGGCGAATTGTCCGACGCAGCGTCGGCGCTCGATTGGGCGCAATCGGTCAATCCCGAGGCGCGCGCCTGCTGGATCGCCGGCTTTTCCTTCGGCGCCTGGATCGGCATGCAGCTTTTGATGCGGCGGCCGGAAATCGAAGGCTTTATCTCGATCGCCCCGCCGGCCAATCTTTACGACTTTTCGTTCCTGGCGCCTTGCCCGTCCTCCGGCTTGATCATTCACGGCGACAAAGACGCCGTGGTGCCGCATCGCGACGTGACCACGCTCGTCGAGAAATTGAAGACGCAAAAAGGCATCGTCATCGAGCAAAAGGTGGTGCCCGGCGCCAACCATTTCTTCGACGGCAAGGTCGAGCCTCTCATGCAGTCGATCAGCCAATATCTGGATAAGCGCATCGGCACCAAGGGCGGCGGACGGACGACGACTACGGCCGCCTGAGCGGTCACGCTCGCTTGCAATCTCCCTGCCGAGGTCGTTCAATAGGTCCAAGCAAGACCAATGAACGACTGAACGACTGGGGGGATTTACATGCATTTCACGCGCTTTGCCGTCGGCTGCGCGGTAGCCGTCATCGCCGTGACTGGGGCTGGCATCAGCGGCGCCGCTGCACAAGACACCGTCAAGATCGGCATCGTGGTGCCGATGACGGGAGCTCAGGGGGCGGTTGGACGCGAAATTTCCGATGCCACGCACCTTTACGTCGCGCAGCACGGCGACACCGTCGCCGGCAAGAAAATCGAACTCATCGTCAGGGACGACCAGAGCGTGCCCGACAACGCCAAGCGGCTGGCGCAGGAACTGATCGTCAACGACCATGTGAATTTCCTCGCCGCCGGTCTCACACCGAGCGCCATGGCGATGGCGCCCATCGCGACGCAAGCGAAAGTGCCGACGGTGGTCGTGGTATCCGGCACCTCGATCGTGACGGAAAAGTCGCCTTACTACGTTCGCACCAGTTTCACCCTTGGCCAGCAGTCCGGCATCATCGCCGATTGGGCGATCCAGAACGGCAGCAAGAAAGCGGTTTCCATTCTGTCCGATTGGGCGCCGGGCGCCGAAGCCGGCAAAGTATTCGCGGACCACTTCACTAAGGGCGGCGGACAAGTCCTCGATACGCTGAAGGTGCCGCTGGCCAATCCGGACTTCTCGCCGTTCCTGCAACGCGCCCATGACCTCGCGCCGGATACGCTGTTCGTGTTCGTGCCTGCCGGTCAGGCCGGACCGTTCGCCAAGCAATTCGCCGAACGCGGCTTGGAAAAATCCGGCATCAAACTGGTCGGCCCCGGCGACATCGTCGATGACGACGACCTGCCCGGCACCGGCGACACGCTCCTCGGCGTCGTCACCGCCGGCATCTACTCCGCGGCGCATCCGTCGCAGCTCAACAAGGATTTCGTCGCCGCCTATAAAAAGGCGACCGGCCATCGCGCCAACTTCATTGCCGTCAGCGGCTATGATGGCATGGCCGCGATCTACGGCGCACTGAAAAAGACCAACGGCAACACCGATGCCGATACGGTGCTGGCTGCGCTGAAGGGCATGAAATGGGAAAGCCCGCGCGGTCCCATTGAGATCGATCCGGACACCCGCGACATTATTCAGAACGTCTATATCCGCAAGGTGCAGATGGTGAACGGCGAACCGTGGGCCATCGAGTTCAAGACCTTCCCGGCGGTGAAGGACCCGCTCAAGGAGGCGGCAGCGAAATAAGCCGCGGAGGAAGCGATCGATGCGCGGCGTGACCTTCCTCGGCGAGCGCAAGCTTGAGCTCGCCGAATTCTCCGATCCGGCGCCTGGACCGCACGACGTCGTCATCGCGGTCAAGGCATCCGGCATGTGCGGCAGCGACCTGCACCCTTATCGCGCATCCGGCGGTTCACCGTCGCACGGGCTCGGCAAAGCGTCGGGTCCAGTCATCGCCGGGCACGAGCCATGCGGCGTGGTTGCCGCCGCCGGCAGCGCCGTCGACGAGCGCATCATCCACATCGGCGCCCGCGTGATGGTGCATCACTACGGCGGCTGCGGCACCTGCCCGCACTGCCGCACCGGCTGGACGCAAATGTGCGACGCCGGCAGCGTCGTCTATGGCAGGACCGGCCATGGCGCGCACGCGCCTTACATGAAAGTACCGTCCTACACAGTGGTGCCGCTGCCGGACGAATTATCGTTCGCTGCCGGCGCGGCGATCTCCTGCGGCACCGGCACCGCCTACCAGGCGCTGCGGCGGATGAAGCTTGCGGGTGGCGACACCATCGGCATCGTCGGTCAGGGGCCGGTCGGCCTTTCGGCGACGCAGTTCGCGGTTGCCATGGGCGCGCGCGTCATTGCACTCGACGTCAGCGCGGAGCGTCTTGCGCGCGCCAAAGAATTCGGCGCCGACGCGCTGATCGATCCGCGCAGCAATGATGCTCCGGCGGCGATCAGAGACCTGACGCATGGGCTCGGCGCCGATTTCACCCTCGACACGTCCGGCTCCGCGGCGGGACGCATCGCCGCGTTGCGCGGCGCGGGCAAATGGGGGACTGCCTGTTTCGTCGGCGAAGGCGGCGACGTCACCATCGAGGTCAGCCCCGACATGCTGCGCAAGCAGCTCACCATCGTCGCGTCGTGGACTTTTTCGACGACCATCCAGGCCGATTGCGCGCGCTTTGTCGCCGACCACAAGATCGACGTCGACCGCCTGTTCACCGATCGCTGGCGGCTGTCGCAAGCCGAAGAGGCCTACCGGCTGTTTGACCAACAGACGAGCGGCAAAGGCGTGTTCTTGATCGAGTGAAGGCCGGTCAACACGTTAAGGCTTTGCCACAACGCCCCCGGTCAGAGATTCCTTGACGCCGGTCGTGCCGGGGAATGTCAGCGGCAGCCCGCGCAAGCCGCGCACCGCGAGATAAGCGAAGGCCTGTGCTTCAAGCGAATCGATCGACCAGCCGGCCTCGTGCGCGGTCTCGATACGCGCCGGCGCAAGGCGCTCCGCCAGCATCCGCAGCAGCGTCGGATTGCGCGCACCGCCGCCGGCGATGATCCAGGTGGCGGGCGCTCGCGGCAGATGGGCAACGACGCGCGCGACCGCCGCCGCGGTCAAGGCAGTCAGCGTCGCCGCGCCGTCTTCGAGCCCGATATTGTCGAGCGTATCGCCGACGAGGCCGCGAAAATCATTGCGGTCGAGCGATTTCGGCGGCGGTGCCGCAAAGAAAGGATGCCGCAGCATGCGCGTAATCATGGCCTCGTCGACCTTGCCGGCGGCGGCGTTGCGGCCGTCGGTGTCGAGCGGCCGCCCGGTGCGCAGCCGCAGGAAATCGTCGAGCAAAGCATTGCCCGGGCCGGTATCGCACGCGATCAGAGTCTCGCCGTCGATATAGGTCACATTGGCGACGCCGCCGACATTGAGCACGGCGACCGGCGGCGGCAGCGCCAAGCGGCGTACCAGAGCGCGATGGTAGATCGGCGCCAGCGGCGCGCCCTGCCCGCCGGCAGCGACGTCGGCGGCGCGAAAGTCATAGACCACGGCAATGCCAAGCCGTCTTGCCAGCGCGGCGCCGTCGCCGATCTGAATGGTCAAGCCACGCTCCGGCCGGTGCAACAGGGTTTGGCCGTGAAATCCGATCGCCGCGATGCTGCTTCTTTCAAGCGCATTGGCGGCGAGAAAGCTTTCCACCGCCTCGCCATGGGCGTCGTCTATAAGCCGCTCGGCCTGCGCGACGATGGCCGGCCGGGCGGCGCGATCGGTCAAATTCGCGGCTGCCGCCGTGGCGCCGCGTAACAGCGTGCGCTCGGCCGCCGTATAGGGCCGAAACGCCGTCGCGCCGAACTGCGCGATCGTTTCCCCGTCGGTGTCGATCAAAGCGACGTCGACGCCATCCTGCGACGTGCCGCTCATCAGCCCGATCGCCAGAACCGAAGCGCCGGCCGCTTCGCCGGCCGGATCGGATTTCGTTTGTTCCTGTATCGACACGTGCCAATCGCCGGGTTGAATAAGCTTCGGGACCTGTTACACCAGCCGCGCCGCCGCGGCGAGCCACAACGGGACCTTATCATTCGCGCATATTAGCCGGACCTCGATGACCACCTACAAATCCGATTTTCTGAACGTTCTCGCCGGGCGCGGCTTTATTCACCAGGTTTCCGAGCCCGACGCGCTGGATGCGCTGGCCCACTCGTCAACGATCACCGCCTATATTGGTTTCGACTGCACCGCGCCGTCGCTGCATGTCGGCTCGCTGTTGCCGATCATGCTGTTGTACTGGCTGCAGCAGACCGGGCATCGGCCGGTTGCGCTGATGGGCGGCGGCACGACGCGGGTCGGCGATCCCTCGGGCAAGGACGAAAGCCGGCGCCTGCTCACCGACGAGGCGATCAATGACAACCTCAAGGGCATTCGCGCGGTGTTCGACAAATTTCTCAAATTCGAGAATGCCGGCGGCAACGCGATCATGGCCAACAATGCCGACTGGCTGAACACGCTCAATTATATCGATTTCCTGCGCGACGTCGGCCGCCACTTCTCGATCAACCGGATGCTGGCGTTCGATTCCGTCAAGCTACGCCTCGACCGGCAGCAGGAGCTGTCGTTCCTCGAATTCAATTACATGATCCTGCAGGCCTACGACTTCGTCGAACTGTATCGCCGTTGCGGCTGCGTGCTGCAAATGGGCGGCTCCGACCAGTGGGGCAATATCATCAACGGCATCGACCTCGGTCGGCGGCTGCACAACGCGCGATTCTTCGCGCTCACCTCGCCGCTCATCACCACCTCGTCGGGCGCCAAGATGGGCAAGACCGCCGCCGGTGCGGTGTGGCTCAACGCCGATCGAGTCAGCCCCTACGAATATTGGCAATATTGGCGCAACACCGAAGACTCCGACGTGGAGCGCTTCCTCAAGCTGTTCACGACCTTGCCGCTCGACGAGGTTGGCCGGCTTGCCGCGCTCAAGGACGCGGAAATCAACGAGGCGAAAAAGATTCTCGCCACCGAAGCCACCGGGCTCGTCCACGGCCGGCAGGCGGCAGAGCAAGCGGCGGCAACCGCGCACACCACATTCGAGGAAGGCGGCCACAGCGCGAACCTGCCGACAGTCAACTCGAATGCAATATTGGAGGCAGCGGGACTAAGCGTGCTTGGTGCTTTTGTGTTAGCTGGGCTTGTGTCGTCGAATGGCGAAGCGCGACGTCAAATAAAGAATGGCGGGCTCAAAGTAAACGACACGACGGTCACAGATGAAAAGATGCTGTTGACTAAGAAAGATCTCACAACGGGCGGCGTGATAAAGCTCTCGCTCGGCCGCAAGCGCCACGTCTTGCTCAAGCCGGAGTGATGATCGGAGCTAGTGATTATTGCCGATCGTCGCGTCGACGGCGCCGGTGGAGTCGTCGGCGGATGGCGGCGGCACCGGTACCGCCTGGTTGCCGGAATTGGCCGGGAATTCGAACACCTTGCGCAACAGTCCCGGCGCCAGCGCGGAGAGCGGATTGACGTGCAGCACCGGATTGCCGGGCCTGCCGACGACTTCGTAGGTCACGCCAACCAGCCCCTCTTTCTCGCCGCCAAGGAAAAGCCCCACCACCGGAAGCTGGCCAAGCAGATTATTGGCGCCGTAGAGCGGGATCAGGGTGCCGCGCAAATCCATGTTTTCCGAGGCATAATCGATCAGGCCGTCGATGGTGCCGCCAAGCACCGGCCCGCGCACCACCCCGTCATGCAGCGCGACCCGTCCGGGCGATCGGGTGAAATCGACCTTCAATCCCGAGAAGAACATGTTGTTACGCGGCAGCGGGCTGCCGTTTGACACTGCGCGCTGCAGCTGAGACTCGTCGTGAACGGTGAAATTGCGCACACTAAGCTGACCGGCTTGGATAGGATTGTTGGCCGACGGCGGACCCATCACTGTAGACATCTGACCGCCATCCATCCGCGAATAGATATCGGCAAAGCGGAACAGCGCACCGGCATCGCTGCTCTCCAGATCGATCACCTGCCGCCCGCCTCGCGGTCCGCGCAGATCGCCGGTCAACGAGCCGTCGCTGCCAATCCTGGACGCCAAAGTTAGGCTCTTGATCTCGCCGCTGCGCCGCGACAATTTCAAGTCGAGGCCGCGCAATGCCTCGCCGTTGAAGCCGAGCACGGCGCCAAGCTTCATTTCGAGATCGATGTCCGGCGGCTTGCGATTTTCCGCCGGCGGCCCGGTTGGTCCACCGGTCATCGCCTTGATGAAACCGCGCCCGTCGTAGGAGTCGCCGCGCATCACGACGTGCAGCACGCCATCAGGCGAGCGGTTCACTTTGAGGCTGGTGTGATCGCCGTCGGAGAACCCGTAAGAGGGAAAATCGGCGGACTGCACCGCACCCGAACCGTCGAGATCGATGGTGCCCTTCACGCCGCCGCCGGCGCCCTCGATCAATAGATCGTCGATATGGGTGGTCTGCGCCTTGGTCGTCAGGTTGAAGGTCGCACGCGCCGGCTTGCCCGCTTGCTTGACCCAGCCCGGCAAGAACCCGTCGATTTGCGCCGGTGTCAGATCGGCCGTGACCCCGAAACGGCCGTCGTGGTCGGACGTGCTGTCAACATGACCGGCGATGTCGATCGGAATGGCGCCGCTGATCGCATTGGCCGGATCGAGGCCGAGATTGTTGCGCATCGCCTGGTCCAGCATGCCCTGGACGTGGACGTCGGCCGTGCTGTCGCCGTGCATCTGGCGATATTCGAGATTGGCGGGCGAGCCGCCGATCTTGACGGCGCCTTTGAGAACGAAGCCCTGGTTGTTGGCGCTGACCTTCAGATCCGCCGCCTCGACCTTTTGACCCATGATCATGTGTTCGGCGGAAAAGTTCATGGCGTCGACGGCGATCGCGTAGCTGGTCGAGCCCGGCGGCAGATCGGGCTTCAACGGCATGGCCAGCGACACCAGCGCATTCAATGTGCCATGCGTGGTTGCCGGCTCGAACGGCACGGCCGAAGCGTCGCGCAATCGGTCCATCGACAACAATTCGACTGCGGCCGACACCGGTCCGTCGAGCTTGAAATGCACGTTCGCCGGCGGCGCATGAGGCGCCGTATCGGGCACTTCAAACAGGCCCGAAGACAAGACAAGCTTGCGGCCCGAGGGCAGATCGGCGGTCGCCCTGCCGAGTGAAATTTGGGCGTCGCGTCCGACGATATGGACCGCGAGGTCGGCATCGTTTAGCGCCGGCAGCCCGGCCACCGGCTGGATCACGCAATTCGTCGCTTGCGCATCGAGCGTCAAGCCGTCCGCCGGGACCGGCGGGCCACTGGCCCGCAAATCATCGAGCGGCGAATTCACGCCGATCACCACGTGATCGACATTGCCGCTGACGAGATGCTGTTCGAACCAATCGCGAACCTTGGGGACGATGAAAACCGGCCATAGCCGCTTGAGCGCGTCGGCGGACATCCGCGTCGCGGCAAGCCCCGCCGCCAGCCGTGGGCTGCCCTCGGAATAATCGAGATTACCCGACATGGCGACGCCGACGTCGCTGTTGCCGATCTCGCTCTGTCCGACCACAAAACGCTTCTTGACCGGATCGAACTGGCCGTTCAGCGCGATATTGTTGAGAACCAGCGGCGCGCTCTGCTGGTCCGGAGAATTGAGCACGATCGTGCCGCCGCCGACGTGGAACAGCCATGGCCCCGGCGATTGCGCCGGCGCTTCGACCTGGCCAAGCAGTGTGACCCGATTGCCGCCGGACAGAATCTGGAACGGCACCGTCAAAACGCGGCTGCCGGCATCCCAGTTGATCTTAAACTCGGCATGATCGAGATCGATGCGGCCGTCGTCGCCATCGCTTTCGGTCATGTAACCGGAATCGACGACGACACGCCCGGTCAGCGATTGCGGAACGCCGTTGGGACCGATCACGCCGCGCAGGCTGGCGGAAAGCGGCATATCGACCTGCAAGCTGCCGTCGCCAAAGCGCGACGCCAGCAATAGATCGTTGGCGGAAATCTGCCGGGCTTCCAATGCGATGCTGTGGGAGCCGTCCTCGGTCGGCTTGATCGAAGCCGTCAGTCCCCACGGATGCTCGGCACTTGCCGAACCCACGGTGACGACCATCCCGCCGCCGCGCGGCCGTTGCAGACTGAGGCTGATATTGTCGAAGGTAAAACGCTTGCCGGTGCGCTCGTCGTCGACCGTGAGCGTGCCGTCTTTGAGGCCGAGCTCGCGCAAATCATGACCGTCAAGCCCGGACCGGCTGATTCCGTCGAGCCAAGCCAACACGGCGGCGATACTGTCGGTCGGCGGCCGCGGCACCGCCAAACGCGCCTGCGGCGGCGCGGCCATGCTGGCATCCAATTTCCCCTGCTTCACCGCGCCGTGCGCGATGAGCGCGCCGGCCGCAGGCGGAACATTCGCGGTCGCGATCGGACGCTTGTCGGCATCGGCTGCGAATACCGTCACATTGCCGTCCGGCTCGATGCGCACCGACATGGCGGCGCCGACCAGATTGAGACTCTCTGCCCGCATATGGCCGCTCAAGAGGCTCAACCCGGAAACATCGATTTCAGCCTTCGGCGCCCTCGCAACCACGGTGCCGTCGGGGTCGCGCACCACGATGTCGCGAACGCGCACCGCAGCGCCGTGCGCGGTGCGCTCGATCTGGGTGCCCCCGACCTCGACACGCTCCCGGCTGCCGAAATTGTCCTCAATTGCGGAAACGAGCCACGGCGTGAAAACGTCGAGCTGAATCGGTCCGCTGGAGAGCCGCCACCACAGGCCGCCGCAGCCGAGAACGACGAGCCCGACCAGCGTTACCGAGGCGATGCCGACCCGCCTGATCAGCCTTTGATGCCGGCCGAGAAGCCGCCGATAAGCGGCGAGATAGCGGCCATCGCCCGAGCGTTCACCGCGGTGAGCTGCGGGGAGATTGCCGCGGCGCCGCGGGTGAACGGCAGACTCCCAACGCGGGAACGCCCCACTGTGCCTGTCCTGATTCGTCATGCCCGCTCGGGCGTTCCCCTGGTGTCCCGATCCCACACACGCATCTCATGCGGCCGACGCACGAGGCGCGGCGCGGTCACAACGATGATGCAGCGAACAAGATAACCACCCGTGAGCGACGACGATCGACACCCCTGCCCGCGGGCCTAATCTGGGTTAGAGATGACGCTGGGAAAACGACGAAAGGAAGGCATATGGCCTCGAAAAGCGCGCGGA
>DATAWA010000034.1:0-58336 GCA_036267435.1 Xanthobacteraceae bacterium | reverse complement strand
GCCGTCGGTGAAGCCGCAGGCGTCTGTGCGCTTGCCCCATTACTTTAGCGAGAAGCTGTTGGTGGACGCCAAATGTGTCTTGGTGGATCGAGTACCAACACCGCCGCTCTCGGCTTTAGGGCTGAAACGGTACGCCGTGTTCGAGCAGGGTGACTACGACGGAATTACCTATCTCGATACGTTCTTTTTGAAGAAAAGAAACGTAGCGGACGAAGGCTTATATTTTCACGAGCTAATCCATGTCGTTCAATGGCGGGTACTCGGCCCTGAGCGCTTTCTTGCCGCCTACGCGGACGGGCTGGAACAGTTCGGATATCGCGACAGCCCGCTTGAAGCGATGGCATATGATGCCCAGACTGTATTTTCTCAGTCGAAGCGAGTTTTCAATGCGGAGCAGCTCGTGGTGGACAGGCTGAATGAAAGGCAATTGATAAGATAGCGAGTTTCGACTGAGGTTTATTGCACAGCGGAGGTCGCTGCAATGATGTGCGGTGACGGCGAAATGGTGGATTTAACTTTCCGGTAGTTCAATCTGAGCTAGCGGCAGCATGATTTCCGTGCGTTGTCGGCAACAGACCAAGAGAGCGCTGGTTTCAATACGTCTTTGGGTAGCTTGGACGGCTGCTGGACTTTGGGTAGCGCCCGCAGGTCGGCGATTTTATTTGCCAAGACGAGGCGCGGACGCTTTTTGAGGGCCGCTTCGATTCTTAAGCGCCAGACCCAGCCGGGGATAGGGGCTTTGTGAGGCATGACTGCCATCGAGGCACAGCCGCTGCATTGCGTCAAGGTGGCGAGCGCGATTTTGGGATCGGTAGACATGGTGCGCCGGCCGCGAAACGCTAAGTATTCGTCGCGGGTTACGGAATTCACAGTCCAGCAATGGGACCGTCCTACTTGTTGGATGCCTAATGATAGAATGCTCGCATGCCGTTGACCAAGAAGTTGGACAACAACCACACCACCGGTGCTGAGCAGGCAAAGACCAGTGTGACGTCAGCGGCGATACGCAGGATCGGCCATCGATGAGCTACGTTTGCTATCCGTGTCATGCTTCCTTCTCGCTATGCAAAGGTGGCGCTTGCCGCGAAGATTACATTTCATTTGTTGCTTCAATTGTGGGAAAGGTTCGGCGCGTCCGCGACGCTCCACGCGATTGGCTGACGCTGCGTCTTTTATGACACAGCGGGTAGCTGGACCTTTGAATGCCATGCTGTTTGGCGAGTGTCTCACACTGTGGCCGCGCGGCCACGACGCGCAACAATCTCAGTACGATGGAAAATAAAGGCTGGTGTCGCCACAAAAAAGAACCCCAAGCAAGGTACGCGCCTGGGGTTGTCTGAAGTTTGCTGCCTCACTTAGGTGTCGGACCAATTGGGCCACTGCTCGTAGGTGCCGAGTGCATCGACGGTCGACCCCGCATCGTAGAAGTCGTTCATGGCCGCTTCCTGCGCGGCGGCGGTGCGGGAGTCGCCGTACTTGGCGTAGTTTTGTAGAGGCGACCCTCCATCATCGCCACCTAAAGACCAGCCGCCTTCGTAGGACACCTCCTGCAATCCGTAGGCGCGGGCCCAGTCGGCCTCGGCGGTCAGGGTCGAGACGTAGTTGGAGTTGACGGGTTGGCCGTTTGCTTCGCCGCCGCCCGGAATACCGGCGTTGAATATGGAGTCAACACTCGTCACCTCGACATCGCCGATGAACGCGGTTTGATTGGTGGTGCTTGCGTTCTGAATATCGCCCATTCCCTGGATGGTGAAAGTGTGGGTCGAGCCGGGGGTGATGTCGAAGAGCTTGGTGAAGTAGAAGTCACTGCTCACCCAAGAAACGTTCGTCGCGTTCCAGGTATTGCTCTCCTGCGCGTAGCTTTTCGGCGTGTAGCCGTTGCCTTGGCTGTAGGTGTTTTGGGTAATGTCGTCGGCAGTCGAGGTGCCGTCCTCGTAGACACGCAGGTTCTCCAGGTCGGCGGTGGTCGTCCCCACCTGCACGCGATCAAGCGCTTTGAAGTCGAGCGCGTAAACATCGCTCGTTTGCGAGCTGGGGAAGGTAACACTGAACGTGATGGAGCCTTTGTCGGTAATGTAGCCCATCTGCGAACCGGCGTAGGCCGGTGGGATGTCGCCCGAACCGGTGTAGCGCGCGATGCCGGAGGTGCTCGCAAAGGTGAACATCGTGCCCGAAGGTTCAAGATTGTAGCCGTTCGAAAAGGTGACGTTGTTGAAGTTGGGGTCAGTGATGAGGGTCGTGGTGCCGTCGCCGTTTTGCGCGCCGTAGTAGGTCGCGCCGCCACCACCGTAAAGATAATAGTCGATGGGCTCGGGAGTGGTGGTGTGCTCTTGGCCGTCGGCGTTGTTAAGGCAGGTGTCGGCCCACGCAAGCGGGCCGCTCGCGGTGTTGTTGGTATTGCCATACTGCCACTCAAAGTCGGGACGGATATCCGTCATCATGGCACCACTGCCCCAGACATTACGAAAGTCGCCGGATATCTGCGTCATGCGCAGGAGCGCGTAGCGCAGACGCCAGGTGGTAAGGTTGACGTAGCTGCCGCCGCTCATTGCCGTGGAGAGGTTGTCACAATTGAAGGCGGCGAAGTCGGCATCGTCCGCGTTGGCATGGTCGGTGGTAAGGGCGCTGAGGTTGCCGTAGTCGGTGGAGAAAGCGCCGGCGAAATTCCAGAGCTCGTTCTCAAGTTCGAGATAGACGTGCAGGTTGGGGTTGAGCGGCGGATATACCGGATTAGTGGTGGGCTGTGTGTACGGATTGCCGTTGGCGTCGGAGCCGTACTTAAGGAGTTCGGCCAGCTTGGTCACGTAGTCGTCTGTTGCGCCAACGGGAATGCTGAGCATGAGGTCGCTGCCGGTCTCGTTGGCCAGCATTATTTTGTATTCCCAACTCGGACCGTTGTTGGCGACGCTCCCGACGCCGTTGTGAGGCGCGGTTCCAGAGCCGTTTTCCTGATTGAAGTATGTCGGCAGTGTACGGTCCGTCCAATCCTGCTCCTGGCTGCCCACTAGCTGGAAGCGAAGAAAGGTGAAGTTCTCAAGTGCGGTCTCCATTTGTGGGGTAAAAATGGGGGCGTCTGTGGTGCTGTAGCTTTGCGCGGAATTCGGAGCCGTCGGCAGCATGAGCTTGAGATTGGTGATGCCTCCTGGGCCGCCCGGTAAACCGGTGCGGGTCGAGCTTGCAAATTCGAAATCGCTTGCATTGATGCCCAAGTCTTCCATTTCAAAGCTCCCGGACGTGGTATTGGTCGAGGTGCTGTACGAATAGGTCAGGCTGCTCAAGTTTACATTGCCAAAGAGAGATATTCTTGCCTTGCCGTTGAAGCTGAAGGTGACGGTACCCAGCATGAGCGGGTCAACGCCGAGACCTTCGTTCAAACTTTCCTGGAATACGTAACTCCCGTCGCCCATTGGCCAACCATTAGCATCGGTGGAAGGTGCGGGAATGGCGTCATAGAAAGGACTATAGAAGGTAAAGCCATTCCAACTGTTGCGCGCGGCCTCGACGATGTTTGTGAACGGTGTGGTGTTATCAAACGGATTGTTGAACCCCGTCTGCACGATCGGATCTATCACCTGCTCGGGCATACTCGGGCTTTGCCACAAGAGCCGCATCTCGGCTTCGCCGGTGTTTTGGTAGTACTCAACTTTGAGGTCGTAGCTGTCGCCGGCGGTCATCACATAGGTGGCTGTGTCAGTCGCAACCGAGTGCGAGGTCCAGTCGTCGATGAGCGTTGTCCAACTCCCCGAGCCGGTCGGGCGAATGTAAAGGCGGACGCCGTCGTCGCTAATAGCGGTGAAGGTGTAGGTCTGCGAATAGGCTGGAATGACCGAGCCGGTCCACTCGGCGGAGAAATCATCGTGACCGATGGTGTCGAAGCCTGGCGACAGCGAACCGCCCGGCGCCATCGTGGTGCCCCAGTCAAAGTCGATGCGCACATCGCGACGGGTAAACGTCGGCGAGCCAGAGAGGGTGGTGTTGTCGAAGTACTCTCCCTGAAATCCCGCGGCCGTCGTGCCACCTGCGGACGTTAGCATCGGGGACATTACCGTGGATATCGCGACGGCCGTATCGCACGTGGCGCTGCCGGATGAATTGGTGACGGTCAGTGTATAGATAGGTCGGTCGACGGCGAAACGCTTTGCGAGCCAGCGGTGGCGACAGAGCCTATGCCGCTGAGCGACGCGGATGTAGCGCCGGTGGAAGTCCAACTAAGCGTCGTGCTTTGGCCGAGCGAAATATTATCCGACGACGCGGAAATTGCGCAGGTCGGTGCGGGCGCGGCGCTTACTGCGACGCTCGTAGTCTTTCCTCCGCCGCCACCAAACCCCGGGATGTAGCCGTTGCCCGGGGAGACAGGTTGGATGATGTTTGAGCCGGGGATGCAGGTGAGGCCTGCAGGGGCCGTGCAGGGCACGGACGTATTGGTTGCAACGGAGGATGCAGTTTCGGAAGATGCGCCGCCAAGCTGCGCGATGGCGCCTTGGGTCTGCGGCCCCACGGTGCCGATAGGGTCGATGTTGTTGGCCTTTTGGAAGGCTTTGACCGCTGCTTCGGTTATAGGTCCGAAGTAGCCGGTGACCGTGGGGTAGGTGAAGTAACCCTGCTGCTTCAGAAACTGTTGGAGGGCGACCACGTCGCTGCCGCTTTCTCCCAGGTACAGGGAGCGGGTGAAAGATACGGTTGAACCCGTGCTTGCAGTAGGTGCCGTTGCGGATGATAAGGAAGAAGTTCCCGACAATGTCGCAACGAGTGCACGCGTTAGGGGGCCGACATAGCCCACTGCTTCAAGACCGTGGGCCTGTTGGAAGTCGGCAACCGCTTGCCAGGTGGCGGCCCCATAGAAGCCGGTGACGGTGGGGTAGGTGAAGTATCCTTGTTGCTGAAGAAACTGCTGCAAGGCTGAGACGTCCGCGCCGCTTTCGCCGACGTAAAGCGTCCGGGTGATAACCACCGGAGTGCTTGTCGGAACGGAGGAGGAATCGGTTTGAGCCTGCGCAAATGTGAAAGCTGGCAGCATCGCTGCCAACAGGAGAACCAGATACAAAATACCGCGGTGCGCGGATGCCCTGAAATCCACATGAGAAATTTTACCATGAGCCGCGCGAGCTATTGATGTGGCCGAGCTGTGGATAAAGAGGGGAGGGATGTTCTTTGTGGACTACGAATTAAGTCCGCTCTTGCGGAGCGGACGCTCGGACCATGGCGGCGTGCTCGGGGCGGATCGAAATGCCCCGCTGGTTGAGAGCCGGGTGAATGCACAGGATAAGAGACCCTGGAATAGTGTTCGTCCGCTACGCGGGCAGATTGAGCGGAGGTTTTTGAAACAGGTTCTGTTGGGCCAGTCGATCGCACCCTACCGGGTGTTGGATCCTCTCACGGCAGTCATTCCGTGGGACACACAGGAATCTAGACTGCTCGACAGCCAAGGTGCATTGGAGCTGGGCTATCCTCACCTAGCTAAGTGGCTCGGTCAATCAGAGCGACTTTGGGCGCGGCACAGCACTTCCGAGATGAGTTTCCTGGAGTCGCTGGATTATTACGGGAAGCTCAGCAGCCAATTCCCGCTACAAGCCCTGCGCGTTGTGTACGCGAAAGCGGGCGTTAAAGCCGCTGCCGCGATCGTCCGCTCATCGCGGGTCGTGATTGATCACAAACTCTATTGGATGCCGGTAGATAGTGAAGCTGAGCCCCCTGAATTCGTCCAAAAGGTCGGCCCAATCCTGCAAGAGCTTGATCCGCTGCGGCCAATATTTTGCGCGGTTATAGACCGCCCGGATTGCATCCTCGTCCTGGTGGGCTAGGGCGGTTTCGATGACGTTCTGATCGAAGCCACGTTCATTGAGGATGGTGCTAGCGGACGAGCGAAAGCCGTGTGCGCAAACCTCCTCTTTCGAGTAGCCGACCCTGCGTAACGCGGAATTCATCGCATTTTCCGACAAGGCTTTGCGCGGAGAGCGGATCGATGGCAGCACCAGCTCATGGCCCTCGGACAGCGGCCAGACGTCGCGAATGATAGCGAGGGCTTGGATGGAGAGCGGCACGTCATGTGGACGACGCATCTTCATCCGTTCAGCCGGGATGCGCCACGTGGCTTTCGGCCATAGGATTTCCGCGCGGCGCATGTAGCGGACTTCGCCCGGCCTCGTCATCGTGAGCGCAGTAAGCAAAAGCGCAGCGCGAATGGTTGGCCAGCCGTCGTACTCGTCTATCGCTACCATCAGCGCACCAAGCCTTGCTTCATCCGTGATGGCGGGCCGGTGCTGAACGTTCGGTTTGAGAAGGGCGCCACGGAGCGGGAATGTGGGATCGTTGGTGGCGCGTAACGTCGTGATCGCGAGCCGGAACACGCTGCCGATGGCGCCGCGTACTTTTCGTGCGGTTTCCCTGCGGCCGCTCTTCTCGATCTTCTTCAGGAGGCTAAGGATTTCAGCGGGCGTGATCTCGGTGATGGGCAGGTTCGTGAGCGGCGCGGCGAGGTCTTGCAGGTACCAACGGTTTTTCACCATCGTGGATGCTGCCGTGCCGCTTTCCTCCTGGTTCTTCAGATGCTCTTCGGCGATAGCGCCGAAGGTGTTGTTGGCTGCCGATTTCGCCGTGATCTTATCGAGCTTCTTCTGTCGGGAAGGGTCGACGCCATTGGCGAGAAGTTTCCGTGCATTGTCTCGCTTAGCGCGCGCGTCAGCGAGAGAGATTTCTGGAAATGAGCCGAAGCCGAGCGAGTTCGGCTTGCCGCCGAAGCGATAGCGAAACCGCCACAACTTGCTGCCGTTTGGTTTGACCAAAAGATGCAAGCTGTTGCCATCGGTGAGGACATAAAAGTTCGCACGAGGCTTGGCGTTTTGGACCACCAACGAACTGAGCGGCATGTGAGTACGACCCCAGTGTGGAAAATGAGCGGTACTCACAAACGTACACTCATTTCGGCGGTTTGTCACCGGTCGCCATGGGGAACGATGGACGGACGAAATGCAAATAACTTATATAAATCAGTTCACTATGGCGAACGGTGAACAACTATGGAACGGCCTACTGGTGCCCAGGAGAGGACTCGAACCTCCACGCCTCGCGGCGCTAGTACCTGAAACTAGTGCGTCTACCAATTCCGCCACCTGGGCATATCAGGACAGCGCCGATAGGTACGAAAGCGGTCATCCCCTTGTCAAATCGAAGTTCCTTTCAATCGAAGGGGTATCCCGCGCAAAGGGGGCCGGCCAATCCGGGCAATAATCCGCCTATCCGGGACATCGCGTAATCCCCTATACAGCGCGGAAGCGATCATGTATTTCGCGACTTGAGGTAAGCAATAGCGGTCCCATCAAGAGCAAGCATGGCGATCAAGAGCAAAGCGGAAACGCTGGTCACCGTGTTCGGCGGTTCGGGATTTCTCGGCCGCCATGCGGTGCGGGCGCTTGCCAGCCGCGGCTACCGCATCCGGGTCGCGGTGCGCCGGCCGGAATTGTGTGGTCACCTGCGGCCGATGGGCCGGGTCGGCCAGATCCAGGCGGTGCAGGCCAATCTGCGCTATCCCGATTCGGTCGCGGCGGCGGTGCGCGACGCGGACGCCGTAATCAATCTGGTCGGTATCCTGTTCGAGCGCGGCAACCAGGGTTTCGACGCCGTGATGGCGGCCGGCGCCGAAACGGTGGCGAAGGCCGCCGCTGCAGCCGACGCGTCGCTCGTTCATGTCTCTGCGATCGGCGCCGACGCGCAGAGCGCCTCGCGTTATGCGCGTGCCAAAGGGCAGGGCGAGGCGCGGGTGCTGGCGGCGCAGCCGGCGGCAATTATCGTGCGGCCGTCGATCCTGTTCGGCCCGGAAGACGATTTCTTCAACCGCTTCGCGGCGCTGGCGCGTGTGGCGCCGGCGCTGCCGCTTCCCGGCGGCGGTCACACCCGCATGCAGCCGGTGTTTGCCGGCGACGCCGGTGAGGCCATCGCAAAGGCGGTCGACGGAGATTTAAAGCCCGGCACGATCTGCGAGTTCGGCGGCCCGGACGTGCGCACGTTCAAACAATTGATGCAGTTCGTGCTCACTACCGCACAGCGCCGCCGGCTCCTGGTGCCGGTGCCATTCTCGCTGTTGAAACTCCAAGCGGTGTTTCTGCAATTCGCGCCGAAGCCGCCGATCACTCCGGATCAGGTGGAACTCCTCAAGCGCGACAATGTTGTGTCGGAGGACGCCAAGCGCGACGGACGCACGCTTGAAGGTCTCGGCATCTTTCCCGAATCGATCGACGCCATCGTGCCGACTTATCTCTGGCGCTTCCGCAAGACCGGCCAGTTCAATCCCCACACGGCATAAGCCGGCACAATTTGCAAAAATGATGTGACCATGGCCGACGCTTGCACTCAGGGCATCGACACCGGCTTCGTTGCGTTAGGCTATTTCAAAGTCGCAATCCTCGGCGTGGTGCAGGGCATTACCGAGCTGTTGCCGATTTCATCGACCGCCCATATGCGCCTGATGCCCGCCGTGCTGGGCTGGCAGGACCCGGGCTCGGCATTCTCGGCGGCGATGCAGCTTGCGGCGCTCGGCGCGGTGGTCAGCTATTTCTGGACGGATGTGCGGGACCTCACCGTCAATTCGATCTCCGCCGCGCTCCACGGACGGTTCCGCGACCGCTCTTTTCAATTCGCATTGTGGATCATCCTCGCCACCATCCCGATCGGAATTGCGGGCCTGACGCTCGCCAAGCTGCTCAACACCTGCAATTCACCGCTGCGCGCCATCAGCGTCATCGGCTGGACCTGCCTGGTGATGGGCGCGCTGTTGGTCGTCGCCGAAATTTGGGCGCGCCATTCGCGCACCATCGCCAAGGCGACGCTCGCCGACGCGCTCATTGTCGGTCTCGCCCAGACCGGCGCGCTCATTCCCGGCGTCTCCCGCTCGGGCTCGACACTGACTGCAGCCTTGATGCTCGGCTTCAAACGCGAGGAAGCCGCGCGGCTCTCTTTTTTGCTGGGCCTGCCTGCGATCGCGCTGGCCGGGTTCAAGGAATTGTGGGAACTGCACAAGCTTCACCTTCCCTGGCACGCATGGTCGGTGCTCTGGCTCGGCATAGCGGTCGCCGCGGTTTCGGCCTTCTTTGCCATCTGGGGCTTGATGAAAACGCTGGAAAATTTTTCGAGCTGGCCGTTCGCCGTCTACCGGCTTTTGCTTGGCATCGTGATTCTTGCCGGCGTGGCGATAGGGTGGCTCGCCTGAGGGTCGCCGGCCTTGCCCAAGTGGTTGGGCCGCATTGCCACTTCAGCAACCTTTTGACGCAAGGATGGGATTCGGCCGAGGCTTGCGCATGTTGACCTTATTTCATTACCCGATATGCCCGCATTCCCGCTTTGTGCGGCTCGCGCTCGAGGAATATGGCTTGTCGCCGCGGCTGGTCGAAGAACGGGTGTGGGAGCGGCGCGAGGAGTTTCTGCAGTTCAATCCGGCGGCGACCACCCCGGTCCTGGTCGAAGAAGGGGTGCCGCCGGTGCCGGGCGCCGGCGTCATCGCCGAATATCTCGACGAGACGCGCGGTCTCACGCTTGGCGACTTCCGGCTGTTGCCCGTCGACCTTGCCGGACGCGTCGAGGTTCGCCGGCTTTTGGACTGGTTCAACGACAAATTCTTCGACGAAGTCTCCGGCGCGCTGGCGATGGAACGGGTCTATAAACGCTATATCCCGGCGGCCAGCGGCGGCGGCTCGCCGAACACCGAGACGCTGCGTGCGGCAAAGAGCAACATCAAATACCATCTAGCCTATATCGGCTGGCTGGTTCGCCAGCGTGATTGGCTTGCCGGCGATAGGTTGACCTATGCCGATCTGGCCGCGGCGGCGCATTTGTCCGCCGTCGATTATCTGGGCGATGTGCCGTGGGACGAAGACGAGACCGCCAAGAACTGGTACGCGCGGATCAAATCGCGCCCGTCGTTTCGCGCGCTGTTGGAAGAGGCGCTGCCAGGCCTGCCGCCGGCGGCGAGCTACGCCGATCTCGATTTCTAGCTCCGGCGGAATTGAAGGCGGCACTTATTGAGGCCGCCCATGGGCAAGGCTTCGATGTCGTCGGCGTGACGCGGCCCGATGCGATCCCGCAAGCTGCGGCGCGCCTGCACGAGTTTCTCGCCGCCGGCGCGCACGGCGAGATGGCTTGGCTTTCGAACAATGCAGAACGGCGCGCCGATCCCCGCGTGCTATGGCCGCAAGTGCGGTCGATCATCATGCTCGGTCTCAACTACGGACCGGACGCCGACCCGCTGGCGGTTCTCGAAGATCGCCTGAGCGGCGGCATTTCGGTCTATGCGCGCGGCGACGATTATCACGAGCTGATCAAGCCGCGCCTTAAGCATCTTGGGCGCTGGCTCATCGACCACGCCGGCGGCGACATCAAGGTGTTCGTCGACACCGCGGCGGTGATGGAGAAGCCGCTCGCCGCAGCGGCCGGTCTCGGCTGGCAAGGCAAGCATACCAACCTGGTGTCGCGGCAATTCGGCTCCTGGCTGTTTCTCGGCGCGATTTTCACCACGCTCGACCTGCCGCCCGATAGCGCGGAACGCGATCACTGCGGCCAATGCCGCGCCTGTCTCGACGTCTGCCCGACGGCGGCGTTTCCGGCGCCCTATCGTCTCGATGCGCGGCGCTGCATTTCCTACCTCACCATCGAGCATAAAGGTCCGATCCCACGTGAATTGCGCCCGCACATCGGCAATCGCATCTACGGCTGCGACGATTGTCTGGCGGTATGCCCGTGGAACAAGTTCGCCGTGGCCGGGCGGGAGGCAAAGCTCGCGGCCCGCGCGACGTTGCGTGCGCCGCGGCTTGCCGATCTGGCGCGGCTCGACGATGCCGCATTCCGCACAATGTTCGCCAAAAGCCCGGTCAAGCGCGTCGGCCGCGCCCGCTTCATCCGCAACGTCCTGATCGCTATCGGCAATGCGGGCGACGTAAACCTCGCCGGCGAGGCCGAGCGGCTGATCGGCGACGATTCGCCTCTCGTTCGCGGCGCTGCCGTCTGGGCGCTCGGCCGGCTCGATCCGGAGCGGCTTGAGCGTTGTGCAGCGGAGCGGTTCGCCGCGGAGACCGATCCGCAGGTGATCGCGGAGTGGACGGCGGCGCAAGGCCATTGAGCAGCGGATGTCGAACCTTCTCTGCATCGGATTGGGTTATTCGGCCGAGCATTACGTCGCCGCGTTCGGGCATAAATTCGCGCGTATCGTCGGCACCATGCGCAGCAAAGAGCGCGCCGCCGTGCTCAATGGCTATGACGGCGGCGCGCCGCACGCGGTCGTGTTCGACGGCAACGCGGCGATGCCGGAGTTGCGTGACGCCATCGCGGCCGCCGATGCGGCGCTGATCTCGATACCACAGGATGAGAATGGCGATCCGGCGTTGCGCGTTTGTGGCGACGCCTTCATGGAGGCCCAGCACCTGCGCGCGATCGTTTATTTGTCGACGGTGGGTGTGTATGGCGACAGCGCCGGCGGTTGGGTCGACGAGGCAACGCCGCCGCAGACCCACTCGGCGCGGGGCGTCCAGCGGCTTGCCGCCGAGCGGAGTTGGCAGCATCTCGGTGCGCGCCGCGGCATTCCGGTTGCGGTGTTGCGGCTTGCCGGCATTTATGGACCGGGACGCAATGCGCTCACCCAAGTAGCGCGCGGCGGCGCACGCCGCATCGTCAAGCCCGGGCAAGTGTTCAACCGCATCCATGTCTTCGACATCGCTCAGGCGATCGACGCGGCGTTCGAAGCCGCGGCGTCTGGAATTTTTAACGTCGCCGATGACGAGCCGACGCCGCCCGGCGATCCTTTGACGTTCGCGGCGCAGCTCCTCGGCATCGCGCTACCGCCGGAAGTACCGTTCGACCAGGCGGCGCCGGCGATGTCGCCTTTGGCCTTGAGCTTCTGGCAGGAATGCCGGCGGGTGCGTAACGACAAACTCAAGCGCGAGCTTGGCGTGGCGTTGCGCTATCCGACTTATCGCGAGGGATTGCGGGCGCTGTCGCTGTTGGATCGGAGTTAGCTTCTCCGATTCAGTGCAGGCTCGGCCCTTTGAGGAAACGATTGCGCTCGCTCGATTTGAGCTTGAACTCCATGGTCTCACCGTCCCGGTAAATCGACAGCGGCACGTCGACACCGGCCTCGCCCTGCGCCCAGACGCGGCGGAAGAAACTGGCGAGATCGCGCACTTCCTTGCCGGCGACCGAGAGAATGATGTCGCCGGTGCGCAAGTCCGCCTTCTTGGCCGGCCCGCGGTCGGCCAAGCCAACGATGACCAGCCGGTCCTCAACTTCGGTCGCGTACAGACCGAGCCACGGCCGCGGCGGCGCGTTGCGGCGGCTGAATTTCATCAAGTCGTCGACGATCGGCTTGAGCAAGTCGATCGGCACCATCATGTTGATGTTTTGCGTCTGACCCTTCTCGGCGGCGTGCTGAAGCTGCAGCGAGCCGATGCCGATCAGATCGCCGCCGGGTCCGATCAAGGCGGTGCCCCCCCAGTTCGGATGCGCCGGCGCGGTGAAGATCGCTTCGTCGAGTACGTATTCCCAATAGCCGGCGAATTCCTGCTTGGCGACGATACGCGCGGCAACCGAGCGCTGCCGGCCGCCGAAGCCGCCGACCACAACCCGCTCGCCGACGGACGCTGCCGTGGAATCACCGATCTCCAGCACAGGCGCGTCGAGCTTGGCCAGCGCCTGCACCAGGCCGAAACCGGTCTCCTGATCGTAGCCGAGCACATGGCCCTGGACCGAACGGCCATCGTTGAGCGTAATCCAGAGCGACTCCGCTTCGGTAATCAGATAGCCGATGGTCAACACCAGGCCGTTGCCGCGGATAAGCACGCCGTTACCCGCCCGTTCGGTCCCCAACGTTTCGGCGGTGAAGGCGTCGGAGGGAACGGTGCTGCGCAGCCCGACTACGCATGACAGTGCACGCTCGAGATCGTAGCCGTAATCCTCCGGCTTCGGTTGCGCCGAGGACGGCACTTTCCAATCGCTCACGGATGGCATCGATCTTCCCTTCGCTCGCGGCGGCCGATTTCGTGGCTTATTACTAGCCGAGTTGACGCACCGGAGAAATGCCGGCACGCGCCGTTATCCGCTGCCGCCTTTGAGTTATTTGTCAATGCCGCCGCTCCGGATCAAGTCCGCGGCCAGACCGGCTCAGCTGCCCGACAGGCCGGCGTTGAGGAACTCTTTCGACCATTTGGCATAGTCGGCCTGCCGGGTCACCCGTTTCATCAAGTCGGGCGAGGCTATGCTCTTAAGCTCGGCCGGCGGCGTTCCGGCCCGCAGCGCCTTCAGCGTCTCGTGCACCGCGTTGACCGCCGCCATGAACGGCATATGGCCTTGCAGGCAGACGCGGACGTTGCGTGCGGACAAATAATCGAGATCGTAGAGATCGGGGCCGGCGCCGCCGAGGAATAGCGGCAGCGTGACCGCGGCGGCGACAGCGTCGAGCTGGGTGCGCGTTTTGACGCCCACCATGAATAGCATGTCGACGCCGGCTTCTTCATAGGCTTTAAGCCGCGCGATGGTGTCTTCGACGCCGGTCATGGCCATGGCGCCGGTGCGGCCGACGATGACCAGCCGCTTGTCCTGCCGGCCGGCCAGTGCCGCTTTCATCTTGCCGACGCCCTCGGCGATCGGAATCAAGGTCGCCCCGGTCGCGCCGTAGCTCGTCGGCAGCGCCGTGTCCTCGATGGTCAGCGCCGCGACGCCGGCGGTCGCCAGCTCTTCGACCGCACGCTTGACATTGAGTGCGTTGCCGTAGCCGTGATCGGCGTCGACCAGAAGCGGCAGCTTGCCGGCGCGGTTGATGCGGTACGCCTGTTGCGCGAATTCCGTCAGCGTCAATACGATGATGTCCGGCGCACCGAGCACCGCCAATGAGGCAATCGAACCGGCGAACATGCCGGCCTCGAAACCGAGGTCTTCGGCGATGCGCGCCGAGATCGCGTCGTAGACCGATGCCGGATAAATGCAACGCGATCCCGCGATGATGGCGCGCAGCCGTTCGCGCCGGTCAGTCCAATCCATGCTGGTGCCTCTGATTTGTGATCCGCCGATCTACCGGCGCCACATTCTAGCATGAGGCAAGCGACCTGCCTCGCGGGCCAAAACCGCATGGTTTGGCCGGCGTTCGGGTGCGGATTATTTGCTGATCGCGACGGGAGCGCCCTGCGATGAGGCGGCCTGTTGCTGCAATTCCTGCAGTTTCTTTTGCAGAAAAGGGAGGCTCGCGACCAGTGCACAATTGGCTTGATCTTGGGCCGCCTCTTTTTGCACCTCAGTCCAGCGCGCGTCGGCGTCTTGCTGACTCCAGGGCCGTTTAGTCTCGGGATTGAAAGCGCGCTGCAGTGCCAAACTATCCAACGAACGATGGTAATCCGTCAGATCGAGAACGCGATCGCGCGGCTGGAAGTAGAAATTTGCTCCGTTCAACTCGGTGCAATGCGCCAGCGCCTTGGCGAAGGCGCGTTGTACGATTTGCACATTGATTATTCTGCTCTTGAGGTCGTCGGCACCGGCATTTTGAGCGTAGAGCGGCCCTGCAAATTGAGCGGACAGCAACACACCCGCCGCGACACCCCCCAGCAATGAAAGCGAAATAGCTCGTGCCATGATCTCATCCCCCAATGAAATGCCCGGCGGGTTTCAAATTCCCAGGGAATGAGCCGTAATACAAGCTGTTAGGTGCCGCTGTTGCCAAGGTCACACAACCCATGCGGGCGCCGCCATTTCCAAATTTTTCACCATGCTGAGGGAACTGCCATTGAGAGGCCTACTTATCGGCAGAAGCTATGGTTTCGTGCCTTGTTCCCGCCAAATGTTGGCGTCAAAAACGCGGTTGAAATTTGGGGTCGAGGGGGTCGGTCTTGCGTAGCTTCAGTTCCGTCGTGGTGGCATTCGCCGTTGTGGCGTCCTTCGCCGGCTTGCTCGGCAGCGCCGGCGCGCAGCAGTTTCCGCCGCAGGCCGTGCCGGCGCCCTATGCCGCTGCGCCCGTCTATCGCGATCCGAGCGGCGCGCCCATCGATCCGCGTTACGTTCAGCCGGGTCCCGATGAAGACGCGGCTCCGGGGCGGGTCGCCAGCGGGCCATATTTTGCTCCCCAACCGTTGCCCGCGGTGGACGACCGGCCCCCGGCCGGCGTCTCCGGTGCTGACGCGTCGGACGTGACCGGTTCGATCAACGCGCCGCCGCCGTCCGCTCCGCCTCCGGGATCGGCGCCACAGTCCGCCGCCCCGCCGGCCGTCGTGGCTTCGCTGCCGGCGCAATCGCAGGCGGATCAGCAGACGGACGCGCAGCTGCCGACGCGTTTCCGCCGTCAGGTCGTGAATTTTCCGACGACCGAGCCGGCCGGCACCATCATTATCGACACGCCGAACACCTATCTTTATCTGGTGCTCGGTCGCGGCCAAGCTTTGCGCTACGGCATCGGCGTCGGCCGCGACGGCTTTACCTGGTCGGGCACCGAGCGCATCACCCGCATGAAGGAATGGCCGGACTGGTTTCCGCCGAAGGAAATGATCGACCGCCAACCTTATCTGCCGCGTTTCATGGCCGGCGGCGAAAGCAATCCGCTCGGCGCTCGCGCCATGTATCTCGGCAATACGCTGTACCGCATCCACGGCACCAACGATCCGTCGTCGATCGGCAAATACACCTCGTCCGGCTGCATCCACCTGACCAACGAGGACGTCGAGGATCTTTACAGCCGGGTCCAGATCGGCACGCGCGTCGTCGTATTGCCGGCGACCATGCCGACGGCGCTGTCGGACGTGCCGCAATCGCCGCCGAATGGAGCCGGTCAGCGCTATTCGGCGCTGCCACAGGCTGCAGGCGCGCCGCCCATGCCGCCGGCGCAGGTGATCCGATAACACCGCCTGGCTCCGGGATTGACTGACGCGTAGACGCCAGGCTCATAAGGATTCGCGCCGACAAGAAAGCGCGAAGAGCTGCAACGTGGTCCCGCTGTCCATCCTCGATCTATCGCCTGTGACGACGGTGACGCCGGGCTCGGTGGCGCTGCGCAATTCTCTCGATCTGGCGCGGCTTGCCGACCGGCTCGGCTACAAGCGCTACTGGGTCGCCGAGCATCACAATCTGGCGAACATCGCCAGTTCCGCACCCGAAATCATGATCGGGCAGATCGCCGCGATCACCTCACATCTGCGGGTTGGCTCGGGTGGCGTGATGCTGCCGAACCACGCGCCGCTGATGGTCGCCGAGCGCTTCAAGGTGCTCGAAGCGTTATTTCCAGGCCGCATCGATCTGGGCCTTGGTCGCGCGCCCGGCACCGATCCGGTCACGGCCTATGCCTTGCGCGCCCGGCAGGATGCGCGGCAAGGCGACGATTTTCTCGAGCGTTTTCAGGAACTGTTGCTGTTCGAGCGCGGCGGCTTCCCGGAAAATCACCCGTTCCGCAACGTCCATGCGGTGCCGTCCGACGCGCCGCTGCCGCCGATCTGGCTGCTCGGTTCGAGCGGGTATAGCGCCGAGCTCGCCGCTGCGGTCGGCATGGGGTTCGCTTTTGCGTATCACTTCGCCGACTACGACGCGGCGAGCGCAATGCTCACTTATCGCAGCCACTTCAAACCGTCGGCGACGCTGGCCGCGCCTTACGCCATTCTTGGCACAGCTGTGATCGCTGCCGATAGCGATGCGGAGGCGGAGCGCATCGCTTCCAGCGCCGAATTGCATTATGTGCGCCGCGCCAAGGGCGAATATCTGCCGCTCGCCTCGCCCGACGAGGCGGCCGCTTATCCCTATACCGCGGGCGATCGCGAAGGCCTGGCGCGCCATCGCGCCCGGCTCGTCATCGGCGGCATCGAACGCGTCAAGGAGCGACTGGAAGCGCTGATCGAGGCGACGCGTGCCGACGAGCTCATGATCACGACAATGGTCTACGATCATGCCGCGCGCCGGCACTCCTACGAGCTGCTGGCGAAAGCCTTCAGGCTTATGCCGCCACAATAATCGGGCCGTAGTCGTATTCGTGAGTCGCATCGGCCGGCCATCGCCACTGTCATCGACCCTACTTAGTCTGTCATTTAGTATTTCTATGTCATGAATTGGCCGCCATCGTGCCGCGATGTGGCGGGAAACGACAGCGTTCTCTAGCATTGATTGTCCGAATCAAAGTCTTGATCAAAGTCTTGCCGGCAGGGGTGCGGAATTGAACACCGCGGGCGCAGGGGATGAACGGCGTTTGGCGCTGTGGAGAAGCCGATTTGGGCGACTTGGCGCGCCCGGGCTGGTCACCGCGCTGACATTGGCGTTGGCGGGCTTGGGCGCCGCACCGGCGTCGGCGCAATATTATTATTATGGCTACGGCTACGGCGGCGGGTACCCGCAGCCGGCCATGCACCGGCTGAAGAAGCAAGCCGATAGGAAAACCGCCAAAGCACTGAGCAAGGAAGCCGCCAAGGATCCGTTCGGCAATATCCCCAAGGGTCCGCTGCAGATTTTTGTTTCGATCGATCAGCAGAAGCTGCATCTTTACAGCGACGGCGTGCACGTTGCCGATACCTCGGTCGCCACCGGCGTGCCGAGCCTGCCGACGCCGCTCGGCGTCTTCAGCGTCATTCAAAAGCAGGTCTTCCACCGCTCCAATCTTTACAGCGATGCGCCGATGCCATTCATGCAGCGCATCACTTGGTCGGGGGTGGCGCTACATGAGGGCGAAAGCATCGGTCACCGCGCCTCGCATGGCTGCATTCGCATGCCGCATGATTTTGCGGTGCACCTCTATCATCTCACCAAGCTCGGCGTACCGGTGTTCGTCGCCGAACGAGAATTAAAGCCGGTCGAGTTTGCCGATCCGCATCTGTTCGTGCATCGGGACCAGCCGCCGGCACTGCTCACGCCGGTGGCGGCCGACCAGGCTACGCTCGGCTTGCGCGGCAGTGCCGGTGGCACCGGCGCCAATGCCGCCGCGCCCAACGCGATGGCCGATGCCGCTGCGATCGATCCCGCCCCAAGCGCACAAAAAACCGCGGCGGCCGCTATTACCGTGACAACGCCGATGTCGGATGCGCCCGCAGCGGCGGCCGCCGCCAATCCGGCCGTGCCGATGCCGCCCGCCGAACCGCAGGCACTCGCCAAGGTCGCGCCCGCCAGCAAGGCGCCGATTGCGATTTTCATTAGCCGCCGGGAAAAGAAGATTTACGTGCGTCAGGATTTCGCGCCGCTGTTCCAGGCGCCGGTCACCTTTGCCGATCCGGACAAGCCGGTCGGCACGGTGGCGTTTACCGCGTTGGATTTCGCCGGCGCCGACCGCACCACGCTGCGCTGGAACGTTGTGGTGTTCCCCGCCGAGCCGCCGCCGAAACGGAAAGCCGAGCGGGAGATGCGTGGCGAAAAATACGGGCGCTCGCGGCGATATGTTGAGGAACGCGAAAAGCCCGATCTGTCGCCGCCGCAGACGCCCGCTCAGGCGCTCGCCGACATCACCATTCCGCAAGCGGCGGTCGACTATATTTCCCAGCTCATCGTTCCCGGTTCCACGCTGATCGTGTCGGACCACGGTCTGGGCGACGAAACCGGCGAGGGCACCAATTTCGTCGTCGTGCTGCGCTGAACGCGGCCGCCTCGAGGCCTCCAGCGGCCGCGGCGTTTGGTGCGGCGGACCGCCATTCAAACGACATCCGGCCTGTTATATGGTAGGTCCCGCGAGGAAGAGGTTTGTCGCAAATTAAGGAGGAGCGTCTTGGGTCAGCATTTTACATTGACGTCATCGGATAGTTTCAAGCTGGGCGCCTATCGGGCCGATCCGGCCGGAAAGGCCAAAGGCGGCATCGTCGTCATTCAGGAAATTTTCGGCGTCAATCATCACATTCGGGCGGTCTGCGACCGGCTGGCCGGTGAAGGCTATGCCGCGCTGGCACCGGCGGTGTTCGACCGGCAGCAGCCGAATTTCGAATCCGGCTATTCGCCCGACGAGATCGCCAGTGCGCGCAAATTCGTCGCCAATCCGGATTGGGGCGCCATGTTGCGCGACGTTCAAGCCTCGATCGATGAACTCAAGAAAAGCGGGCCTGTTGCGATCATGGGTTTTTGCATGGGAGGCTCGATTTCGTTTCTCGCCGCCGCGAAGCTCAGCGGCTTGTCCTGCGCCGTCTGCTATTATGGCGGCAACATCGCCAAGAATGCCGACGAAAAGCCGAAAATCCCGGTGCAGATGCATTTCGGCGAAAAAGACGCGTCGATCCCCATGAGCGACGTGGAGATGATCAAGCAGAAGCGCGGCGGCGATTGCGAAATCTACGTCTATCCGGACGCGCAACATGGCTTTAATTGCGACGAGCGCGGCAGCTATCAGGAGGCCGCCACCAAGCTCGCCTGGCAGCGCTCAATGGCGTTTTTGGCAAAACACGTGAAGTGATCGGGACTCTGTGGTCGGTAATCAGTCATCGGAAATCAGAGTCTACTGATTACTGATCGCTGATTACTGACTCCCGATTAAAACCAGCGCTCCTGCACCTGGATGGTGTCGCCGGGCTCGACCGGCGCGGTGATCGGCGTCTTGAAGCGGACGGTTTGGTCGCCATAATTGCGGCTGATGATGACCGACTGCTTGTAGCCGCGCGGTCCGAAGCCGCCGGCGATCGCAACCGCGGTCTCCACCGTCATATTGGCGACGTAGGGATACTGGCCCGGCTGCGCGACTTCACCGAGAATGAAAAACGGCCGGTAGGCTTCGATCTCGACCGCGACATGCGGATCGCGCACATAGCCCTGACGTAACAGGTCGGTGATGCGTGCCGCCAGCTGGTCGGTGGTCAGCCCGCGCGCCGCTACCGTCCCGATCAGCGGCATGTCGATGTCGCCGCTGGCATCCAAGACATAGGAATTGGTCAGCCCGTCCTGGCCGAATACCACCACCCGCAGCCGGTCGCCGGAGTCGAGCGTGTAGGGATATTGCTGCTGCGTCGGCGCGTAGGCGGCCGCTCCCGGATAGCCGGCGGCATAGGCCGGCGCGGCATAGGCAGGCGTCGCGTAGGCGGGTGCGGCATAGGCGGGTGCGGCATAGGCGGGTGCGGCATAGGCAGGAGTCGCATAGGCGGGTGCCGCATAGGCAGGTGCCGCATAAGCCGGTGTGGCGGCAACGGCGTAATTGGGTGGCGCGGGCGCCGGTGCGTACGCGGCAGGCGCAGCGCTCGCATAGCCCGGCACCCCGCCATAGACCACATTGTCGATCCCGTAGGCCGCCGGCGCAGCCGCCATCGGCACGGCGATCATCGGCTGACGCGCGCACCCCGCCACTGCGATTGCAAGGCCAAGCAACAATAACAGAAGAGGGCGGGGGACCCGCATAAGTGTAATCCGACCCCATTTCGAGCCAAAGCGGAGTCCGATTAACGCCGGTTATGGTTAACAAACCCTCACCGCGCCAAGTTGCCGAGCCGATACAGGGAGTTATGCCTATCCGGCTTCGGCGGTCTTGGCCTATTCGGGCTTGCCGTGGCGGCGAGCGGTCAGCCAGTCCGCGAGCGCCAGAAGCACCATGACGACGGCAAAGGTCACGGGAAAAGCCAGCACCCAAATCAGCCGCGACGTGTCGGTGTATTTCTCGATGTCGAAATACCACGCCAGCGCATCGACCGCGGCGATGCCGACGATCGAGCCGAGCAGCTTCTGCTTGAGCGAGCCAAAATCGACCTGGGTGAGGCCTTCCGGCCAATCCGGATGCGCGGCGGCGTCGATGCGGCGGATGAAATTTTCGTAGCTGGAGAATATCACGATCAAAATGAGATTGGCGGTCAGCGCCAGGTCCGCCATGTTAAGCACGCCGGTAATGAGGTCGTGCCAATTCAGGCCCGGTGCTGCGATCGTTAGCGCGACCAGTTCGGCGAAGAAGCGGTAGATCAGCAGCAACAGACAAAGCAGCAGGCCGAGCAGAAACGGCGCCAGCAGCCAGCGGCTGAAAAAAATCGATGCTTGAATGTAGCGTCCGTCGGGCCAGGACATGGACGGCCTCCGCGCGATGAGTCGCGAGCAGCGTACTGTCTGCGGCCGCTATTCGCTACCCGTCACGCCGCTACCCCGGTGCCGATCGGGCAGCTCACCCCGGTGCCGCCGAGCCCGCAATAGCCGTGCGGATTCTTGGCGAGGTATTGCTGGTGATAATCCTCGGCGAAGTAGGACGGCGGCGCGTCGACGATTTCGGTAGTGATCGGGCCCATGCGCTCGGCGGACAGCGCCTTGGCATAGGCCGCCTTCGAGGCTTCCGCGGCGGCGCGCTGCTCGGGCGTGAAGACATAGATGCCGGAGCGATATTGCGTGCCGACGTCGTTACCCTGCCGCATGCCCTGGGTCGGATCGTGGCTTTCCCAGAACGTCTTGAGCAAACCCTCGTAGGAAATTTTCTTCGGGTCGTAGACCACCAGGACCACCTCGTTGTGCCCGGTGCGGCCGGAGCACACTTCCTCATAGGTCGGATTGGGGGTCGGTCCGCCGGCATAGCCGACCGCGGTCACATAAATACCGTCGCCCAGCTCCCAGAATTTCCGCTCGGCGCCCCAGAAGCAGCCGAACCCGAACATCGCCATAGCCATGCCGTCCGGGTAGGGGCCCTTGAGCGGCCGGCCGTTGACGAAATGCATCTTCGCCGTCGGAATCGGCGCCGAGCGCCCCGGCAGGGCCTCGTTGGCGGTGGGCATGTCGAGCTTCTTGCGGAACGAGAACATGGCGGCGCCTCCCAATCGGATCGTGCGGCTACCCCTCGAATATAGACTTGCCGCGGTACTGGCGCATCTCACGCCGCGATCACGTTTGTGGGGATCGGGGATCAGGCACGGGCATTTGGCGCGGGCGGGATCGATTCATCACCGGCTTTCGTTGCTTGAATTCGGCCTAACGGCCTCCCTTTTCCCTGCCACTTTTGCCCCCTATTGTGCCCGGCAGATTCGGTGGGAGGCCTTTTGAGATGGTTCGACGACTGTTCCTCGCTGGCGCGGCCGTGGTTATGGCGCTTGCCGCCGGCGCCGTATTTGCGCAAACGCCGACGCCGGCGCCGGCCTATGGGCCGCCGATCACGCTCGATCAGGCCAAGCGGGTGATGGCGGCCGCCGAGCTCGAAGCCGCCAAGAATGCGTGGCAGGTCGGCATCACCATCCTCGATTCCGGCGGCAATCTGGTGATGTTCCACAAGATCGACAACGCCCAGCTCTCTTCGGTTGAGACCTCCGCCGGCAAGGCGCGCACGGCGCTCGAGTTCAAGCTGCCGTCGAAGGCCCTCGACGATGCTATCGCCGCCGGCGGCGCCGGCATGAGGCTTCTGGCGCTCAAAGACATCACGCCGCTGCAAGGCGGGCTTCTGGTTCTGGTTGACGGCAAGATCGCCGGCGCCATCGGCGTCTCCGGCGCGCTGTCGGCACAGGACGAGCAGGTCGCCAAGGCCGGCGCCGATGCGCTGGCCAAGCCGGGGCTGTAATCCCCCCGACCGTCAGGCCGGCATCGCCGCCGTCTTCAGCGCCGTGGCCGCGGCGGCATAGCCGCCCTGTGCGCCATCGATGAAGTGCACATGATCGCTGCGCGCCGGCGACGGCGCGAAACAGGTCATCATCGCCGTGTCCTGCCGATGCAAGCCATAGCGCGCGATGCCGGCGGCGGCGGCGAGCCGCCGCTCCAGCGCGTCGGCCAGCGCGGGCGTGCAGTCGATAAGCATGCGCAGCCCGTCGTCGTATTTGCGGAAGTCGGAATTCTCCGTGACCTGGCGCAGGTAGGTCGCCGGCGAAAAGCTGCCGATGCGCAGGCCGGAGCGCATGATCAGGAAATACAGGAACGTGCGCGCCAGCACGCGCAGCCGCTTGCAGCGTCCGCGGCGCAGCGTATGCGTTTCGAGCTCTACGCCCTGCGGCGGCCAGCCGAGTTTCGGTCCACTGTCCGGCAGCGGCCGCCCGGCATCGGGGCTCGCTTCGACCAGCGACACGATCGCTTCGGTAAGCCCGCGAAAGGCCGCCGGGTCGGCGCCGGGCGCCGGCAGGACCAGCAGCGCCAAGATGATGCCGCGCGCGGTGCGGAATTGCTCGAACCGGCATGACAGTCCGGTGAGATCAGGCCAGGTGCCGGGCGGCGCCGGCGGCAGCACGAATTCACCGCGCTTGATCGCGGCGTCGGCAAAAGCGAGCCCGCCGCCGGCGAACATCGCATAGGACAAATTCGCCGACCGTCCGTAGCGCGCCACCCGCACGTCGTGGCGTTGCGCGCGGATATGGGCGATCGGAATGAGCGCCACCCGCAGATTCAGTTCGAGTTCGGCGCCGGCCCAGGCCGCGGTCGCCGCCAGCGCCGCTTCCGCCGCGGCGGCGTCGCCGGGCGGCACCGCGAAGCTCGCACCGTCCCCACCGAAAATAAAAGGAAATTCGCGGCCGCCGAGCGCATTGCTCACCGCCGCAATCACCGCGGCGCCGGCCATATTGACCGCCTTGTAGCGCCGTTCGGCGATCGCTTGGGTCGAGGCCACCACGTCGGCGATACCGACGCTCCAGCCGTCCGGCAACGGCGTGTAACGGCGCGCATCCATCAGGCTGCGAAAGCCGCGCTGCACCGGCACGGAGGCGTAAAACTCAGCACTGTCGGCCGGGGTCATTGCGCTTCCTTGCGGAATCCGCCCCCTGACAAGCTACGGAGCGGGGACTATTTAGTTTCTAAACGCCGCAATCTACCCTTTCCGCCTGCCGCAGGGTGGCGGAAGCACGGACTGAGCGCGGCAAAGAGCGCGGGCGGGAGACGTCATGCCGAAACGCAAGAAAACGCCGCCGATTGCCGAGCCTCCGCCGTCGTCCCTCGAGGCGCAAATTTTCGCCAGCGATCTGTCGCTGCACGAACTGTTTCAGCGGCAAACCACCGCGATGCTGGAGCGCGCCGACCTCTCCGACGAGCAGAAGCAATCGATCATGATCGCCATGAGCTGCCCCTGCTGCGGCGCGGGTGGGTTTTCGTTCACCGCGAAGCTGAAACGGTGAGAGGTGGCCCTGGACTTGCCGCCATTCTTGTGTATGTTCACTATATGTTCACACAAGAAAAGTAGTCATTCCCGATGCTTTCTGACTCTATCGACGGCGTGGGACCGGACCTTCTCGGATTCGCTGGTGAGCGCAGGTTTGCGACAGTTCTCGCGGACCCGCCCTGGCAATTTACCAATAAGACCGGGAAGGTGGCGCCGGAACACAAGCGTCTCTCACGCTATCGCACGCTCACTTTCGAAGAAATTCAGGCGCTTCCCGTTTCTGGCGTCGTCAAGCAAACCTCCCATCTCTATCTATGGTGCCCCAACGCGTTGCTGCCGGAAGGTCTCGCGGTGATGAAAGCATGGGGTTTCAAGTATAAGTCCAACATCGTGTGGCACAAGATACGCAAAGACGGCGGCTCGGATGGACGCGGCGTAGGATTTTATTTTCGCAACGTAACAGAACTCATTTTATTCGGAGTGCGGGGAAAGAACGCCCGCACTCTCGCTCCCGGACGGCGGCAAGTGAATTTGCTAGCGACGCGTAAGCGCGAGCACTCGCGCAAGCCAGATGAGCAATACGAGATCATCGAAGCTTGTAGCCCTGGACCTTTCCTCGAGCTGTTTGCCCGAGGGACGCGAAGGAATTGGGCGATGTGGGGCAATCAAGCGGACGAAAACTACCGGCCAACGTGGAAGACTTATGCCCACCATTCCCAGGCTCTTGCCGTTCCCGCAGAATAATTAGCTCTCGTCGGCCTCATCGTCCTCTTCAAGCACTTCGTCGAGCGCTTTCTTCCCTTCGTGAAACGTTACGATTCCGTCGGGTAGCCCAATCAACACAAGCGGACATGGATTTCCGACCCCGCGGTGAACGCGATCATTCAGTTTCCGCCAGTGCGTCGTGGCCTCACCGAATTTGTCCGAAACGAACTTGTCGACGAATGCTTCGCGAAACGCGAGAGGATTCTTCTTCCTATTAATTCGCGCTTCGATGGCGCGTCTCTGCTTCGCTGTCGGCTCATATCCCCATTGCTTCAACTGATCGAAGGACAGAGCCTGTCGCTCATCGACAAACTTTCGAACAAGACTTCGCATGTTTTCATGAAGCGAGCGTCCACGGGTTACAATGATCCCAACCGAGATAGCGCCGTCGGCGTGTAATCGCTTGAAGTTTTCGAGGTCCCGGTCGAAGAAAGGGTCCTTGTTGTTCCATTCGATTTCAAGCGCAAGAGTGCCGGCCGAAGATTCTCGAACGTGATCGATTTCATGCGAGATGGATTCCTTCTCGCGGCCGTTAATAGTCTTCTTAACTTCGAACTTTGTTTTCAGCCAACCTGCAGCAGTCAGCGCCCTCCTCAGGCGCTGAGTCCCTTTCGCTTCGCCACCCCCGCCGGCAATAATTTCCTCAATCGGGATCGTCAGGCCGGCCAGGCTCGATTGAAGCTCAGTGAGGGCGTCGGGAAAATCAAGCGAAAGGATAGCCTGTGCGTGGGAATGGAATTCGATTTCAAAGCCTTTTGCAGACAAGGCCAAAAAATCAGCTGCAGTGTCCCCCACCATCCGCTTCGCTCATTGAAATCGGCTTTCGCCGAGCAGCGATAGCAAATACGTGCAAATAGATCTACCGGGAGTTGCTCCGTTGCTTCCGTGGCGTATTATCGATTTGAAAATCAAGCTTGGTGAGAACCGGAGGGACGCCATGTCGGATGGAACTTTTAGGATCGAAAATCCCGAGAAGTATGACATCGCCACAGAGGTTCTGTCGTCAGCGGTCCGCATTCTCCAAGCTGTCGGTTTTTCGGAGCAGGAGATATCGAAGTTGTTTGAGCAGGTGGTTATGAGGGGAGCGCGTGCGCCTGTCTGGATCGAGTCGTTGCAACCCCCGCGACCCCGCGCCGCGGACATGAACCCGATGTAACGAAACAGCCCGGGGGCGCGGCGCGTTTCGGTAGCGGGGCGATCATTCCGCGAGCAGGAGATCGCCAATGAAACCACATACCGCAATCGCTGTTGCCGCCGCTTTGCTCTCAGGGGCGATACTGGCCTCCGCGCCGGCTTCAGCGGCGCTGTTCTCGTCGTCGCATGCCAAGGCCGGTGACAGCTTGACGCTGTCGAGCCAGCAGCAGAAGAAGACGGCGTGGAACGACCTCAACAGCGCGGCGCCGTCGAACGCGCCGTCGAGCTTCCAGCCGTCGACCAGTTCGGCGCTGCCGAGCACGGTCACGGTACACGCGATTCCGTCGAAAACGGCCAGTGCCGTTCCGGCGCTGCGCGCCTATGACTACGCCAAGGTCGGCGGCAAGCTATTGATCGTCAATCCGCACGACATGATGATCGCTGAAGTCATCAGCGGATAAGCCCGCCACTCCGACGCGCGCACAAACCCTGGCGCCGCGGCGCCGGCTTGCGCCTAACCGGTCGGCGGCGTTATTCTGCTGCTTCCGCCTGTTGATTGATCATGGAATCGGCAAGCTCGGTGAGCGACTCGTCGGTGTCCTTCTCTTCCGTCAGCGTCTCGCCGAGAAGGCTCGCGGCTTCGTCGAGTCCCATTTGCTCGGCCCAGCGCTTCAAAGTTCCATAGCGCGCGATCTCGTAATGCTCGACGGCCTGAGCGGACGACACCAAGCCAGCATCCAGCGCCGGCGCGCCCTTGAACTCCTTTATGATTTCGGAGCCTTCCTCGATGATGCCCTCGATTGCCTCGCATTTCTTGCCACGCGCCGGGCTGTCGATCAGCCGAAATACTTTTTCTAGGCGCTTCACCTGGCCTTCGGTTTCCTTCAAATGCTTTTCAAAAGCCTCTTTAAGGTCCTCGGATTGCGCGGCTTTCGCCATCTTGGGCAGGGCTTTGAGGATTTTGTTTTCGGCGTAATAGATGTCTTTGAGGGTATCTTCGAACAGGTCGTCGAGCGTCTTTTCTTTCGCGGCCATCGCGCATCTCCTTCGGCGATTTGAGTTGATGTTGCTCAACTCGACCCCGAAGGCTTGGTTCCTGTTCCAGCGGCATACATCGCGGGCCGCGGGCTAGGCGCCGACCATGAACGTCAATTGACGCGAGCAAAGCCGGCTGGCGCTCGGTGCGATATCGCACTTGCCGGCGATCCGCGTCGGCTAGTGCTTTTTGCCGTAGGCGTTGGCAGGCTGCGCTTGGCTGTGCATGCCGGCGAACGGCGAGGGCGCGGCGGCGCCTTTTTTCTTATTCTTGTCCTGCTTCGGCTTCTTCTTTTCCTTGTTGCTTCGCATCTGACCTTTCGCCATGGCGGCCTCCGGGTTCGTGTGAGTGATTCGCAAGCGAGGCAGTCACTTTAACCTATTGTTCGACCGGACGATATTGGCGCATGCAGCGTAACGTCAGCGCCCCCTTGGCTTAAAGCCACCGCGCATGCCGGGACGGCCGAGCGTCGAACGCGGGCCAGATCGATCTTTCGCCGGCGCTGACTCCAGGCCCGGTCCCATCTCGTCGAGATTGGGCTTGCGCGGCGCGTTTCGCCCTCCGGCGCGGTGCGGTGCCACTTCATGGTAGAGCGCGATGCCCATTTCGTCGAGCCTGGGCTTGTGAGCGCGGCCGACGGCCCCACTTTGCCCGCCGTCGCGATGCGCGCCACGCCGGGACGATCCTCCCCCTGCTGAGGCGGGTAGGAATTTCGCGGTGGGATCGTCGGTGACGGCGAGCTCGGTCGCGCGCAGCCGCTTGATTTCGTCGCGCAGCCGCGCCGCTTCCTCGAAATCGAGATCGGCCGCGGCGGCGCGCATGCGGGTTTCCAGGTCGGCGATCACCGCCTCGAAATTATGCCCGATGGTGGCGGCTTCCTCGAACTCGCCGGCCTCGCCGGCTCCGGCGGCGATCAGGACGTGGTCGCGCTCGTAGACGCTGTTGAGAATGTCGCCGATGCCCTTGCGCACGCTCTCCGGCGTGATGCCGTTCTCGGTATTGTAAGCTTCCTGCTTCTCGCGGCGGCGGCTGGTTTCCGCCATGGCGCGCTCCATCGAGCCGGTGACATGGTCGGCATACAAAATGACGCGGCCATCGATATTGCGCGCGGCGCGGCCGATGGTTTGAACGAGACTGGTTTCGCTGCGCAAAAATCCTTCCTTGTCGGCGTCGAGAATCGCAACCAGCGCACACTCCGGAATATCGAGGCCTTCGCGCAGCAGATTGATGCCGACCAGCGCATCGAAGGCGCCTAGCCGCAGATCACGGATGATCTCTATGCGCTCGATGGTGTCGATGTCCGAATGCATGTAGCGCACCCGAATGCCCTGCTCGTGCAGATATTCGGTCAGATCCTCGGCCATGCGCTTGGTGAGCACGGTGATCAGCGCGCGATAGCCCTGCTGCGCCACCTGGCGCACTTCGCCAACCAGATCGTCCACTTGCGTGCGCGCGGGGCGCACATCGACCGGCGGATCGATCAATCCGGTCGGGCGGATCACCTGCTCGGTGAAAACGCCGCCGGATTCGTTGATTTCCCAGGGCCCCGGCGTCGCCGATACGCATAGTGTCTGCGGCCGCATCGCGTCCCATTCCTCGAAACGCAGCGGCCGGTTGTCCATGCACGATGGCAGCCGGAAACCGTATTCGGCAAGCGTCGCCTTGCGCCGGAAGTCGCCGCGATACATTCCGCCGAGCTGCGGCACGGTGACGTGACTCTCGTCGACGAAGACCAGCGCATTGTCAGGCACATATTCAAACAAGGTCGGCGGCGGCTCGCCGGGCTTTCTCCCGGTGAGATAGCGCGAATAGTTCTCGATGCCGGCGCAGGCGCCCGTCGCCTCCATCATTTCCAGATCGTACAGCGTGCGCTGCTCGAGCCGTTGCGCTTCAAGGAGACGCCCGGCGGCATTGAGCTGATCGAGGCGCTGGCGCAGTTCGAGCTTGATGCCGGAAATGGCCTGCAGCAGCGTCGGCCGCGGCGTGACGTAGTGCGAATTCGCGTAGATTTTGACGAATTCCAGCTCGTCGGTCTTCTGTCCGGTGAGCGGATCGAATTCGTGGATCGACTCCACCTCGTCGCCGAACAGCGACACGCGCCAGGCGCGGTCCTCGTAGTGCGCCGGAAATATCTCCACCACATCGCCGCGCACGCGGAAGGCGCCGCGATAAAAGTCGCCGCCGGAGCGCTTGTATTGCAGCGCCACGAGGTCGGCGAGCAATTGCCGCTGGTTCAGCTTCTCGCCGCGCTTGATGGTGAAGGTCATCGCCGAATAAGTCTCGACCGAACCGATGCCGTAGATGCACGACACCGAGGCGACAATGACGACGTCATCGCGCTCGAGCAGCGCCCGCGTCGCGGCATGGCGCATGCGGTCGATCTGTTCGTTGATCGAAGAATCCTTCTCGATATAGGTGTCGGTGCGCGGGATATAGGCTTCCGGCTGGTAGTAGTCGTAATAGCTGACGAAATATTCGACCGCGTTGTCGGGAAAGAAGCTTCTGAACTCGCCGTAGAGCTGCGCCGCCAGCGTCTTGTTGGGCGCCAGAATGAGCGCCGGGCGCTGGGTCTGTTCGATCACCTTGGCCATGGTGAAGGTCTTGCCCGAGCCGGTGACGCCGAGCAGGACTTGCGAACGGTCGTTGCGCCGCACGCCTTCGACCAGCTCCTTGATCGCCGTCGGCTGGTCGCCCTTCGGGTCGAAGTCCGATTTGATGACGAGCGTGCGGCCGCCTTCGGATTTCTCAGGCCGCGGCGGCCGGTGCGGCGCCCATAATTGTTGCGCGCGGAATTCGTCGCGGCCCTCGCGCAACAGCCGATCGAGTGACTGCTGGCTCGCCGCGCTGCCGAACGCGCCGGCTTCTGGCATTGGCCGCGCGAAGCGCCGGCGGGCATTTTCCTCGCCATATCGGATGACGCCCTCACGTTCGGCCTGGTCCGTGTCCTCGTCGATGCCGAGCGCCTTGGCCAGATCGGGATCGAGCTCGCCCGGCGGAACTGAAGCCGTGTTGGCCGATTTGCCGACATAGCCTCGCTGTGGCGCTTCGCCGAAGCCCTGCTGCGTCGACTTGCGCGCCCGATGCGCATTGGCAAAATCCGCGCGGCGATCCCACGAATTATCCGATGGCTGCTGCAAGCCCGACGCTTGCTGCTCTCTACCAGCTTGCTGTTCTCCTCCCCCTTGTGGGGAGGAGATAGAGGTGGGGGTCGAGAGGTGACGCGCAGGGGAGGACAGTTTCTTTGCACCCGTCGAGGTGCGTTGCCTTGCCTCCTGACCCCCGTCCCCACCCTCCCCCAAAAGGGGGGCGGGAGTTCTTTCGATGCCCGTCTGTGCGCCTATTCCGGCGCGGCCCTGACCGATGCCCGGATTGAGCAGGTCGGCCAGCGAATCATCCAATGCCGCCGCGGCCGGCCGTGCCGCCTTGGCGCGGGTCGGCTTGGCCGGGTCTTTCTTCGAATGTTTTGCCGGGTCGCGGTGCGGGCTTTTCGCCATGGTCCCAATATGGGTCGAGTCCGCCGGTGAGGAAAGTGAGGCCTGTCATTCCACTCCGGAACGGCCGGGTTACTCAAACTTGATCCCCGCGCGCTTGATCACATCGCCCCATTTCCTCGAATCCGAGGCGATCAGCGTGGCGAATTCGTCGGGCGTGCCGCCGGCGGGCTCGTCGCCGATGCGGGCGTAGAAGGCCGCCATCGCGGGCGAGCGGATTGCCACGTTGATGGCGGCATTGAGCTTGTCGACGATCGGCTTCGGCAGGCCCGCCGGCGCGATGATGCCGGCCCAGGTCGCCGCCGAATAGCCGGGCACGCCGGCCTCGGCGATCGTCGGCAGATCGGGAAACGCCGGCGAGCGGTGTTCGCCGCTCACCGCCAGTCCCCGCACCGTGCCGGCATGGGCAAACGGCGCGATCGAATTGAGGCTCTCGAACATCACTTGCACGCGTCCGGCGATGAGATCGTTGATCGCCGGCGCGCCGCCCTTGTACGGCACATGCACGATGTCGGTGCCGGTCATGAACTTGAACAGTTCGCCGCCGACATGGCCGGGCGAGCCGTTGCTCGACGAGGCATTGAGCAGCTTACCGGGGTTCTGTTTGGCGTAATCGATCAGCTCTTTGACCGAGTGAAACGGTGTCTTCGGTGACACCGCGAGCAGCAATTGACCGCGCGACACCAGCGCGATCGGCTGAAAATCGCGGGCGATATCGTAGGGCAGGTCTTTCACCAGATGCGGGCTGATGGCGAGGGCGCCGATCGGCCCCATGCACAGCGTGTAGCCGTCCGGCGCCGATTTGGCGGTGAGGTCGAGGCCGATGGTCAGCGCGCCGCCGGGGCGGTCGTCGACCACGATTTCTTTGCCGAGCTGGGTCGACATCGCGGCGGCGACGGCGCGCGTCAGCGTATCGGTGGAGCTGCCGGCCGCTTGCGGCACGATGAGATGGATCGGCCGCTCGGGATATTGCGCATAGGCGCTGCCGCCGAGCAGCCCGGTGAGTAGACCGGCAATGATGGCCAAGCGGTGCTTTGTCATTTTCTCTCCCTCGCCATTGCCTGGTTTTAGCCCGGGCACCCAGGTCTTTGCGGCATGGTGGCCCGTGGCCGTCTATGGCGCTAGTCTCACCAGCAAGGGAGAAATGTCCATGTCAGGGTTCGATTTCGCGCCGCTGTTGGCGCCGGGACTGCCGCCGCCGGCGGCAAAATGGAATGGCCTCGCCAAATACAGTTTTGTCGGCGGCAACAACGCCCCGGAGGCCGTTCCGGTCGAAGCGCTGAGCAAAGCGATGAGCGACGTGCTGGTGCGGGAGGGCCAGGACCTCGCGACCTATGGTCTCTCAAGCGGACCGCAGGGTTACCGGCGGTTACGCGAATTTCTGGCACAGAAGCTCAAGCGCACCGCCGGCATCGTTTGCGCCACCGACGACATCCTCATCACCTCCGGCTCGCTGCAAGCGCTCGATCTGGTCAATGGCATTTTTCTCGCACGCGGCGATACTGCGATCATCGAGCAGGAATGCTATCAAGGCTCGATCAACCGGCTGACCCGGCTCGGCGTCAATGTCGTCGGCATTCCGCTCGACCGCGACGGCATGCGCATGGATGCGCTCGCCACGGCGCTTGCCGATCTCAAGCGCCGTGGCGTGCGTCCGAAATACATTTACACCATCCCCACCGTGCAGAATCCGACCGGCACGATCTTGAGCGAGGCGCGGCGGCACGAATTACTGCGCTTGGCTGGCGAATACGGTGTGCCGATCTTCGAGGACGATTGCTATGCCGATCTGATCTGGGACGGCAAACGGCCGCCCGCGCTCTATGCCATGAGCAAAGACGTCGGCGTCATCCATATCGGCTCATTCTCGAAGTCGATCGCGCCGGCGCTCCGCGTCGGTTACATCGTCGCCGAATGGCCGCTCATCGCGCGCATGCTGGCGATCAAGACCGATGCCGGCTCTGGCGCGCTCGAGCAGATGGTACTCGGCGAATACTGCCCGGCGCATTTCGACAGCCATCTGCCGGAACTGACGCGCGGGCTGCGCGCCAAGCTCGAAACCATGATGGATGCGCTCAACGAGCATTTCGGCACGGCGGCTGAGTTCGACGATCCCAAAGGCGGCATTTTTCTCTGGGTCAAGCTGCCGGATCAGGTCGACACGCTTAAGCTCTACCAAGCGGCGCTCGCCGCCGGCGTCGCCATCAATCCGGGCCCGGAATGGTCGGTCGACAAGAGCCATAGCAAGAGCCGCACCCGGCTGTGCTTCGCCAGTCCCACGCACGACGAGATACGAGAGGGCATCGCGACGCTCGCCGAAGTCTGCCGCCGCGAATTCGGCGTGCCCGTGCGCAGCGCGAATGTGGAAAAGGCCCGGGCGTAACACGTTTGATGGCCGCTACTGGAAAGGGCTGGGCAACATGTCGGGCGAAATAGCGCCGCGTGCTACGGCGCTGAGGAATACCCTCGATGCCTATTTTGCGGCGATAGCCGCACGGGATCCCCGGCGCATTGGCTTGCTGTTTGCCGAGCGCGGGGAGATCGAAGACCCTGTCGGCACTCCGGTTCGCCAGGGACGCGATGCAGTGGCGGCGCTGTTCGCGTCGGGGGTTGCGCTACTGGCATCCGATGTAGAGATCGACGTCGTCGCGGCGTTGCCGAGCGGTAATTGCATTGCCGCGCACTGGACCATGACCGCTCGAAGCAAAGCGGGGCATGAAGTCAAGGCCGAGGGCATTGACGTGCTGCAAGTAGACGCTTATGGCTTGATCGTCCGTGCGGAAGGCTATTGGAATGCGGCGGCGTTCCGGCAGGCCCTTGCGTCGTCACGATCAATCTAGCCGGGGGCCAGATTGGGACACGTTCAGTCGCGGCCGGAAGCCTACCGCGGCGGGCGCGCTTTGTGACAACAGCTAGAACCCCCGCAGCACCTGCGCCACGTGCTCGACTTCGGGCGGCGAAGCGAAGCAATGCGCTACCAGCTTGCGCCATTCCTGAAAGTCGGGCGAGCCTCGGAAGTCGTTCGTGTGATTCTCGACCGTTTCCCAGGCCACGAACAGGCGGTAGCGGGACGGCTTCTCGACCGAGCGCCGCAGCTCCATGGCGCGGCAGCCCTTGGCGCGCTTGAAGACCGGTGCGGCCTGTTTCACACCGGCCTCGAATTCGCTTTCCATGCCCGGCTTGATTTCAATCTGGGCGATTTCGGTGACCATGTGCGCTCCCGGTGATGGTTGTTCGATAAGCACTATAGCCCGGATTGCGCGCCGGCGATATCCAGGCGCGTGGAGGCTCGGGCTATGGTTCTTCTTAGTGATCGACGGCGGTGCAACGAGCGTCGAACGCCCGCATGTCAGCGAACGCCTTGGCAAATTCCGGATCGGATTTTGCCGTCGGGAGCGACCTAGCCGAGCGGCACGTCGAAGACACGGAACATGACCGGCGCCGCGATCAGAACGCGCGGGCGGCCAAGCCGCCCAAGCCGGCGCCCGATTGGACATATGTACCGGCGCTCGACACGAGGACGAGACATGCGCCGAGAGGGGTAAATAATCGCTAGGCAATGGGCTAAAATGGCGGTCCTGTTACACCCTGGAACGCAAAGGTTTGTCATGATCGACGTACATTACTGGACCACGCCGAACGGCCATAAAATCACAATTTTTCTCGAAGAGGCCGGACTTGAGTACAAAATCATCCCGGTCAACATCGGCAAAGGCGAGCAATTCAAGACCGAGTTTCTGACAGTCTCCCCGAACAACCGCATCCCCGCCATCGTCGACCACAAGCCAGCCGACGGCGGCAAGCCGCTCTCGGTGTTCGAGTCCGGCGCGATCCTGCTCTACCTCGCCGACAAGACCGGCAAGTTCATCGCCAAGGATTTGCGCGGCCGCACCGCGGCGCTGGAATGGCTGTTCTGGCAAATGGGCGGGCTCGGCCCGATGTCAGGTCAGAACAATCACTTCAGCAATTACGCCACCGACAAGATTCAATACGCGATGGATCGCTATCGCAATGAGGTCAACCGGCTCTACGGCGTGATGAACAAACGGCTCGCCGACCATCCGTTCCTCGCCGGCGACTACTCGATCGCCGACATGGCCTGTTATCCCTGGGTTGTACCGTGGGAGCGGCAAGGCCAGAACATCGCCGATTTCCCGCATCTCAAGCGCTGGTTCGAAGCGATCAAGGCGCGGCCGGCGGTGGTCAAGGCCTATGAGTGGACGCCCAAGATCAATCCAGGCCAGGGCGGCATCCGCACCGCCGAAGAGCGCGCCATCCTGTTCGGTCAGACCGCGCAGTCGGTGACGACTGCCGCGGCGAAGGCTTGATTATCTTTCCCCGAGAGGCGACCCGCCGCGCTTGCGCGGCGGGTACTCAGGCGAGGGAGGGGCTTCTCGGCCTCCGGCCGGTACGCAAAAAATTGCTGAGACGTGCGCGCCCTTTTGAGCCCTAGCGGCGTTATAGGCTTGTCTGCATCCCTCCCGCGGTGCGCATGAAATGACCGAACCGGCGAACGCCCCGCGTCACAATTTGGAGATCGAGCTACCGGCTATTGTCCGCGTTCGCGCCACCGGCAAGCCGCGTGCGATCGCGACAATCAAACAGGCCATTTCATTCGTCGATCGCAATGTCCATCCCGATCTCGCGCGACTGCCCCGCTGGACATTTGCCCGTGCGCTCTTGGAAGAGGCCGCTACGACGCGAAAGTCGCGCGACGTCAATGCTGCGTTTCGCCAGTTGAAGCAGGCGCTCAGCAACGAAAAATGGCTCGACGAATCGAGCTAGTCAGGCGGAACACAATCTCTAATCCTGGCGCACGATGACCTTGGTGCCGACCGGTACACGATCATAAAGGTCCATCACGTCGTCGTTGACCAGGCGGAAGCAGCCGGAGGAAACGGCCTGGCCGATCGTCTCCGGCGCGTTGGTGCCGTGGATGCGATATACGGTGTTGCCGAGATACATGGCGCGGGCGCCGAGCGGATTGCCGGGCCCGCCGGCCATGAAACGCGGCAGATAGGGCTGGCGCTCGATCATTTCCGGCGGCGGCCGCCAATCTGGCCACTCGGCTTTCTTGGTGACTCGCAACAACCCTTGCCAGGTAAAGCCGTCGCGGCCGACGCCGATGCCGTAGCGGAGCGCGTGGGTCGAGTCCTGAATGAGATATAGGTGACGTTCCTGGGTATCGATGATGACGGTGCCGGGCGGCTCCAGCGAACGATAGAACACCATCTGCTTCTTGAATTCTTCCGGCAGATTGGCGTCGGAATTGCCGTGATCGATGCCCGGGTCGACGTCGGGCGCGGTGGCCGGGTATTGGAAGATCGGCGGCTGAATCGAGCCCGGCAATTGCTGCGCCGGTGCATGCGAGGCGGTCATGCACAGCAATATCGCCACGGCCGCCGCCGGCAACGCCCGCAAGATCTGAACTCGCCCGATCCTCACCATGGTCACATTGTCGTCCGGCTGAACCGCCCAATCAATATGGTGTATTGCGGTTTCTGTCCGCGGCGGAACCGCCGGGTTACTGTGGAGCGCCGCCAATATAGCCGGCAATTTTCCAGCCCCCGGCGTCCTTAGTGTAGCACATCTCGTCGCTGCCGAGCGGCGACAATTGCTGGGCGTCGACGTAACCGGATTTCCCCGAAGGCGTGGCGACATGCAGCAATATCGGCCCATCCGGATTTTGCGGCTGATCGGGCAGGACGTGGACCAAAACCATGCCAAGCTTCTCGGCGATGGGCGAACTCGGTTGCGCGGCGGCATGAACGTCCAGCCCGCCGTTGACCGGATAGCCCCACTCCGAGGGGTCAGTCCCGGTGTTCTCGACGAGCGCCTGGAAGGCCTTTGCATCGATCCCCGGCGGCGCAGGCGCGCACAACACACCCTTATGCTCCGGCCAATCGCCGGCGGTTGCCTCGTTGGCGTATTCGATCAACAGCTCCCACCCCGTGCCGTCTGGCGCATCCAGTCCGATGGCCTTGGCCAGGTTGTCGATGCCGGATTTGCGCTTGTCGGCGACATCGTGGTCCCGCATCCAGAAGAAATTTTGCGCCACGACCAGAGGCGCAAGTACCGCGCGGTCCTTCTTGGCTGCGGCCTCGCCAAGCTGTTTGCGGAAGGCGACGAAGCTTGCATCGTTGTCGACGGCAGGCGCCGTCACCGTGACGGCCGTGTAGGGCGTGATGGGCGGTGGCGGTGGCGGTTTGAGCGGGAGCAGGCCTTGCTGCGCCAAGGCCGGCATCGCGGCGAGGGTCGCGATTGCGAGGGCGGCTGCTGCAGCAGGGATAAGACGGCGCATCGGAAGTCTCCGTTTAAGATCGGCTTAATAGCGGCAAGTACGGGCGAATTGCGACAGAGCTACGGCGGTTCGTCGCCGAATAATCGCGCTTTCGGGTTAAGTCGAACTAGGACGACGACACGACGCCGAAGTGGTGCGCCAGGATCTTCTGCAATTGATCGACCGTATAGGGCTTCGGCAGCACGGCGGAGCCTTCGACGAATAAAGCCAGCATGCCGTCGGTCACGCCTTGGCCGGTCGTATAGAGGACTTTCAGTCCGCGCCGCCGCTCCACCGCCCGCTTCGCCAGTGCGATCCCTGCTTGGATGTCGTCGTGCAGACCGATATCGGTGAACAACAGGTCGACGTGCTCGGTGGCTTCGAGCGCGGCCAAGGCCTCATCCGCCGTCGCCGCAGAGACGGTCTGATGGCCCTGTTCCTGCAAATAAGATTCAGCGAGGACGCGAACCTGCTCTTCGTCCTCCACGATCAGAACGACCGCCATTTCCCCACCAAGCTACATAACCCCGTATGCCAATGACACAGGATGGCATTCGTTCCGGCGTTTTCCACAAGATTTATATGTTGATTAGCCCACAAAATGCGTGCGTCGGCGCGGCGATCAGTAGGATTTCGGCAATCCCAGCACCCGTTCCGCGATGAAGCAGAGAATGAGCTGCGGCGACACCGGTGCGAGCTTCGGGATCATCATTTCCCGGAAATAGCGCTCGACATGATATTCCTTGGCGTAACCGAAGCCGCCATGGGTCGCGATCGCGGTCTGGCAGGCCTTGAAGCCGGCTTCGGCCGCGAGATATTTCGCCGCATTGGCCGCCGGTGCGCAGGGCATTTTCTGGTCGTATTGCCAGGCCGCCTTCAGCATCATCAGGTCGGCCGCTTCCAGTTCCATCCAAGATTGCGCCAGCGGATGCTGGATCGCCTGGTTCTGGCCGATCGGCCGGCCGAACACGACGCGCTCTTTAGCGTAAGCGGTGGCGCGCGCGAGCGCGGCGCGACCGAGCCCGATCGCTTCGGCGGCGACCAGAATGCGCTCGGGGTTGAGGCCGTGCAGAATATATTCGAGGCCGCGGCCTTCCTCGCCGATGCGGTCCTCGGCCGGCACCTCCAGGGCGTCGATGAACAGTTCATTGGAGTCGACCGCCTTGCGCCCCATCTTCTCGATCTCGCGCACCGTAACGCAGCGGCGATCGAGCGCGGTGTAGAACAAACTTAAACCCTCGGTCGGTTTGCGTCCCTGCTCGATCGGCGCCGTGCGGGCGAGAATGAGCATCTTGTCGGCGACTTGCGCGGTGGAAATCCAGATTTTGGCACCGTTAATGACGTATCGGTCGCCGCACCGCTCGGCCCGGGTCTGCAGCCTGGCGGTTTCGAGCCCGGCATTCGCCTCGGTAAGGGCGAAGCACGCCTTCTCTTTGCCGGCAGCCACCGGCGGCAGCATGCGGCGCTTCTGCTCTTCGTTGCCGTAGACCACGATCGGATTGAGGCCGAAAATGTTCATGTGAACGGCGGAGGCGCCGGATAAACCAGCGCCCGACCCCGTGATGGTCTGCATCATGACGGCGGCTTCGGCGATGCCCAATCCCGCGCCGCCATGGTTTTGCGGGATGCAGATGCCAAGCCAGCCGTCGTCGGCGAGCGCGCGATAGAAATCTTCAGGAAATCCGCCGTTGCGGTCGCGCTCGAGCCAATAGTCACCGTCGAAGCGCGCACAAATCTTTTCGATCGCTGCGCGCACCGATTGCTGAAGCTCTGTGCCGGCGAAGTCGATGGCGGCGCCCTCTACTCCTTTCTTTCGGTACGCCGGACGGGCGCAATGTCTTGGGCTTGCCGGTCGAGCCGGGCCTGCGTCTCAAGCTCGTCGGCCTCGCTGATGAACTGAGCCGCTTCGGCGAGCAGGCTTTCGGCATTGGCGAATTGGCCTTGTTCGCGGGCCTTGATGGCCATCGCCAAAAGCGCTTCGGCGCGTTGCCGCAATTCCTCGGGTACGCTCATGGCGTCCTCCCAGAAGGCCCCACGCGTACAGACTATCGGGATTCATGCGCCCTGTCGCGCCGGCCTATTCCGCGGCCTGCATATCCTCGGCGTCGATGAAGCCGCCGGCCTGACGGCGCCACAGCGCGGCATAGTAACCGTTCAGCGCCAATAGCTCGCGATGGCTGCCCTGCTCGACAACCCGACCGTGGTCGAGCACGACTAGGCGGTCCATCTGCGCGATGGTGGAAAGCCGGTGGGCGATAGCGATCACGGTCTTGCCGATCATCAGCGTACCGAGGCTCGACTGGATGGCGGCTTCGACCTCGCTGTCGAGCGCGGACGTTGCTTCGTCGAATACCAGGATCGGCGCGTCTTTGAGGATTACGCGCGCGATAGCGACGCGCTGGCGCTGGCCGCCGGAAAGTTTCACGCCACGCTCGCCGACGTGGGCGTCGAAACCGCGGCGGCCGTGCATATCCTCGAGCGCAGGAATGAACTCGCTCGCGTGTGCGAGCCTTGCCGCACGCTCGACTTCTTCGTCGCTCGCGCTCGGCCGGCCGTAGCGAATATTGTCGCGGATCGAGCGATGCAGCAGCGACGTGTCCTGCGTGACCACGGAAATCTGCGATCGCAGCGATTCCTGCGTGAGGTTCGCTATTTCCTGTCCGTCGATCAGGATCGCGCCATGATCGATGGCAAAAAAGCGAAGCAGCAAGTTGACGACCGTGGATTTGCCGGCGCCGGACCGGCCGACGAGTCCGACCTTCTCGCCCGGCTCAATTACGAGATTCAGATTCTTCAAGACGCCGGTGCTGCGGCCGTAGCCAAAGCTGACATTGGCGAATTCGATGCGGCCGGCGCGTACCGTCAAAGGCTTGGCGGCGGCTTTGTCGGGTAATTGCAGCGGCTGGGCGATGCTCAGCATGCCTTCCTGCACCACGCCGACGTCCTCGAATATCTCGGTGATGTTCATGGCGATCTGGCGCGACATGTTGGTGAGCTGCAACGACAGCGGCAGCACCATGGCGATGGCGCCGACTTCGAGCGCGCCGTAGCGCCACAGCACCAGGGCTAGCGCGCCGGATGCCGCTATCAGAAGCGCGTTGAGGGCATCGAGCAGCGTGGCGAAAACGGTGAGAAGCTGCTGCGAGGAGCTGAATTTGTCGACATAATGCTCGACCGCATCGCGCACATATTCATCTTCATCGCGGGCGCGTGCGAACAATTTCACCGTGAGGATATTGGTGTAGCTATCGACGATCCGGCCGGTCAGTTCCGAGCGCGCCAGCGAACTCTGCTTCGAACGCTCGCGCATGCGTGGCACGAAATAGAGCAGCATCGCGGCATAGCCCGCAAACCAGAGGACCACCGGCAGCGCCAGCCAGCGATCGGCTGACGCGGTCAGCGCGATGGCCGATATGCCGTACACGAAGATGTACCAGACCGTGTTGATGGTTGCGGTGATGGTGGACCGCAGCGATGGCGCGGTCTGCATCACGCGATTGGCGATGCGACCGGCGAAATCGTTCTGGAAGAACGCCCAGCTCTGCCGCACTACGTGCCAATGCGATTGCCAGCGGATCAGTCCGGTGAACGGCGCCGCTATGGCCTGGTTGTTGACGAGGTAACGCATCATCGTTGCCAGCGGCCGGGCAATGAGGACAACGGCCGCCATGCCGATGAGCCAAGGCCACGCCACGGTCAGGAATTGATCCCGCGGCGTTTTGGTCACCAGCGTGACGATGCGGCCGATGAACCAGGGCACCGCGCTGTCGCCGAGCGCGATGAATAGTTGCGCCAGGAACAGGGCCGCGAACAGCCACTTCGCCTGCCGGGCGAAATGCCACACGAAGGCGCTCAGGCTAGATGGCGGTTCGGGTCTTTCCGGCGGCGCCGTCGGCGACAGGAATCGTTCGAAAAATGCAAACATTACGGCTGGTTACAGGTCCACGCTACACGGCGTCAATGGCTCGCCGATCAAGCCCCCGTGCGCTCCGGGCGCGTGGCGGCATGTCGTGGCAATGTTTCATGGCAGCGTTACTGACCTTTTAGCCTCAATGGCTGCGTGTCATCGTGTTGCCGGGGAAACTCTAAGGGGAAATGTCATGAAACGCTTCGCCGGCGTATTGCTTGCGCTCGCTGCGAGTGCGGTCGTCGCACTCGCCGATAGCTACCCGTCACATCCGATCACCATGCTGGTCGGCTTTCCGCCTGGCGGCCCGACCGACACGCTGGCGCGCATTCTAGCCGACGCGATGCAGGGTCCGCTCGGCCAGTCCGTCGTGGTGGAAACCGTTAGTGGCGCCAGCGGCACGATCGCCGCCGGCCGCGTCGTCCACGCCGCTCCCGACGGTTACACCATCGGCATCGGCAATTGGACAAGCCACGTCGGCTCGCCGGGGCTCTACAAGCTCGACTACGACATCATCAAGGATCTGCAGCCGATCTCGCTGCTCGCCGCCTCGCCGCTATGGATCGTCGGCAAGAACGCCTTGCCGCCAGATAACGCGTCCGAGCTGATTGCCTGGGTGAAGTCGAATCCGAAACCGGTCACCTTCGGCACCATCGGGGCCGGCAGCGCGGGCCATCTCTGCGGCGTGTTCTTCGCGCAAAAGACCGGCGCACATTTTCAATACGTGCCTTATCGCGGCGGCGCGCCCGCGATGCAGGATTTGATCGGCGGGCAGATCGATTTGTCATGCCTCGAAGCGTCGCAAACGCTGGCGAACGTCGAAGCAGGGCGCTTCAAGGCCTTTGCGGTGATGGGCGAACAGCGTTGGCCGAAGTCGCCGAACACGCCGACCATGATCGAGTCCGGCGTGCCGGGCCTGTCGATCTCGTTCTGGCACGGCCTGTGGACGACAAAGGGCACGCCGCAGCCGATCGTCGACCGCCTCGACAAGGCCGTGATGGCGGCGCTCGCCGATACCAAGCTGCGCCAGCGCGTCGAGGCGCTCGGCCAAGTGATATTCCCGCCGTCGCAGCAGAACCCGGCGGCGCTTCTGGCCTATCACCAGGCCGAGCTCGACAAGTGGTGGCCGATCATCCATTCGGCCAACATCAAGACCGACTGAAGCGCGCGGCCGCAAGACGAGTTGCTAAAGCCGGACGCTGGCGGCATGAGGCGCGTGCGCTTGCGCCCGCGCCACGCCGATCGATACCGCGGTTGCCGCCACCACGAGCGAAACCGCAAGCGCCAGCGTTGCGCATAATTCGACGCCGAGGCGCCGCCGCTTGGCGATCGTCTTCTTCTCGGTCGGGGAAGCAAAACCGACCATCCCGGTCAGCTTAGTCATCGTCGTCATCCTTCGCGAATCAGTTTGGCATAGCGGCGATGATCGCGGCGGACTTGGGCGGCGCCGTTGAAGAAACAAGGCGATTCGGTGTTTTTTGGTTAATGCTTGGTTAATGGAAAACCGCCGGCGACAAAAAGCTGCCGATGTGGTTTTCCGGTCGCTGTTGCCCGATTCACGTCACAGCGCCGGCATCGCCGCGAGCGGGTTGAGCGTCATCGGTACGTGGCCCGGCTGACGCTCCACGCGATTAAGCCAAGCGCGGATCGCGGGGAAAGACTGGAGATCGTAATCGCATTGCTCCGCCACGTGGGTATAGGCGTAGAGCGCGATGTCGGCGATGGTATAGCGGTCGGCGGCAAAGTAATCGTGCAGCACGAGATGTTTTTCCATCACGCCGAGCGCGCGGTTGCCTTCTTCCATCCAATCCTCGAGCGCGTGGCTCTGCAGTTCGCGGCCGCCTTTCACCAGGGTCAGCCAGAAATAGGCCGCGCCCAGATTGGGTTCGAGGCTGTGCTGCTCGAAGAACATCCATTGCAGAATTTCGGCGCGATCGATGCGATCCTCCGGCGCCATCGGCGTGCCGCCCGCGATGTACCAGAGAATGGCGTTCGACTCGGCGAGGTAGCGGCCCGGCGCCACTTCCAGAAGCGGCACCTGGCCGTTCGGATTCTTGGCGAGAAATTCCGGCGTGTGGCTTTCGCCCTTGAGAAAGTCGACTTCGATCAGGCGATAGCGGATGCCAAGCTGCGCCAAGGCGAGCCGCACCTTGTAACTGTTGCCCGAACGTTGCATCGAATAGAGCGTAAACATCGCCGCTTCCTAATTCTCTTGCGTGTTAGCGCGCGAGTATTGCGGTCTTACGACTTGAACGCGGCGATGTCATGGCTTTTCAACCGCGGCGTCGGCTTCGCGTCGCCGAAATCCCGCTGCACCGCAATATCAGAACGAATACAGCGATCACGGGCCAGCACGTCGACCGGAAATATGCGCGACGCTACGGGCGAGAAGCGGCGTAATTCACAGCGTCGCCAGCAAAGTTTTCTCTCACAGCGAAAATCCGCGATGAAAACTGTCTACGGGAAGAGTGCGAGCGCCGGCGCCAACGGTATTGTGTCGTAGTTGAAGCTATGGGGGGTCGCCAAGCGACGATCCCCCACATCACCAGCAAATAAAGCCCCGGCGTTACCGTCTGCCGAGACCGCGAGCCTATAGAGCATCCAGGCCAAGCGTGCGGCGACGAGCAGAAATACGGCGGCTAATGGCAATCGCCGCATTGCGTCGTGGCGCCGAAGATCGCCTGCTCGCGGGCAAACTGCTGCGGCGGGTCGAAGGCTGCATTGGTGCTGCCGTCCCAGACATAGGTGCCGGCGGCACAAGACCGATGCTCTCGCGTGTCAGCCAATCGCCGCTCCGCAGTGCCTCACCTACCCGGTCCATGGGATTTCGCTCTAAGCGCGCATTAGGCCAGTTCCGGCTTAGGGGAGCGTTGCGCGAGCGGGACCAATTCCGGGATTTGCTGCCAGGATGGGTCGCCTGTGGCCATGGCTAGCGCGCAATGCCGGAGATGTGACGGTCTGCACGGGTTTTGCGCTTGCCTCGGCATGGTTGGGGCTTTAACAACCGAGCCGCTTTCACATCACTTCGGAGACTGGAGAATCGAAATGGCCTTCCTCGCGGACCGCATCGCACGCGTAAAGCCGTCGGCAACCATCGCCGTCACGGATAAAGCGCGCGCGCTCAAAGCGGCCGGCCGCGACGTCATCGGGCTCGGCGCCGGGGAACCCGATTTTGACACGCCCGACAACATCAAAGAGGCGGCGATCCGGGCGATCCGCGAGGGCAAGACCTCCAAATACACCGCGGTCGACGGCTTGGCCGAATTGAAGGCGGCGGTGGCGCGCAAGTTCAAGCGCGAGAACGAGCTCGACTACAAGCCGTCGCAGATCATCGTCGGCACCGGCGGCAAGCAGGTGCTGTACAACGCGCTGATGGCGACGCTCAATCCGGGCGACGAGGTGATCATTCCCGCGCCTTATTGGGTCAGCTATCCCGACATGGTGCTGCTCGCCGGCGGCGAGCCGGTCGAGGTCGTGACCTCGATGGCGACCGGCTACAAGATGCGGGCGCAGGACCTGGAAAAGGCGATCACGCCGAAGACCAAGTGGATCATCTTCAACTCGCCGTCGAACCCGACCGGCGCCGCCTATACCAAGGCCGAGTTGAAAGCGATAACCGACGTGCTCGTGCGCCATCCGCACGTCTATGTCATGGCCGACGACATGTACGAGCATCTCGTCTACGACGACTTTGCGTTCTACTCGCCGGCGCAGCTTGAGCCGCGGCTCTACGAGCGCACGCTGACGGTGAACGGCTGCTCGAAAGCCTATTGCATGACCGGCTGGCGCATCGGCTATGCCGGCGGCCCGGAAAATCTGATCAAGGCGATGGCGATGATCCAGTCGCAGTCGACCTCGAATCCGACCGCGGTGGCGCAATGGGCCGCGGTGGAGGCGCTCGACGGGCCGCAGGACTTCATCCCCAAGCACAACAAGATCTTCAAGGAGCGCCGCGACCTCTGCGTCTCGATGCTCAACCAGGCCAAAGGCCTGCAGTGCCCGAAGCCGGAAGGCGCGTTCTACGTCTATCCGTCCTGCGCCGGCGCCATGGGCAAGACGGCGCCGACCGGCAAGAAGCTCGCGACCGACGAGGACTTCGTCACCGAGCTTCTGGAAGCCGAAGGCGTCGCAGTGGTGCAGGGCACGCCGTTCGGCGTCGGGCCGGCGTTCCGCATCTCTTATGCGACGGCGACCTCGGCGCTCGAAGAAGCCTGCACGCGCATCCAGCGCTTCTGCGGCAATTTGCAATAGTCAAATGCGAAAAGCGGCCGCCTCAACGGCGGCCGCTTGGATTGCTTCGTCGCTTTGCTCCACGCAAAGACGGGGTAAGCCTCATCCCGTCGGCGGCGCGATTTCGTCGAGGCTCTTCTGCCGTGCCTCAGGTCCGAGCTGTGTCACCGACACCGCCGCGATCAAGAGCAGGATCGCGAGCGACACGAACACTGTCGTCAGCCCGTAGCCGTTCTGCACCCACAGAATCGTCGGCATGATGAAGGCCGTCGCCAGCCGGCCGACGCCAGCCGCCCAGCCGAAACCGGACGTGCGCGCGTTGGTCGGGAAGACCTCGGAGGCGAAGATCTGCATCGAATTGCCGGCCACCTGGACAAAGAAGATCATGATGAAGCCGGCCACGATGAGTTCGACCGCCGTCGCGGCATTGGCGAAAACGATCGCCATCACGCCGGCGGCGGCAAAGGTACAGACCGAGGTGATTTTGCGGCCGAACTTGTCGAGCGCGTACATCATGAACAGGCTGGCGCACGGCACCGCGAAGTTCATCGCCAGCGTGTACTGCAGCGAATGGGTGATGGAGAAGCCCTTCGATGCCATGATATTCGGCAGCCAGGCACCGAGCCCGATAGCGACGCCGAAGAACGCGGTGAAGCAGATCATGCCAGCGATGACGCGGCTCGGGAACTGGCTGAACACCACGGCGAACGGGTCGCTCTTGGTGTTGCTGGCGGCGTCGGTCGACAATGGTCCGGTCGGCCCGGCGATGCCGAGACGGCCGAGCACCTTGATCGCTTCGTCGCCGCGGCCGTGCGTCGCCAGATAACGCGGCGATTCCGGCAGCGAAAAGCGCAGCAGCCAGACGATCAGCGCGCCGACACCCACGATCACCCAGACGTAGCGCCAGACATGTTCGGGCAGCGCCACGGAGCTGCCGAGAAGGAGCACAAGCGCAGTGCCGATCGGCCACACGCAGGCGCCGCCGATGAAATGAATGATCGACAGGATGCGGCCACGGATGCGCTTTGGCGAATATTCGCCGGCGTAGACGAAACAGAGCGGTTGCTCAGCACCTAAGCCGACGCCGGCGATGAAGCGGCAGATAATCAGCGTCGTCACGGTCGGGGCGAACGCGCCGAGGAGGGTGAAGACGCCGAACATGAGCAGGTTGAACTGGTAGATGAAGCGACGGCCGAAGCGGTCCGAGAACTCGCCCTGGCCGGCGGTGCCGATGAACAGGCCCAACACGGTGGCGCTGCCGATGGCCGCAACTTCGGCTCCGGTCGCAAACTTGGACTGCAGGATGTAGGGAACGAGCGAGCCGAATACGGTGAAATCGATGACGTCGAAGAAATAGCCCGCGGCGATCAGCGCCACGACCTTCCGATGCAGTGGCGATATTTTCGCATCATCGAGCGCATTACCGACGAATTGTTCGACGGTCTGGGCGCCGCCGCCCACGCTCGCTGCCGTGACTGTCGCAGCCATCCGTTCCTCCCCTAAATGCCCCGAGAAAGACCGCTGGCGCGGTCCTTATTGTGCGCGCGAGTGTGGAAGGGACCGCGCCCACTGTCAATGCGGGGGCGGCCATTTATCGCTGATCCTCACGAAAGCGGCGACCAAGTCAAAAATTTCCTGGATTCCCGCTTGCGGGGAATGAACGCTTTACGTCTTGTCCGATCATCGCCCCTCGAACTGCAGAATATAAAGTCCGGCATTGTTGTCGGTGACATACATGACGCCGTTTTTGTCGACAAAACAGTCGGCGGACTGGATCACCTGCGGCCGGTTCGGCCGCGGGTCGAACATGCGCTCGGGCTTCGGCGGCACGAAATGACCCGCTTCGCGAGGCTGGAACGGATTCTTGATGTCATAGGCGCGCACCCCGGCATTGTGCATCGTGGCAAAGATCAGCTCCGAGCTGACGAACGCGCCCGGCCGATTTTCCCAGAGATTATGCGGGCCGAAATTGCCGCCCTTCTTGCAATAGTCGACGTCGTCCGGGACCGGCATGGTGGCGATGCTGACCGGATTTTTCGGCTCGCGCACGTCGAACACCCAGATGTAGCGCAGTCCGAGCTTGCAGTCGGCGAAATTGGCCTCGTCGGCGACGACCAGCAGGCTGCGGTCCGGCAGCGGCAGCGGCGAATGCGTGCCGCCGCCGAACGGCGGATCCCAGTTGCGATACGACAGCATCGTCGGCTTGGCCGGATTGGCGACGTCGACGATGGCAAGGCCGCCGTCGCGCCAGGCGCTGTAAGCGAGATTGCCGGCGACCAGCGCATGATGCAGCGCGTAGCGCTTGCCCTTTGGCCAGCTCGGCGTTTCGCCGGCGGCCTTGTTCATTCCCGGCAGCCAGAATTTGCCGACGACCTCCGGCTTGGTCGGTTCCTTCATGTCGACGATGACCAGCGCGTGGTCGGAGAATTCCGGCAGATGCACCGAGACATAGGCGTAGCGCTCGCCGACATACCAGATGCGATGCGGTCCGAGCCCGCCGAGCGGCAGAAACGCGATCTCGCGCGGCGCTTCCGGCTTGGCGAGATCGTACACGCGCAATCCGGCGGTGAACTGCTGGCCCTTGAGCGCGTCGCCCGAGGTGCCGGTGAAATACGATTCCTGGCTGACCTGCATGGTCCATACGCTCGGGCCGTTGACCGCGAGCAACAATCCGTCATGAGCCTGCAGGTGATGCGCGCGGGTGTTCGGCGGGCAAGCGAGGAAATTCACGGTCTTCGGATTCTTGGCGTCGCGCACGTCGATGATGGTGATGCCGTTGGAAAAACCGTGGCCGACATAGGCGTGGCCGCGCTCGACCATGACCTGCACGCCGTCACCGCGGCCGCCCTGGTCGCAGTGGCTGAGGAAAGTCATGTTGCGGCTGGCAACGTCGGTCATCGATCGTTCTCCCTGCATGTCGTCTATCGGGCGGACCTGCGGCCGCGACACGTGCGGTGCGCCTTTTCGCGGCCCGGTCCTGCGACAATTTCGCTGCTGTGGGTCGCGGTTCCACCGGAGCAAAGCCCGCCTGCGCGTGGTAAGCAAGGACCATGGCGGGTTCGTGCGCGGCGCGGTCCTGAAACATAATTTTGATGACTACGAAGTTGTGCCCACAGGCATCACAAAATCGGAGGAAAATCCATGTCAATATGGTCATCCGACAACGACGGCATGTTTGCGAAAGCCAAGCGCAGGCTTACCCGCCGCAATGTCATGAAGGCCGGCCTCGGCGTCGGTGCGGCCGGCTTGTTGCTGCGCAGCGGTACGCTGCCGGCCTTCGCCGAGGACAAGCCGGCGCTCGGCACCTATCCCGCCGGCACGACCGGATCGAGCGTCTTCGTCGGCGGCGTGATGCCATTGACCGGACCCTATTCCTCGTCCGGGAAAGACATGCAGCTCGGCTTCGAAATGGCGGTCGATCATCTCAACAACGGCAGCCCGATCACCGAGCAAATCGCGACCTTGAAGAAGGGCAAGGGCGTGCTTGGCAAAAAGATCGATTTCCAGGTTGCCGACTCGGAAACCAAGCCCGACCCAGCGGTGCAGGCGGCGACCCGTTTCATCCGCGACAACAAGGCGATCATGCTGACCGGCACCGTCAACAGCGCCGTGTCCATCGCGATCGAAAAGCTCGGCCAGCGCGAGCACGTCATTGTCATGATCGGCAATAGCGGCTCCAACGACACCACCGGCAAGGATTGCCAGCGCTATGGCTTCCGCGCCCAGCCGTCGGCCTACATGGCGGCGAAAGCGCTGGCTCCGGTGCTCGCCAAGCAACTCGGCAAGACCATCAAAGCCGCTTATCTCGTTCCCGACTACACCTATGGTCACAGCGTCTACGACTCGATGAAGCAATTCACCGAGCAGGCCGGCTGGAAAACCGTCAACGAGCAACTGGTGCCGCTCGGCACCACCGATTTTAGCTCTTATTTGCTCAACATCGGCAACAGCGGCGCCGACGTCTTCGTCAATGTCGCGTTCGGCGCCGACGCCACGTCGTCGACCAAGCAGGCTGATCAATTCGGCATCCTGTCGAAGATGAAATACGTGGTGCCGAACATTTCGCAATTCCAAGCCAAGGAGCTCGGTGCGAAGGTCATGGGCGGCACCTACGGCACGCAGGCCTGGTGGTGGACGGAACAAGACAAGTTCCCGCTGGCAAAGCTTTTTGTCGAGGAATTCGAGAAAAAGAACAGCTACAAGCCGCGCTGGGGCGCCACCGAGGTCTATGTGCAGATGCTGGTCTGGGCGGATGCCGTCGAGCGCGCCGGCTCGTTCTATCCGGGTGACGTGATCAAGGCGTTGGAGAGCGGACAGAAGGTGAATTCGATCTATGGCGAGGTTTACTATCGCGCCGGCGATCATCAGTTGGTACGTCCGGTGCCGGTCATGGTCGGCAAGAAGCCCGACCAGATGAAGAGTCCGGAAGACTTCTTCGACATCCTCGAACTGGTGCCCGGCGAGCAGGTCTTGCCGCCGCTCGATCAGACCGGCTGCAAAATGCCGGGGATCGAATCATAGGGAGATACACCCTGACGCAGGCGGTTTATAGGGGCGGGTTTTAAACCCGCCCCTACGGTATATGCTCTGTCGATGCCCACCCTCGCGCAATTTCTGTCCCAGGCCTTCAATGGCATCGCGCTCGGCAGCCTGCTGTCGCTGATCGCCAGCGGGCTGTCGATCATCCTCGGCACGCTCGGCGTTTTGAACTTCGCCCACGGCGCCATGTTCATGCTCGGCGCCTATGCGGCCTTTGTCGTGCTCAATCACTCCGATTCGTTCGCTCTTGCGCTGGCGCTCGGCGCGCTGTTGCTCTTCGTGTTCGGCTGGGTGACCGAGCGCGGCCTGATCCGTTTCTATTACCGCCGGCCCAAGGAAGATCAGATTCTTGTGACGTTCGGGCTCGGCATCATGATGGTCGAGGCCGTGCACTACATCTTCGGCGGCTTGAGCCAGCGCGTGCCGCTGCCAAGCTGGGGCGAGGGCATCGTCAATTTCGGCTATTTCATCTATCCGCTCTACCGCGTCGAGGCGATCGGCATCGTCGCCGCGCTCCTGCTCGCCTTCTATGTCGTGCTCTACCGCACCCGGATCGGGCTCGTGGTGCGCGCCGGCATCGAAGACCCGCTGATGGTGGAACTGCTCGGTACGCCGGTGCGCCGGGCCTTTCTGATCGTATTCTGTATCGGCTCCATGGCGGCCGGTATCGCCGGCGTCATCTATGCACCGCTCGCCGCCGTCATTCCCAACATGGGCGAGCAGTTCCTGGTGCAGTGCTTCGTCGTCGTCGTCATCGGCGGCCTGGGCTCGTTTCCCGGCGCCGTGGTCGGCGGCCTCGTGGTCGGCGAAATCCTGTCGCTGACCACGCTGTTCAATCCGGCCTATGCGCAGGCCGCGATCTACGCGGTGATGACGCTGGTTTTGATCGTGCGGCCGCGCGGCCTGTTCGGCACCATGGGGCGCGCCTGATGTCCGCTTTCGACGGGCGCCGGCTGGCGCGTTGGCTGCCCGAATTCGCCATGGTGGCTGTGCTGATCGTGCTGCCGTTCGCGTTCGCCGCCTGGCTCGGTTCGCCCGATCTGTGCACCCGCATTCTGATCTGGGGGATTTTTGGGCTCGGCTTCGATTTGTTGTTCGGCCGCACCGGATTATTGTCGTTCGGCCAGGCGGCGTTTTACGGCACCGGCGGCTTCGTCACCGCCTACCTGTTGACGAGCGGCACGCTTGATAATGTTTGGCTCGCCATGGCGGCCGGCATCTTGGCGGCCACCGCATTCAGCGTGGCGGTCGGCTTTCTGGCGCTGCGCAGGGTCGGCATCTATTTCGCCATGATCACTTTGGCGTTCGGCGAATTGTCGTATTTTCTGGAGAACTCGCCGCTTGCCGATTGGACCGGCGGTGAGAACGGCTTGCCCGGGGTGCCGGCGCCGACCATTGCACTCGGCGGTTTTCATTACAGCTTTGCCGGATCGTGGCCGAGCTATCAGCTCGTCGCCGGCTTTTTTTTCCTCGGCTTCGTTTTCGCGCGCTGCGTTCTGCTGTCGCCGGTCGGCGCGGTGCTCACCGCAATCCAGCAGAATCCCGAGCGCACCGCCGCGCTCGGTCACGACGTCGGCGCCTATAAGCTTGCCGTCTTCGTGCTGGCCGCCGCCTTCGCCGGCTGCGGCGGCGCGCTCCTTGGCATCTTCCAGAGCTACATGCCGCCGGACGCCTTCGCGCTGGACACTTCGGGCCAACTCGTCATCCAAACCGTGATCGGCGGCGCCGGCACACTGATCGGTCCGGCGGTCGGCGCCGCGATCTGGCTGTCGCTGCGCGACCTGCTGCAGCAGGTGCCCGCGGTCGGCGATCTTTGGAAATTCATTCTCGGCTTTGTCTTTGTCGTTCTGGTCACGTTTCTGCCGAACGGCGTCGTCGGCGCGATCATGCGCTGGCTGTCGCAGCTTTGGCCGCGACACACCCCCGCAGTCGTCGCCGGCGCAGCGAGCCATGGCGTTGACGCGGCGCGCCGCGAAAAATTGCTGGCGCCGCTGCGACCGGGCGTCGCCGCGGCGATCTCGCCGCCCCTGGCGCTGGAGGCTCGCGACGTCCGCAAGGCCTATGGCGGCATTCGCGCGGTCGACGGCGTCTCCCTGGCGCTGCGCGAGGGCGCCTTTCACGCCATCATCGGTCCGAACGGCGCCGGCAAGAGTACGTTCCTCCGCCTGCTCAAGCGCGAGGAGACCGTCGACGCCGGACAAATCCTGCTGCACGGCGCCGACATTACGGCAGCCGACGTCACCGCGGCCTATCAGTACGGGTTGTCGAAGAGCTATCAGATCAATCAGCTGTTTCCGCGGATGACGGTGCGGCAGAATTTGCGCATTGGCGCGCTCGGCCGGCAGCGCGGCCGCTGGCGGCTCGACGTATTCCGCGCCGCCGAAAGCTTTCCCGAAGTCGAAGCGGTCGCCGCCGCGCTGATTGCGGAGCTCGATCTCACCGCCTGCGCCGATCTCGTCGTCGATACGTTGCCATACGGCGAGAAGCGCCGGCTTGAGCTCGGTCTTGCCTTGGCGTCGCGGCCGTCGGTGCTGCTGCTCGACGAGCCACTCGCCGGCTTGAGCCCGGCGGAGCGGGAAAGCGTCAAGCAGTTGATCCGCAAACTCGGCAAGGGCCGCACCATCGTTCTCGTCGAGCACGACATGGACGCGGTATTCGAACTCGCCGAGCGGATCACCGTTCTGCACGAAGGCCGCGTGCTGGCCGAAGGCGCGCCGAAGGAGATATCGGGCGACCCGCAGGTGAAACAGGCCTATCTCGGCGGGATGGCGCCATGAACAGCGGCAATAACAACGGCGGCAATAACAACAGCGGCAAAAGCGGCGCCAAGATCATGATCGAGGCCGAACGGATCAACGCCTATTACGGCGACTCGCACGTGCTGTTCGACGTCTCGATGAACGTCAAGGAGCGCGAAGTGGTGGCGCTACTGGGCCGCAACGGCGCCGGCAAAAGCACCACGCTCAAGACGCTTGCGGGCGCGCTGCATCCGCGCTCCGGCGCCATCCGCTTCGAGGGCGCCGCGATCGAAGCGTTGCCGGCGCACGCCATCGCCCAGCGCGGTCTGCAACTGGTGCCCGAGGAGCGGCGCATCTTCGGCGGTCTCACGGTCGAGGAGAATCTCGAACTCGCCGCGTTCTCCGCGGCCGACGCGCTGCCGCTCCAAGAGGTTTTCGGCATCTTCCCGCGGCTGCGCGAGCGGCGCACGAGCTACGGCCGTTCCTTGTCCGGCGGCGAGCAGCAGATGCTGGCGATCGGCCGCGCGCTGATCCGGCGGCCGCGGCTCATTCTGCTCGACGAGCCGTTCGAGGGGCTCGCCGTCAATATCGTGCAGAACCTGCTCGACGTCTGCCGCGCGTTGGCGCAAGCCGGGCAGACCATCGTCATCGTCGAGCAGAATGTACGCGCCGCCTTCAGCCTCGCCGATCGCACTTATGTGCTCAACAACGGCCACGTCGTGTTCGAAGGCACGCCGGACGAGCTGCAAGCCTTGCCCGAGACGATGAACCGCTATCTCGGCGTGTGAGGCACGAAGGAAGCCAAAATTCTAATGCATCCGCGCGGCGTCCCGCGACGGTGCGACGCGCCCGAGACATTTTGTCTTCGATAGAGCATGTCCCGCGTCGGAACTTTTGCCCCGGCCGATCGGTTCGTCAGAAAAGTCCTTTGGCCTTTCTGGGCCGTCTGAACCGTCAGGAGGTAATTGGATTGTCCGATCTACGCGAACCGCCTCTCCGCGAGCCGCCGTTACGCGAGCCGCCGTTGTGGATCGCCGCCGCCGCTATTGTGTTTGCCGTCGCCGGTCCGCTCTTCCTGTTCGGCCTATCCCATCTCACGTGACAAAGCGGCGCGGCCGGTGCGGCCGGCCACGGCTTGGCGCGAGCGCTGCGCTTTGCAGCGCGCACCGGCTCCGTCAATGCGCGCCCTTCGCCTTGCTGTACGGATAGATCAGGTCGCCGGTCTTGTATTCTTCCGGCGTCACGACGGTCTGCGTCTTTTCGACGTCGCGGAATTGGTCGATGCCGTTGCCGGCGATGTCGTGGAATTGCGTCTGGATGACGCGCGGCACCGCCCATTCGCCGTCCTTGCCGAATTTCACGTCGCCGACCACGGTGTGGAAGGTGGCGCTGTGAAAATCTTCGGCAATCTTGGCGTCGCTGAGGCTCTTGGTGTCGGTGATGGCCTGGCCCAGCACTTGAAGATCGGCATAGCCCCACGGCGCGATATAATAGCCGAGCGGATCGACGCCGGCGGCTGCCGCCTTGGCCTGATAGCGTTTGACGAATTCCAGCGCGCCGGGGAACTGCATGGTCTTTGTCGGCAGCCAGAAGGTGAAATCGGTGAAGCCGTTGAGCAGCGGACCGAGCTGCATCTGCATGGCGGGGGACTGCGGACCGACCATGGCGCCGCCGACCAGCTTTGGCATATAGCCAATCTCGTTGATTGCGCGCACCATGCCGGCCGAGTCCAGCGGGAACGACGCGATCAGCAGCACGTCGGGATTGGCGGCCTGGATCGCCCGCACGATCGGCGAGTAATCGGTGGTCATCGGCGGATAGGATTGATCGTAGACGATCTTCAATCCGGCGGCCTTGGCATTCGCCCGCGCGCCTTCCATCGCGTTCTTGGAGAACTCGGCGTCGGCGCCGACAATGGCGATGGTCGCCGGCTTGGGATTTTGCGCCATCGCCGCGTCGAAGAAGCCGGAGCTGATGGTGGCTTTGGCATCCGGTCCGTTCGGCGTCATCGACACGTAGCGCGGATAATGGAACGCGCTGTTGGCGGCGAGCGCGAACAGGCCGATGAAGGCCTTGCCGTGCTGCATCACCACCGGAATGGCCGGCGCCACGATATTGGTCGCGTAGCCGCTCACCACGAGATCGACTTTGTCGACGTCGAGGAGCTTGGTGTAGATGCCGGGCACGGTCGAAGGATTGCTCTGGTCGTCGTAATAGACGAGCTTCACCTGGCGGCCGAGCAGGCCGCCGGCGGCATTGACGTCGTCCTGCCAGATCTGCATGGCGAGCAGCGCCGACTTGCCGTTGACGGCGAGCGGTCCGCTCTGCGCCATGGAAAAGCCGATGGTGATCGGATCGGCGGCGCGCGCCGGCAATGCCGCGGCAACGGCCAGCGCAGCCCCGCATATGAGCGAGGCCAATTGCCACCGGCGCAATAATGTCGGGCAAGCACGCATCATGTCATCCCCCCTTGCGCGCGCGTCGCGAGCGCTTTTGTTTTCAGCCTTTTGCGCCATCTTGTCGGCGCCGCTATAAATTGCAAGCCGCTTTGCGGCGGCGTCGGCAGGCGTCGGGGAATTATGGAAACCCTTGAAGGGATAGGAAACGATGGCCAGCGTTGAACACGGCATGATCGCGGTCGACAAGATCGGCACCAAGGTCCTGTTTCTCAATCCTGAGACTTTTGCGACCGAGGTCGTGATCGACGGCTTTGCCAAGACCGTGCATGAATTGCTGATCGTGCCGGAGACCGGCATGGCCTATGTGCCGATCTTCGGCGACGGCGTGCACGGCCGCAATCCGCATCCGCAGCATTATTTGTGCGTGTTCGACCTGCACCAGCGCGCCCATGTCGCGACCATCGATCTCGCGCCCTATATCGCGCCGCATACGCTGCGGCTGGGGCCGGACGGCTACATCTACATCACCTGCGAGAACTCGGCGAAGGTGCTGGTGATCGACCACAGGGCCAACAAGGTGATCGACGCCATCGGTTCCGGCTCGACCAACGGCCACCGCCTGATCATCGCCCCGGACGGCGCGCGGCTCTATACCGAGAACGAGGAAGACGCCACGGTCTCGGTGATCGATCTGCCGAAGCGCAAGCTCCTCGGCAAGATTTCAACGCCGCGGCCGCTCGCCGGCATTGCCATCACGCCGGATGGCGGCACCGTGGTCGCGGTCGACGACGCGCAGCCGACATTATTCTTGATCGACACGGCAGCCGGCAAAGTGCGCGAGGAGCTTGTTCTCAAGGATGTGCCCAAACCCGCGCAGATCGCGCGCTTTGCGCCGGACAATTCGCTCCTTGCCGTCACCAGTCTCAACAGCGACACGGTGAGCCTGATCGATCCGTCGTTCAAACAGCAGACCGCCATCAAGGTTGGCTCGCAGCCGATGGACATGGTGTTCCGCGGCGACGAATTGTTCGTCGCCTGCCAGGGCGACGGTTCGGTGCACATCGTCGACATTCCCGGCAAGCGCCATAAGGCGCAATTCCAGGCCGGCACCGGCTGCGAGTCGCTCGGGTTTTTCTGAGGTTTGGCCTCGTTGTCGAGGTGGTGAGCGTGCAATGGCCTTAACTCTCCGCCAAACACTACAAGACGCGGGCGGCAATCTCGCCTAGAATTGCTTCCAGCACGTTGATCGAGGCCCGAAGCCGGGCCGGGTGAGGGGAGTAACACCATGATTCGCAAGAGTTTTGTGGCCGCCTTGGCGGCCACTTTAACGGCGGCAGCCGCCGTTCCTGCCGGTGCTCAGCCGGGCCGGGTCCAGGTCGGCACCTTAGCCTGCTCGGTCTCCGCAGGCATTGGGTTGATCGTTGGCTCGCAGCGCAACGTCAGTTGCAACTTCCAGCCGGAGAATGGACCGCCGGAGGCTTACACCGGCACCATGACCATCATCGGCCTGGATGTTGGTTTTACCACCGGCTCGGCGATCGTCTGGACCGTGTTTGCCGGCACCAACCGCTATGTCGGCATGCTGTCCGGCACCTATGCCGGCGGCACCGCGCAGGCGACAGTCGGCGCCGGCGTCGGCGCCAACGCACTGGTCGGCGGAGGGAACAATTCGGTGGCGCTGCAGCCGCTGTCGGTTCAGGGCCAGACCGGACTTAACGCGGCAGCCGGCATCGGTGCGCTGACGATCCACCTGGCGCAATAGCCGCCGCCGGTGGCGGCCGCCTTCGTCCGGCCGGAAAACCGGGCCGCGATATCTCGCCTCTTGACCGGCCCCGGCGACCCCTGAAACGATGTCTCGGTGCGGCCCGCGCGTAATGAGGGGGCCGCTTCCGGGAGGCAGTTGCAGGAGGTGGTCATGGCGGCTAACGGCAACGGCACGCGAGCGAGCGGTCCTCGCTGCATCGCGCTGGTGGGTCCGTTCCAGAGCGGCAAGACCACTCTTCTCGAAGCGATCCTGTTCCGCACGGCGGTTATTGCGCGCCAAGGTACCATCGAGGCCGGCAACACTGTCGGCGACGCCAGCAAGGAAGCTCGCCATCACAAGATGAGCGTCGAGCTCACGGTCGCCACCACGAATTTCATGGGCGACCCCTATACCTTGATCGATTGTCCGGGATCGGTCGAGTTCGTCCACGACATGCGCGCGGTGCTGCCGGCGGTCGACGCGGCGGTCGTGGTCTGCGAGCTTGACGAAAAGAAAATTCCCCAGCTGCAGCTCATCCTGCGCGAGCTGGAAGATCAGGAAATCCCGCGCATTCTTTTCGTCAACAAGATCGATAAGGCCGATGCCGGCGTGCACGACGTGCTCAAACTGTTGCGGCCGGCCGCGCGCACCAAGCTGATCTTGCGGCAGATCCCGACGTTCAACGGCGATCTCATTTCCGGCTTCGTCGATCTCGCGCTGGAGCGCGCCTTTGTCTACAAGGAGCATGCGCCCTCCGAAATCGTGCCGCTCGAAGGCGACGCGGCGGACAAGGAAAGGACCGCGCGCTTCTCGATGCTGGAAACGCTCGCCGACCACGACGACGAGCTGATGGAGCAATTGCTCGAAGACATCCAGCCGCCGCGCGACAAGGTGTTTGACGACTTGCGCAGCGAGCTGCGCGAAGGCCTGGTCTGCCCGGTGCTGCTGGGAACCGCGGCGCGGGCCAACGGCGTGCTGCGCGTGCTCAAGGCGCTGCGCCATGAATCGCCCGGCATCGCCGAGACCGCTAAACGCCTCGAGGTGAAGGCCGGCGCCGATGCGCTCGCCTATGTGCTCAAGACGCAGAACACCGCGCACGGCGGCAAAATGTCGGTTGTCCGCATGCTGGCGGGCCAAGCCGGCGACGGCACGACGTTCCTGCGCGACGACGAGGAGGAGGCCGGCCGCGTCGCCGGCGTGTTCAAGCTCGTCGGTCAAGCAAGCGAGAAGCGCGGGCCGGCGGCGCTCGGCGAGACCGTCGCCTTCGCCAAGCTGGACAAGGCCAAGACCGGCGACACGCTCAGCGGCGGCAAGCAGGCGCATCCGGCGCTGGTCAAAGTCGCGCCCTATCCGCCAGTGCTGGCGATCGCCATCTCGGCCAAGGAGCGCAAGGACGACGTCAAGCTCGGGCTCGCGCTCGCCAAGCTGGTCGAGGAAGATCCGTCGATCACCATCGTGCACAATCCGGAAACGCACGAGGTGATCTTGTGGGGCCAGGGCGAGATGCATCTGCGCGTCGCCACCGAGCGCCTGAGCGACCGTTACGGCGTCGCTATCGAACGCCGCACGCCAAGCGTCGGCTACCGCGAGACCATCCGCAAAGGCATCGTCCAGCGCGGCCGCCATAAGAAGCAGTCCGGCGGCCACGGCCAATACGGCGACGTGGTGATCGACATCAAGCCGATGGGACGCGGCGGGGGCTTCTCCTTCGAGGACAAGATCAGCGGCGGCGTGGTGCCGCGCAATTACATTCCCTCGGTCGAGGAAGGCGTTGTCGACGCGCTCAAGCACGGGCCGCTCGGCTTCCCGGTCGTCGACTTGCATGTGGCGCTGATCGACGGCTCCTATCACACCGTCGATTCCTCCGACATGGCGTTTCGCACCGCCGGCCGCATCGCTATCGTCGAAGGCCTGCCGCAATGTCAGCCGGTGCTGCTCGAGCCCATCCATCTGGTCGAGATCGTCTGTCCGACCGACGCCACCGCCAAGATCAACGCGCTGATGTCGGGACGGCGCGGCCAGATTCTGGGCTTCGATACCCGGGATGGCTGGGACGGCTGGGACGTGGTGCGGGCCAAAATGCCGGAAGCCGAGATCGGCGACCTGATCGTCGAGATCCGCTCCGCGACCGCCGGCGCCGGCAC
>DATAWA010000033.1:0-18536 GCA_036267435.1 Xanthobacteraceae bacterium | reverse complement strand
TTGAGGAAGCGGCAGCCGAACGATTCATCGCGCGGCTCGGGCTCGATGCCGGCAAGGTCCGTGGCGCGGTGTTGACCGGCGTCGCAACGGCGACATGACCTCGGAAACCGGGCGGATGGCGAAACTGGGTTTCCAAACCTCGGCCGGGGCGACGTCGCAGCCGGCAGTCGACCTCGACACGCTCCTCCGCAGCGTCTTGTTCCTGGCGGCGTTTCTCGCGGCGTGGATTTCTTTCCACCCGTTTCCCGATCTGTCGCTGCCGCCGCAAGCGGTCGTCCAAGGCGGCGACCCGGCCAATCAGATCGGCTTTACCTTGTTGATCGTCGGCTTCGCAGGCTGGCTTTATTACCACGAACCGCGGCGATTGTTGCTGGTGTTGCGGCCGGTCCTGATCGCGACGATCGCCTGGTGTGCGCTCAGCGTCATCGCCTCCTGGGAGCCGTTGCTGGCGGCCCGCCGCCTCGCCTTCGAGCTTATCGTCATCGGCATTTCCGCCATGATCCTTTTGCTGCCGAAAAACCTGCGGCACTTCACCGATCTGCTGGCGGCGGCGACGCTGATCGTGCTCGTGGCGTCCTATCTCGGCGTCTTGCTGGTGCCGCAATATGCGATCCATCACGCGACCGACTTCCTCGAACCCGAACATGCCGGCGATTGGCGCGGCGTATTTCCGCACAAGAACAACGCCGGCGCCGCCATGGTGCTATTCGTCTTCATCGGGCTTTACGTAACGCGCATGCGCAGTTTCGCGCTTGGCGCCACCATCGTGGCGTTGGCGGCGCTATTTCTCGCCTTCACCGAATCGAAGACGGCGATCGGCGTGTTGCCGATTGCATTGATCCTATCCGGCATTATCGGACGCAGCCGACGAGCCGCGGTCGGCATCGGCCTCGTCGTGACAATGCTGTTTGTTTTCGAACTGTGTTCCGTCGGCACGGTGATTTTCGAGCCGATGCAAAATCTGATGCAGGCCATCATGCCGGATGCGACCTTCACCGGCCGAACCGAGATCTGGCAACTTGCCGTGCAGGCGCTGGTGCACCGGCCGCTCACCGGATACGGCTTCTCCGCCTTCTGGGGCACTCCGGAGGTCGTCTACGGGCTTGGCGACAACACGACCTGGGCCAATGCCGCGACCGATGCCCACAATGCCTATCTCAATCTCGCGGTCACGATCGGCATCCCCGGAATGCTGCTGGTCGTGCTTTGGGTCGTGGTGCTGCCGATCGCCGATTTCTGCCGGCGCACGCCTGAGCCGGAGACCGCGGCGCTGCAGATGCTGTTTCTGCGCGTCTGCCTCTACGGCGTATTCGCGTCATGCTTTGAGAGTTCGATTTTGCAGCAAGCCGGCGAAACCTGGTTCTTCTACATGACCGCGACGTTCGGGCTGCGCTATCTGTCGGTCACGCGGGCCACCGCGTAGCGGTTTTTCTTGGCGGTTTCTCTTGGCTGTCGCTTTCACTCCGCCGGGGAGGCTAGCGGATCGTTAAGATGCAGCGCGCGCATCAGTTCCGGATCCGGATTGCGGTCGCTTTCGTGGACGTAGAGACCGAACGGATCGTCGCGCAGCACATAAGCGGTCCAGCCCCAACCGTGACTTTCGATACTGGCCGAGGTGTCGCGCAGCCAGCGCGCGCGCGAGGCGCGGCCGATCTCCATGCCGCCGATGGTTTGCTTCATGGCGCCGAATTCGGTGAACACGATACGATCGGACTCGACGCCTTCGCGCCTCTGCCACTCGGCCACCTTGTCCATCCATTCGGCGATCTGCGCCGGCCCCTGCGCCTGGCTGAAATACTTGCCGATTTCCGCCTCAGCCTGAGCTTCCGCCGCCGCTCGATCGATACCGTCCGAAAGCTTCACCGCGCGAAAACGGGCGCGCGTCAATTCCAGCGTCTCGCGCAGACTGCCCGCCGCCGCCGGATAAGGCAGGCCGATGGTGCCGGCGAGATAGGGCATCGACCAAGTGGCGCTCTGATGGGTGAACAGGAACGGATAGTAGAAGTGCACGCTGACGTAGTTATGCCGGTCATGCAGCAGATCGGTATCGAGCTGGACGATACCCTCGATATTCGACCAGCAGCCGCCGGTCAGGAACAGCGGCAACCGCGCCGATATGCGGCGGATGCGCTCGACCATCGCCTGCTGATACGCCGTCCAATCGGTGCCGAAATGAATACGGCATTGCGATTGCGGCTCATTCATCGGTTCGAGCGCCACCACTCCGCTATCGACGGCCGCGAGCGCGCTGGCAACGCGCTCGACCACGGCGACGTAGGCGCGGAATTTCGGACCGTCGAGGCCGTCGAGATAGGTTTGCGGCAATTCATGGTGCAGCGACGGCGGGAACAGCGTCACCAGCACGGCAAGGCCGTGGCGGTTGATCGCGGACACGACGGCGACAAGCTGCTTGAGAATGTCCTCCTGCTCCTGCGCGTCGCCTTGCAGCAGTGGTCCGACGTCGAGCGGCACACGCATGTGGTCGAAGCCGATGCGATGCAACTCGTCGAAGTCGAACAGCGCCAGGGCCGATTGCGGATGCGGATAGGCCGGATCGGCGTAAGTCCGGTCGGCGCCGTCGCCGACGATTTTAGGAAACTCGAAGAATTCGACCAGCGTCGCGCCGCGCCTGAATGCCGGCGCCGAATCGGCGGCAAGTGCCGGCAGGCGTGCGACGGCGGCAACGAAAACGCAAATCGCAATGGCGGGAGCGACAAGCCATGCCGGCCGCATCAAGGCTGAACCTTCTCCGCCGCCGGTTCCAGCTCGTGGAGTTCACGCCGCTCGATCCAGCGATGCGCCTCGAACAGACTGAGGTAACTTTCGATCATGCGTTGCCGCGAATATTTGGCGGCTAACGCGCGAGCGAACCCCGTGGCGCCGCGCGCTGCCGGGGCGGCAAGCGCCCGGCCGATTGCCGAAATCCAACCCTCGACATCGTCGGGCGCAACGAACGCAACCGATTCGCTGTCGTCTGCGCGCAGCACTTCGCGCAGCACCGGGAGGTCGGCGACCACCATCGGCAGCCCGGCCATGCCGGCTTCGACAGCGGCGAGCCCGAATGTCTCCCAGATCGAGGGAAACACGAACAGATCCGCGGAGGCATAGAGATCGGCAATGTCGTCGGATGGCAAAGCCCCGAGCCTATGCAGCCGGTCATCGACACCGAGCGTGACGGCCAGCGCGTGAAACGACTCGTCCTTGGCGCCGGCTCCGGCGAGGACGAGGTGCGCTTGCGGCAGACAAGCCAGCGCCCGAACCAGCACGTCCTGGTTCTTTTGCCCGGTGAGGCGGCCGACGTTGAGCAGAAGCGGCTGCGACAGCGGTAAATCGAACCGTCGCCGGGCCAGTTCCCGGCTCGCCGTCGGCGCCGGCGCATCGAGCCCGTGTTCGATCAAGATCATCGCGCGCCGGTAACGGGCCGGATAGCGCGCGAACTCGGCCCAAGTCGCCGTGCTGTTGACGATGTTGGCGGAGTAAAGCCCGAGCGTGCCGGCAAGCTTGTCTAGTAAGCGCAGCGGCCGCGGCGTTGCGCTTGGTGTACAAGTTTGGTGAACGACGCGCAGCCGGCAGCCGGCGAGCCAGCCGACGACCCCGACCAAAATCGAAGCGGTCGACTGATACGCGATCAGCGTGTCGAAATCCCCGTGCCAGATGTGCCGCGCCATGCGCAGCGCGGCGACGAACTTGGCGTAGAACGGCAGGCCGGCGCGCGGATACAAATAGGCGGTCGCGACGGCAAAGCGTTGGCAGTTGAGCCCGTCGTCGATCATGCCGGCGAGCTTTTGCACGCCGCCGCGTTCACGATCGTGAATGATTTGCAGAATACGCATCAGATTGCACTCGCCGCCCGCTCGTTTTGTTGCATTTTCATATGCAACTTAACGATACTCCGTGAAACCCGTCGTAGCCGCTTTTCATCACCCCAACAATGACTTATCACGCGGGATGCTTAACACGTCGGGCCTGCTGTATCTGAGCGCGCGGGCGGTGTCGGCGGCCGGGAATCTTCTCGCCGTCGCCATATTCTCGCGCCTGGCCGGTCCCGCCGAATACGGCCATTACGTGCTGATCTTCGCCTGGTCGCTGATCGTCTACGGTTTCGGCGCGCAGTGGATGCGCTTTGCCTATTTCGGCGTTTACCATCCCGAGCGCTTCGGCGAGTACGTCGCCTCACTGGCGCGGCTGCTTGGCGTCGGCCTGGCGATCGTAGCGCTGGTGTTGATTGCGTTGGGGCTATTCGGGCTATTCGAGCCCAGCTTTCTGTTCGCGGTGTTTGCTCTGGTCTGCGGCATCACGATCTATGAGGCCGCATTCGAGGTGGCGCGCACGCTGCTCAATGCCCGCGGCGCTTCGTTGTCGATGATCATCCGCACCGTACTGATGATCGGATTCGGCAGCGCCAGCCTTTATGCCGGGGGCGGCGCACGCGGCCTTGCCATAGCGATCGCGGTTGCCCATCTCATCGCCGCCGCGCCGGCGCTTTCGACTTTCGCAAAACTGCGGCTGTCGCATTCCTCGCGCGCCGCTTCGCTGCATCTTCTCAGTTACGGCTGGCCGCTGCTGTTGTCGTTCGGCGTCACCGCGGTCGGCCAGAGCATCGACCGGCTGCTGCTCGCCCATTATCTCGGAGTCGCCACGCTCGGACCGTACGGGGTCGTCGCCGACGTGCTGCGGCAGAGTTTCACCGTGCTCGGCGAGGCGATCATCCTGTCATTGGTCACGGTCGCCAAGACACAATCCAATCGCGGCAATACCGAAGCGGCCCATAAGACGTTGCAGATGGCATTCAACGCCTGTCTCGCCGCCGCGAGCTTCGGGGCGGCGTTCTTCATCGTCTTTGGCCATGTCGTGCTGCGGGCGATCCTGCAGCCCGAATTCATCGCGCCGACCCGCGATCTCATTCCGATCCTGGCGATCGCCTTTGCCTTCGCCACCATGCGCAATTTCTACTTCGCGCAAGTCATCTATTTCACCAATGCCAGCTATCTCGATCTGGTCGTCGCGCTGCTGTTTCTTGCGGTCTCGACGGCGCTCTCGGTGGTTCTGGTGCCGGCCGATGGTCCGCAGGGCGCGGCTATCGCGTTAATGGTGGCCTGCATCGTCGCCTGCCTCGCTTTCATGGTGCTGGGGCGGCGCTGGTACCGCATGCCGATCGACCTGACAGCGCTCGGGGTGATGCCGTCGCTGGCGATCCTTTTCGTTTTCGGCGCGCATATGACCGGCGAGCTTCTTCCCGGCCATGCCTTGCCGCTGGTCGTCGACGCCGTCATCTTCGGCTTGTTCGGCGGCTTCGCAATCCACCATTTCGGTCTCTTGAGATTGCCGTCGGCCGAGATGGTCGGCGACCGCATCACGGTGCCATAGCCGATGACCCCCTCACGCGTCACATCGGCGGCTATGGCGGCAGCGAGCGTTGCGACGCCGCTTGTTCCTCATGGTGTTTCTCTTGGCGGTGAAATCAAACACGCCGAATTCCTCGGCCTGCCGTTCTGCCTATTGACGCAAGCCGAAGTCATCGACGCCATCACAGCAAGCTGCAGCGCGCCTTATCGCTATGTGGTGACGCCGAACGCTTACCATGTCGTGGCGGCGCATGATGAGCCGGCGCGAATGCTGCCAATCTATCGTTCCGCTTGGCTGTCGGCGTGCGACAGCCGCATCGTGCGGATGCTGGCATGGCTCGACCGGCGGGCAATACCGCTGGTCACCGGCAGCGACCTCGTCGCGGCGCTGCTGTGCCGCGTGAATAGCCGCGACCGGCCCGACTTGCCGCGGCGGATTCTCGTCGTCGGCCCGCCGCGCGACGCCGAAGCGACGCTGCGCGACGCCTATCCCAACGTGACATTCGAAGTCATGCCGGCGCCGGTCGCGCTGGCGGACAATGCCGAGCTGCGGCTCGCGGTCGCCCGCGCCTGCATGAGCCGGCGCTGGGACATCGCGCTGTTGTGCGTCGGCTGCCCGGCACAGGAGATGATCGCGCAAAAACTCGCCGAGCTCGGCTGCCGATCCGGCATCGCGCTCTGCGTCGGCGCGTCGATCGACTTCCTTATCGGGGCACGCAACCGCGCGCCGCGCTGGTTGCAAGGGCTCAGCCTCGAATGGGCGTACCGTCTGGCGCAGGAACCCGGCCGCTTGTGGCGCCGCTATCTGGTCGAATCGCCAAGGATACTGCGCATCTTCATCGCGGCGCGCCTGCCGCGCGGGCGCTGAGTTTCGCCGAAACTTCCGCGGTCCGGCGATAGCCGATCGCCGCAAGCGCGTCGCGGATCGTCAAGCATCGCATGTTTTCGGCCTGCACGGCTTCGATCGCTTCTTGCAGCAACCGCAACGACGAGCCGATCCAGCTCGGCGGCTCCGCGACGTCATGGGTGTAGAAGATCAGCCAGCCATTGCGCGCCCGCGTTTCCCGCAATACCCGCTCGAGCTTATCGCGCGTCAGCGTACGATCGTACAGCTCGATCACGCGCAGCAGCGCGAGATCGACGACGCCGGCATTGATCCCCTCGAAAATGCCGCGGCAACTATCGAAGCGATCGTCAAGCTGGAGCTTGCGCGGCAGCGAGACGCGGCCAAACGGATAGCAAAAGTTGGTGACGTCGAGACCGGCGCACAGTTCGCGCAGGACTTCGCGATTGCGCCGGCATTCTTCGTCCAGCATCCGCGCATCGAGCGAGTCGACGCCGACATGGGAAAAGGTATGACAGCCGATCTCGTGTCCGCGATCGTGCAGCGCACGCACCTGCTCGCGATCGATCACCCGCCAATCCTTGTCCACTTTTCCGAGCGTGCCGGCGGCGATGTAGAATGTTCCCAGCAGTCCGTTTTGTTCAAGGATTGCGGCGCCGTTGGTATAGGCCGAAGCGGGCACATCGTCGAAAGTGAAGCTCACCAGCGGCGCCGTATTGCGCATTGCAAAAGGCTTCGAGCGCGAATACCGCGCCGCCTTACGTAGAACGCGATTGAAGAACGGTTCACGCATTGCCGGCCTTACGATGCACGCGCGACGGCGAGCGGGCCGTTCGCCGTCGCCGGCAGCGGTGGCAGTTCGGCGATAATTTCAAGGAAGCGCTCGGCGGCGCGCTCGGCCGTATAATGCAACCCGCGGGCCCGCAGCGCGGCCCGATCGGGAGTGGCGCTTAACGCCGCCGCGATCGCCGCCGCCATGGCGGCAGCATCGCCGACCGGCGTCAACGCGCCGAAGCGGCCGCCTTGCAGGATTTCACACGGACCGTATGGGCAGTCGGTCGAAACCACCGGCGTGCCGCAGGCCAGCGCCTCGATGATGGCATTGCCGAGACCCTCATAGATCGAGGCGCAAACGGCGAGGCGCGCCCGCATCATGAATGCAAACGGATCGGTCACCTCGCCGGCAAAGACGATACGAGCGGCAACGCCGAGTTCGCGCGCCAGGGCCTCCAGCGCGGGTCGTTCCGGACCGTCGCCGACAATTGCCAGGCGCCAAGCTTGTGCCGGCGGCAAAATACTCACCGCACGGATCAGGGTGCGTTGGTCCTTCTCCGGCGACAGGCGTCCGACGCAGACAATGAGATCGCGCTCACGGTCGGCTTCGCCGTCCCATCGCGCAATCCGGTCGACCATGGCCGGCGGCACCACCGCATTGGTCAGCATCACCGAAATCAGCTGGTCATGGACGGCAAAATTCTGCGCCAAGTCGCGCCGCGCGCCGTCGGTCAGGGTAATGATGCGGTCGGCGTAGCCGTAAGCGCGCCGTAGTAACCGGTAGGCGATGCGGTTCTGCAGATAGGGATCGCACCGCTGCGCGAACGATGGACTGCCGACTTCGCGCAAAACAAGCTTCGGCCGGCTCGCTTGGGACAGGCTACGCACCGCGATAAGCGTACAAAGATTGAGACTTGCTTCCGAACTGATAACGACGGCCGCAGCGGTGTCGCGGATCAGGCGGCGCAGGCCCGGAACGGCGTAACGCAGCTGTCGTCCGGGAACCTCGACAATGCGAATGGCGGGATCGAGCAGCCGGCGCAACGGGCCGTCGACGCGCAGCGCCAGAATGACGATGCGGACGCCTTTGGCAGCGAGCGCGTTACACAGCAAGATCATATCCCGCTGCGCACCGCCGCCTTCGAATGCGCGCAGCACGACCGCGAGTATTGGGTCGGGATCAAGCCCTGGATTTTCGGACCGCGATACCACCTGCAACGCCGGCTTTCCCTTTGGATTGCCACGAGAATAGCCATGACGCGGACCGCCGGATCAAGCGCGAACTTGCGCTTGACCGCCTCGTTATGTCGGCAACCTTAACCGGCCATTCAGGGCGCACCTTAATTAACTTTAATGCGCTAGCCATTGATCGCTCCCACCGTCCGATATAGTTCGCAGGCGACAACCCGGATGCAACGGGGTCGCCGGCGTGGATGGGAATGAAGTACGAGTTTGAGGGGCTGCGGGAACCAAGGTATAGCTAGGCCATGAGGGCGTGGATGACCGGGCTGAAATCCCGGCGGATTAGTTACGTGATTGCAGGCGTCGGGGTGGCATGCGTGGCCGCCGCGGTGGTTTTTTGGCGTCACGGCAGCAGCCAAACGGCAAAGGCCGCTCCGCCAACGGTTCCAGTCATTGTCACCCAAGCGGCGCAGCAGGACGTGCCGATTTATTATGACGCGCTCGGCACCGTCCAAGCCCTCAACACCGTCGCCCTCCGCGCCCAGGTCAACGGTCAGATCGTCTCGGTCGATTTTCGTCAGGGCCAGGAGGTCCACAAAGGCGATGTCCTGGCACGAATAGATCCGGCGCCGTTCCAGGCCGCTTTCGATCAGGCGGTGGCCAAGAAGAGCGAGGATGAGGCGCAGCTGATCGACAATGAAAAGGACTTGGCGCGCTTCAAGACCTTGGTGATCCGCAACGCCGAGACGCAGCAGAACGTCGACGCCCAGCAGGCCAAGGTCGATCAAACAAAGGCCACCATCGACGCCGACCAGGCGGCCATCGAGGCGGCGCGGACCCAGCTCAATTACGCGACGGTCACGGCGCCGATCGACGGCGTGGTCGGCTTCCGCCAAGTCGACATCGGCAACATCATTCACACCAACGACGTCAATCCGCTGACGGTGCTGACGCAAATCAAACCATGCACCGTGATTTTCACGCTGCCGCAAAGCGACCTCGGCCCGGTGCGCGAGGCGATGCTGCGGGGCACGGTCTCAGTGCTCGCCTTCGATCAGGACAACAAGCAGGAGCTCGCCGAGGGCAAGCTTCTGCTGATCAACAACCAGATCGATCAGACCACCGGCACCATTCAGTTGAAGGCGGAATTTCCCAACACTAACGAACGGCTGTGGCCGGGCGCCTTCGTGCACATCCATATTCTGGTTACCACCCGCAAGGACGCCGTGACCATTCCGGCGGTCGCGCTGCAGCGCGGTCCGGAGGGATTCTATGTCTGGGTCATCAAGCCCGATGACACCGCCGAGCAGCGCCCGATCGAGGCAGAGCCGGTCAGCGAGGATTTGGCGATCGCCAAGAAAGGCCTCGAGCCCGGCGAACGCGTGGTGGTGGATGGCCAATCGCGCCTGGACCAGGGCGCGCGCGTGGCGATCCGCACCGCCAATCCAGCATCCGAAGCCGTCAAGCAGCAGGCGGACAAGAGCTGATGCATTTTTCGGAAATCTTCATCCGCCGGCCGATCGCCACTTCGCTGCTGATGGCTGCGCTGGCGCTGGTCGGCATCGTCGCCTTCCCGCTGTTGCCGGTCGCGCCGCTGCCGCAGGTCGATTTTCCGACCGTCCAGGTCACAGCCACCTTGAGCGGCGCCAGCCCGGAAACGATGGGCGCCACGGTCGCAACGCCGCTGGAGCGCCAGTTCGGCCAGGTCGCCGGCGTAACCCAGATGAGCTCGGTGAGTTCGCTCGGCTCGACCGTGATCACGCTGCAATTCGACCTCAACCGCAATATCGACGGCGCGGCCCAGGACGTTCAAGCCGCGATCACGGCCGCCGGTCCTTATCTGCCGAAAAACCTCACCAACCCGCCGACTTATAAGAAAACGAATCCGGCCGATTCGCCGATCCTCATGGTCGCGGCGACCTCGAAGACGATCCCGCTGCCCAAGGTGGACGATTTCGCCGAGAACGTCGTCGCCACCCAGATTTCGCAGATTACCGGCGTTTCGCTCGTCGCCATCGGCGGCCAGCAGCGTCCGGCGATCCGCGTGCAGATCGATCCCGCCAAGCTGACGTCGCGTGGGCTGACGCTGGAAGACGTGCGCGCCGCCCTGACCGGCGCAACGAGCGACGCCGCCAAAGGCACGATGCTCGGCAAAGAGCAGACCTTCACCATCGTCGCCAACGACCAGCTCACCGAGGCCGGTCCCTATAACGACGTGATCGTGGCTTATCGCAACGGCGCGCCGGTTCGCATCCGCGACATCGGCCAAGCCGTCGACGGCCCGCAGGACGTGACGTTGGGCGCGCTGCACCGCGAGCAGACCGCGGTGATGCTGATGGTCTTCAAACAGCCCGGCGCCAATGTCATCGACACCGTCGATCACATCAAGGCGGCGCTGGCGAAGATGCATTCGGTCATTCCGCCGGGCATTCATCTCGCCACGGTCATCGACCGCACCCAGACCATTCGCGCCGCGGTCGAGGACGTCGAATTCACGCTGCTGTTGTCCTGCTCGCTCGTGGTGCTGGTGATCCTGTTGTTCCTGCGCAGCATTCAAGCCACCATCATTCCCGGTGCGGCGGTGCCGCTGTCGCTGCTCGGCGCCACCGGCATCATCTATTTGGCCGGCTTCAGCCTCGATAATCTGTCGCTGATGGCGATGACCATCGCCGTCGGCTTCGTCGTCGACGACGCCATCGTGGTGGTCGAGAATATCTTCCGTCATCTGGAAGCCGGCACGACGCCGCTGCAATCGGCGATCAAGGGCGCGCGCGAAATCGGCTTTACCGTGCTTTCGATCAGTATCTCGCTGGTTGCCGTCTTCATCCCGCTTTTGCTGATGAGCGGCATTGTCGGCCGGCTGTTCCACGAGTTCGCCATCACCGTCATCGCCGCGATTGCCGTCTCGGTGGTGGTGTCGCTGACGCTGACGCCGATGCTGTGCTCGCGGTTTCTGGTCAGCGAGCATGAGCGAGAACACGGCCGTCTGTATCGCTTCATCGAGAAATGCTTCGACGCGCTGTTGGACGGCTACCGGCGCGGCCTCGACATGGTATTGCGGCATCAGTTCGTCACGCTCTTGGTTTTCCTGACGACGCTGATGGTCACCGGCATTCTGTTCGTGACGATCCCGAAGGGCTTTTTCCCGACCCAGGACACCGGCCTCGTTCTCGGCATTTCGGAAGCGGGCCAGGACGTTTCGCCGGCGCGGATGAAGGCGATCCAACGGCGGCTTTCGGCGGTGATCGAGCAGGATCCCGACATCGCCGATTTCGGATCGTTCTTCGGGCCAAGCTACGGCAACACGCAGAATACCGGGCGGTTCATCATCGGACTGAAGCTGCGCGACGATCGCGACGCCTCGGCCTCGCAGATCATCGACCGGCTGCGGCCGAAGCTCGCCCAGGTGCCGGGCGCAAGGCTGTTCTTGCAGCCGGCGCAGGACATCACCGTCGGCGGCCGCATTGCCCGCGGCCAGTTCCAATACGTGCTGCAGGACCCGGATCTGACCCAGTTGAACACCTGGGCGCCGCGGCTGATGGCGAAGCTCAAGACGCTGCCGCAGCTCGCCGACGTCGCCACCGACGCCGAGAACAATGCGCCACAGGTCACGATCACCATCAATCGCGATGCCGCGTCCCGCTTCGGCATTCTGCCGCAAGTCATCGACAACACGCTGGACGATGCCTTCGGCCAGAACGACGTGACTCAGTATTTCACCAACAACTCGTACTACGTCGTGCTCGAAGTGACGCCGGAGCTGCAGGGCAAGCTGAGCACGCTCGATCAGCTCTATGTCAAGGCGCCGACCAACGGGCGGCTTATTCCGCTTTCGACCCTGATCAATGTCGACACCAGCCACATCGGACCGCTCTTGGTGTCGCATTCCGGACAATTCCCGGCGGTCACCATGACGTTCAATCTGCCGGCGGGCGTCGCGCTCGGCCAGGCGGTGGACGCGATCCAGCAGACCGCCGATCAGATCGGCATGCCGTCGTCGATCATCGGCACCTTCCAAGGCAACGCCCAGGCGTTCCAGGCCGCGCTGTCGAACGAGCCGATCCTGATCGCTGCGTCGCTGGTCGTGGTCTACGTCATCCTCGGCGTGCTTTACGAAAGCTACATTCATCCGCTGACCATTCTCTCGACCTTGCCGTCGGCCGGCGTCGGCGCGCTACTTGCGCTCATGATCGGCGGCTTCGATCTGTCGGTGATCGGCATCATCGGCATCATCCTGCTCATCGGCATCGTCAAGAAGAACGGCATCATGCTGGTCGACTTCGCCATCAACCGCGAGCGTGCCGGCTTGCCGGCCCGCGAGGCGATACGCCAGGCATGCCTGCTGCGCTTCCGGCCCATCGTGATGACGACGATGACCGCGCTGCTGAGCGGTTTGCCCCTGATGTTCGGGCATGGCTCGGGATCGGAACTGCGCCAGCCGCTGGGCTATGCCATGGTCGGCGGGCTGGCAGTCAGCCAATTGCTAACCTTGTTCACCACGCCGGTGATTTATCTCTACCTCGACCGGTTCCAGGAATGGCTGCGCGGCGGCGGCGCCGAGCATGACGAAGCGGAACTGCTGCCGCTCGCCGCGGAATGATAGGTTCCGCCGCTTTCTGAAACTTTTTGTGATCGCCCGGACAGATGCCGCCCGTTACCACGGGAACGGCGCCGTACCGTTAGGCGTTTCTTCTCCTGAAACCAGCGCGGGGAAGCGAACCCGCGGGGAAATGAACCAGAGGAGATCCACGATGAAGAAACTCACGATCGCACTTGCCACGGCCGGGTTGCTCGCGACCGCAGCGCCGGCGATGGCATTCGTCGGCTTCCACGTCGGCCCGGTGGGCGTCGGTGTGGGCGGCCCGGGACCGTATTACGGCTATAACGGGTGCGGGTACAACTACCCGTGTGGTGGACCGTATTACGACTATTACGGCGGCCCGAATGTCGTGATCGGCGGCGGCGGCGGCTGGCATGGCCATTCGCATTTCCATCACTGGCATCATCGTTAAGCGACTGCTTTCCCACGCCTGGGAAAATAGGCAGAAGAGGACTCCCTTAGTGGAGTCCTCTTTTTTCTTTCCCGCGAATTCGCCGCGTTTTTTTCGCTCATTTGGACACGCATTTTTCTTCTTTGGTGACCGCAGTGCGGCTATTGCGGCGCACAATACCAGCACAACACTCGAATGTGAGACGACGATGATTGACTTGCTTCGTGCATCGCCGCTCTCCGCGTGGCATGATGCACCAAGCTTAAGAGCGTGACCCGGAACGGGTGCTGCGCTTTCCGGCAATGATCACGCTCCGAAGTGTCTCGGGCGCCTCGCGGCCCCCGCCGCAGGCGCAGGACCTTCACGGATTGAACCCATTGGGTTGGACCCATCGGTTCAGGAGGAGCGCCATGGCCCATGCCCATATTCTGGTCGGTGCGAACTCGAGTTCCACGCAGCCGGTCATCCGTCGTATCTCACCGTCCGATCTCTATCAGTCGCTGGCGCGCGGCATCGACGATTTCGCCGCCATGCCCAGTCACGCGGTCTTTCTCTGTGTGATCTACCCCCTGCTCGGCATCGTCCTGATCGGCATGACGCTTGGCAACTCGACGCTTCCGCTGGCCTTCCCGATCGCCGCCGGTTTTGCGCTGGTCGGACCGCTGGCGGCAATCGGTCTTTATGAACTAAGCCGGCGCCGCGAAGCCGGACTCGACAGTTCGTCGAGCCATGCCTTTGATGTTTTACATTCGCCGTCGCTTGGCGCCATCGTCGCGCTCGGCATGTTGTTGATGGCGATCTTCCTGATCTGGCTCGCCGTCGCCGAAGCCATCTATGTCGCCAATTTCGGCTACGCCGCGCCGGTCTCGATCCGGCAATTCGCACTCGACGTCCTCACCACGCCGGCCGGGTGGACGCTCATCGTGGTCGGCACCGGCGTCGGCTTCTTGTTCGCCGTGCTGGCGCTGACGATCGGCGCCATATCCTTCCCGCTGCTGCTCGATCGCGACGTCGGCGCCGCAACCGCGCTGTTGACCTCGATCCGGGTGGTGAAGGCCAATCCCGGCACCATGGCGTTGTGGGGCTTCATCGTCGCCGCACTGTTGATGATCGGCTCGATTCCGTTTTTCCTCGGCCTCACCGTGGTGATGCCGGTGCTCGGCCACGCCACCTGGCATCTCTATCGGCGCGCCGTCGAGCCGGATCCCAATCCGCATCCGGACTATCAGCCGCGGCCACGACGCCCGCGTTCCGCCGCGGATTTTCCGTCGGCACTGTTCCCGACGCGGGAGTAGCTAACCGAGTTCGGCGGCGCGGCGCAGGCTCGCGATCATCGCCACGCGCAACAGGTAGTCGCGCGTTCTTTGCGGGTCCTCCGCCGTACGCCGCAGCGTCGCCGCGAAATCCGGATTGGCGCATTCCAGATTGCGCTTGTTCTCGATCGACTGCTTCTCGATGTGCTCGAGCGTGATGGCGCGGCGCTGCCGCTCGTAGCGGTCGAGCTCGTCTGCTGCCGCGGCGCCGGCGAAGACCGCGGCGAGCCGCCCGGTCAGATTGACGGCATCGTGGATGCCGCCATTCATCCCCATGCCGCCGAGCGGATTGTTGACGTGAGCGGCGTCGCCGGCAAGAAACACGCGGCCGGCGCGAAAGCCCTTGGCGACGCGCTGATGCACCTTGTACAGCGTGGTATGCGCGATCTCATAGCTCGCGATGCCCGGCACAACGGTGACCATCAGGCGGTCGGCGAAGGCGCGGCTGAGCGCCTCCTCGTCGCTGCAGGCGTCCGTCAGCGGAAACATCACGCGCCACAGGCCGCCCGGGATTTCCAGAAAAAAATGCCAGCGCACCGGATCGGCCACATAGGTGACCGAAGTGAGTTCCGCGACCGCCGCGCGAAAGTCGAACGGCGTCGACACCACCAGAAAACGTTCCGGCCAGGTGAAGCCGGCGAATTCGATGCCGAGCGCGCGACGCACGTCGCTGCGCGCGCCGTCGGCGCCGATGAGCCAGCGGGCGGAGCGGCGTTCGCTCGAGCCGTTGCGGTCAAGCGCCACATGAACCGCGGCGGCGTCCTGTTCGACCTCGCTGACGCGGGCATCGAATTCCATGCGGAAGTTGGCGTCGGCGCCGAGCCGTTCATGCAGGATGCGGGTCAGCTTGAATTGCTCGGCCTGGACGCGGAATGGGTAGCGCGTCGCGTCGGCAATGGCGGCGAAGTCGAACGTGGCGATCACGCCGTCGCGGGTGCGGTACTGCAGTTGCGGGGCCTTTAGCCCCTGCGCGATGAGCGGGCCGGCGGCGCCGAATTCATCGAGCATGTCGAGCGTCGGCGGATGGAAGGTCGAGGCGCGCGATTCCTCGGCCAGCGCACTGCCCGCTTCGAACACCGTGACCGGGACCCCGCGGCGCAGCAGATTGGCCGCCGCAACAAGGCCGACCGGACCGGCGCCGGCGATGAAGACGCGCTCCTCGATCGGCATGCAATGCCTGCCCCGTTACGACCGGCGCGCCGGCGCTTTGTCGGCGCGCGGCAAAAGCCTATCATGCCGCATGCTCGATCTCGGCTTAAGCTTTCTCGGCAGTGTCGCCCGCGATCCCGATGCGCTCGCCATCGCCGATGGCGAACTTCGCCTGACTTACACGCAGTGGTACCGGCAAATTTCGGCGCTGGTCAAAGGCTTTGACGACCTTGGCCTTAAAGCCGGCGACCACCTCGTGACCGTGCTGCAGAACCGCATCGAAGCGGCGACGCTGCATTGGGCCTGCCAGTTCGCCGGCATCGTCATCACGCCGGTCAACTGGCGCTCGACCGCAAGCGAGCTCGATTTCTATGTCGACAATGCCGAGGCCAAGGCCGTGGTCTACGAGGATGCTTCCGCCGCCGCCGTCGCCGCATCGATAGCGGCGCAGCGGCTGCCGCGGATCGCGCTCGATGCCGCGCCGCAACCGGCGCTGGCGTTCGGCGCGCTCGCCGCGCAAGCGGCGCCCGACGCCACGCCGCGCGTCACGGCCGACGCCTGGTCGGTCATGCTCTACACCTCCGGCACCACGGCGCGGCCGAAGGGCGTGCCGCGCCGGCAGTCCGCCGAACGCGCCGCGGCAATCGCCCATGTCGCGCAGAATCTTTACCGCCATGGCGAGCGCACGCTCGGCGTCATGCCGCTTTATCACACCATGGGGGTGCGCTCGCTCCTTGCCATGTCGCTCATCGGCGGCGCCTTCATCTGCTTGCGCCGCTTCGACGTCGCCGCCGCGCTCAGGCTGATCGCCGCCGAGCGCGTCAGCAATCTTTATCTGGTGCCGACATTGTACCACGACCTCGTGCATCATCCTTTGCTCGAGACCGGTGATGTCAGCTCGGTGCGCAAGCTCGGCTTCGCCGGCGCGCCGATGACCGATGGGCTCCTCAAGACATTGCAGGCCGCGTTCAAGCCGGAGCTGTTCGTCAATCATTACGGCTCGTCGGAAGTCTATACCTTCACCATCGACCAGAACGCGCCGGCAAAGCCCGGCTCTGCCGGACGCGCCGGCATCAATCAAATCGTGCGCGTCTTCAAACTCGGCGCCAAGACGGTCGACGAGGTGGCCGGCACCGGCGAGGAAGGCGAGATCGCGGCGCTGCTCGCCGGCGACGAGTCCTTCGAAGGCTATTGGCGGCGGCCGGACGCCGACGCCAAGGCGCTGCGCCAAGGCTGGTATTTCACCGGTGACACCGGCTTTGTCGACGCCGACGGCGACCTGTTCGTCACCGGCCGGGTCGACGACATGATCATCACCGGCGGCGAGAACGTCTCGCCGGTGGAGATCGAATCCTGCCTGTCGCTGCATGCCGCGGTCTCGGAAGTCGCAGTGGTCGGGCTGCCCGACGAGCGCTGGGGCAAGATCGTCGCCGCTTTCGTCAAGCCGCGCGCCACGGTCGACGCCGACGCGCTCGACGCGTTCTGCCGCAGTTCCGGGCTCGCCGGGTTCAAGCGGCCGCGCCGCTACATCTTCGTTGCCGACATCCCGAAATCCCCGGTCGGCAAGCTGTTGCGCCGCAAGCTCGTCGCCGGCGAATATGAGCCGGCGAAAGCGCATTCCAGCACGTCCACACTCTCTGCTTGAGGATCCGCGTTATGAGTTTTGTCGCCTGCCCTTTCTCCGATCCGCGCCTGCACACACTCGACGGGTTCCGCGTCGAGATCGATCCCGACCGCGAGCGCGCCGATATCGTGCTCGACCGGCCGCCGCTCAATGTCATTGAGATGAGGCAGCGCGATCAGCTTCGTCTCGTGTTCGAGACGCTCGACGACGATGCGCGGGTGCGCGTCATCGTGCTGCGCGCGATGGGTCAGCATTTTTCGAGTGGCGGCAATATCGCCGGCTTCCTGGCGGCGTCGCCCGAGCATGTATCGAAGCTCGCCTGGAACATCGCGGCGCCGGCGCGCTGCGGCAAGCCGGTCATTGCCGCCAATCGCGGCTATTGCTTCGGCGTCGGCTTCGAGATTTCGCTGGCTTGCGACTTCCGCATCGTCTCCGAGACCTGCCACTATGCCTTGCCCGAACAGCGGCTCGGCCAGATCCCCGGTTCCGGCGGCTCGGCGCGGCTGCAAAAGATCATCGGCATCACCCGCACCAAGGATATCGTGATGCGCAGTAAGCGCATCGCGGCGAAGCAAGCCTACGATTGGGGCATCGCCACCGAATGCGTGCCCGATGATAAGTTGGAAGCCGCGACCGATGCTCTGGTCGATGAACTGCGCGGATTTTCGCCGCTGGCGCAACGCACCGCCAAGACGCTGCTCAACGCGACCGAAAATACCAATCTCGAAGCGGCGATCGAATTGGAAGGCCAGTGTTACAGCCGGTTGCGGCAATCCGAGGACTTCCGCGAAGGCGTCGAGGCTTTCCACGCCAAGCGTAAGGCGGTGTTTCGCGGCGTCTGACGTTGGCGCATGATCTTTTCCGAAAACCGGTATCCACTTTTCGGGATCATGCCGGTCTAGCGCGGCAAAGCGCGGCGCGATAACCTTTCCGCAACATAAGCGCGCCGCCGACAGGCGCGCAGGGGAGGAGAGCCTATGCGTCACTGGAGCCGTCGCGGCTGCGCGATTCTATTCGCCGTTTCCATGCTGTTGGTGGCCGCCGCGGCGAGAGCCGCCGAACCGATCAAAGTTGGTTTGAGCGTGGCGCTGACCGGCGGCGTGGCGCCGATCGGCAAGCAGGTGCTGGCGGGGCTGCGCATCTGGCGCGACGACGTCAACGCCAAAGGCGGCCTGCTCGGCCGGCCGGTGGAACTCGTCTATTACGACGACCAGAGCAACCCGCAAAACGTTCCCGGTCTCTACACCAAGCTGATCGAGGTCGATAAAGTCGACCTCCTGATCGGGCCCTATGCGACCAATATGGTCGCGCCAG
>DATAWA010000032.1:0-2877 GCA_036267435.1 Xanthobacteraceae bacterium | reverse complement strand
AGGTCGCTTCAAGCTCGAAGCGCTGGTAATCGGCCTGCGCCGCGGTGGATTCGATCTGCCGCCGCTCCCCGCCGAATATGTCGGGCGCGTAGGAGACGTTCACCGTCGCCTGGTAGAGATTGAACAGATCCGGCGGACCGGCCTGGCCGAAGGCCGCCGGCGAAAACTGCTGGCGTTCGGCAGACGCATTGGCGTCGGCTTGCGGCAAGAGCTTGCCGGCCTGCGCGTAGAGATTCTCCTTGGCCTGCCATAGCGCTGCTTGCGCCGCCTGCAGGTTCGGATTGGCTTGGAAGGCTTCGGCTATCAGATCGTCGAGCGCCGCAGAGTGGAAAATCCGCCACCACTCGCCCGGGATGTCGCGTCCTAAATCGAACTTCTGCGCCGCCCCGCCAGGCACATTGCTTGAGGCGGTGGGCGCGGGATGGCTTTCCGGCGTATAGCTTGCAGCCGGCGGCGCCGGCGGCGGGGTGAAATCGGGCCCAACCGCGCAGGCCGACAGCGCCAGAAGCGACAGCGCGACCGCGCCGTTCGGACGTAGCCGAACAGCCACGGCACCGGCGCGCAAAGACTTTTGCACGCGCCGGACTAAGCGGCGCCTAGCGATAGACGGACCGGATGGTAACACTTCCCTAACCCTCACACGGGTCAGCCTAGTTATTTACTATCCGGTTAGTCAATAACTTGACTTTTTGCGCCGGCGGCGCCTAGGTTGCCAAATGACCGTGGTCCTCGAAACGCAGGCCGAACCGCGGCGCCGCCGCAAGGCGGAACGCCCGCAGGAGATCATCGAGGCGGCCTTCACCGAATTTTCGCGCAACGGGTACTCCACCACGACGCTCGATCAGATCGCCGAACGCGCCGGAGTCACCAAGGGCACGATCTACGTCTATTTCGAAAGCAAGGAACACCTGTTCATTTCCATGGTGCGGGAGTTCACGAAGCCGACCATGGAAACCGTGCACGACATGTTCAAAACGCACGACGGGTCGACCGCCGATCTGTTGCGTGCCCAATTCAGCTTTATCTACGAGCACCTCGTCGAGGACCGCCGCCGCCGCGAAGTCGTGCGCATGCTGATCGCCGAGGCCCCCCGCTTCCCCGAACTCGCGGACCGCTACCACGCCGAAATCCTGCGGCCATGCCTGGACATGCTTAGGCAGGCGATCCAGCGCGGCGTCGATCGCGGCGAAATCCGCAATTCGGCGATCATCGAGCAGCCGCAGGTCGTTATCGGGCCGATCGCGCTGGTCGATGTATGGATGATGCTGTTCGACGACCGCCAGCCGCTCGATTTGAAAGCCTATTTCAACGCGCACCTGGATATGGTGCTCAACGGCCTTTTGGCGCGTTAGCTGAGCGGCGGTCAGCGCCGGCGAAATTGCGGGCGCTGCGGCCGGCGCGGGCCGGTGCCGGCACGCTCGTCCTTGTGGCGGAATATCATACGGCCTTTTTCCAGGTCGTAGGGCGAGACTTCGACCGTTACCCGGTCGCCGGCCAGCGTCTTGATCCGGTTCTTTTTCATCCGCCCCGCGGTGTAAGCGATCAGCGCGTGGCCGTTGTCGAGCTGCACGCGATAGCGTGCGTCGGGAAGGATTTCGGTCACCAGCCCTTCGAATTCCAACAGCTCTTCTTTGGCCATGTCACGAACCTCTCGATTGACCGGGAACCCGGGGCGCGCCGTGATGGCGGTCTTGCGCAGCGTCGCGGCGCAGGAAGGCGACCGCTTCGATGCCGCCCTCGTGCGATCGGGTGTCGTTCGCCGGCGCGTGTCGCGCTTGACCGTTATGCGATCCGTTCCGTGGCTGGCCGTTTTGCGGCTTGGCGCGGTGGGACCGGACATTGCGCGATGGCCGGCCGGATCCGTTGCCATGGTCCCGGTTCTGCGGCGCGCGGTGTCCATTGCCGTGGCCGTGACGGGACGGCGCAGTCTTGGCGGCCGGCGTATCGGCGCGCTCCGGATGCGCGCGCCGATCGGTGATCGGCAGCGACATGCGGATGAGTTTCTCGATGTCGCGCAGAAACGCCATCTCCTCGGCGTCGCACAGCGAAATGGCGATGCCCTCGGCGCCGGCGCGCGCGGTGCGGCCGATGCGATGCACATAGGTTTCCGGCACGTTCGGCAGATCGAAATTCACCACGTGGCTGATGCCGTCGACGTCGATGCCGCGTGCGGCGATGTCGGTGGCGACCAGCGTGCGCACCTTGCCGGTGCGGAACGCCGCAAGCACGCGCTCGCGCTGGCCTTGCGACTTGTTGCCGTGGATCGCCTCGGCGGCGATGCCGGATTGCACCAGCCGCCGCACGACTTTGTCGGCGCCGTGCTTGGTGCGGGTGAAGACCAGCGCCCGGTCGATGGTTTCTTGCCGGAGGAGGTCGACCAGGATCTGCGGCTTGGCGGCACGGTCGACGCGGATGATGCGCTGATCGATGCGCTCGGCGGTGGTGGCGGTCGGAGCAACCGCGACCTTGACCGGATCGCGCAACATATGCGCCGCGAGATCGGCAATGGCGCCGGGCATGGTGGCGGAGAACATCAGCGTCTGCCGGTTGGCCGGCAGCTTGGTGACGATTTTGCGGATGTCGTTGATAAAACCCATGTCGAGCATGCGATCGGCTTCGTCGAGCACGAAACACTCGACGCCGCCAAGGCGAAGCGCATTGCTGTGGACGAGATCGAGAAGGCGGCCGGGCGTGGCGACGAGAATATCGACGCCATGCATCAGCGCGCGCACCTGTGCGCCCATCGAGACGCCGCCGATCGCCAGCGTCGACTTAAGCCGCAGATGCCGGCCGTAAGCGCGGAAACTGTCGAGAATCTGTCCCGACAGTTCGCGCGTCGGGCTGAGTACCAGGACACGGCAGCTCTTGTGTTCGAGC
>DATAWA010000031.1:0-14370 GCA_036267435.1 Xanthobacteraceae bacterium | reverse complement strand
GCAGCGCGAGGGCATTTTCCGCGAGATGAAGCTCCGCGGCCATTACGAAAAGCCATCCGAGAGAAAGGCGAGGGAGAAGGCGGAAGCGATCCGCCGGGCCCGCAAGCTTGCGCGCAAGCGTTTGCAGCGCGAGGGGCTGCTCCCGATGAAGCCGAAGCCGACCATCGGCGGTCCGGGCGCGGGCGCGGGGGGACGTTCCGGCCCGCCGCGGGCGCCCCGATTCGGCTGAGATCGTCTCTTCAGTTGCAGGGACGGCGCGGGTTTTTGACCCGCGCCGTTTTTTTGGCGTCTCCCGATGCTATCTTTCCGGCGATGACACGGACCGCCGCAGCACCGCCGAAGCACACCAATATCGCGCCTGCGATCGTGGGCCTCGCCGCCATGGCGGCGGCGCTGGCGCTTGCCGGCTGCTCGACGCTTGGCAATCCGCCCGCCTCGGACGCAGGCGCCAGCGATGCCATGCTTGCGACCTCGCAAACCAATCTCACCTCGCTCGACGAGGTCATCACCAAGCATCCCGACGATCCGCAGGCCTACAACATGCGCGGGACTGTCTTCGGCGAGGCCGGGCGCGACGACCAGGCGCTCGCGGACTTTAACAAGGCGATCGGCCTCGATCCGAATTACGCCCAGGCCTATGCCAACCGGGCGCTGATTTATCGCAAGACCGGTAAGTTCGATCTGGCGCTCGCCGATGACAACAAGGCACTCGCCATCGACGCCAATTATGCGCCAGCTTATCTCGGCCGCGGCATCGTCTACCGCGAGCAGGACCATTCCCGGGAGGCGCTGGCGGACTTCAACAAGGCGATCGCGCTCAAGCCCGACAATGCCGCCGCCTACTACAATCGCGGGCTTCTGTATCAGAGCCAGCACGAGCACCAGTTCGCCATCGATGACTTCTCGACCGCGGTCGGTCTGCAGAATGACAACCCCGAACCGTGGGCGGCGCGCGCGCTGAGTTATCTCGCGATCGGCGATGCGAAATCGGCAGCCAGCGATCTCGATGAGGCGGTGCAGCTCGATCCGCAAAACGTGCGCGCTTGGACGAGCCGGGGGCTTGCTTATGAACGGCTGGGACAAAAGGACAAGGCTGCGGGCTCGTATGCCAAGGCCCTCAATATCGATGACAAATACGGGCCGGCGAAGGCCGGCTTCGCCCGCGTCGGCGGCAAAATCGGTCAGACCTATCCGACGTTCTAAGTGAGTTAATCCAGATCGCCGGCGAGGAAACGGCTGACGGCGTCGAGCGCGCCGTTCTGGTCGAGGTCTTCGTGACCGCCGTCGAGGAAGCGCACGATGTGCTTCGGCTTGTTGGCGAGTTCGAACATACGCTCGCCCATGCTGAAAGGTACGGTACGGTCGTGGACACCGTGCAGGATCAACAGCGGTGCCGTGACCTTCTTGATGCGCTGGTCGGAGCGGAACTGATCTTTCATCAGGAGCCGGACCGGCAGATACCAATAGCGGCTTTGCGCAATCGCCAGAGCCGATGTAAACGGCGCCTCCAGGATCAAGCGGCCGACCGGTTTCTCAGCCGCCAGCGCAACCGCCACGCCGGTGCCGAGCGACTCGCCCCAGACCACGATCTGCGGCGTTGGATAGCGTGCGGCGGTGTAGGCGTAAGCCGCCTCGGCGTCGCGGATCAGGCCTTGCTCGCTCGGCCTGCCCGACAGCCCGCCGTAACCGCGATATTCAAGCGCCACGAGGCCGACGCCGGCACCGATCAGGCGGCGGAAACGCTCGACCCGGTAGCGCAACGCGCCGCCGTTGCCGTGGAAATAGAGGATCACCGGCTTGCCGGGCTGCGGCGGCACCTGCCAGACATGGATGCGCACGCCGTCGGATGCGGTCAGCGGCACTTCGCTTGCTTCCGGCAATCCCGCGGCGGCCGGCGTCGTAGCGGTGCGATCCGGAAAATACATCAGCGAGCGCTGGGCGAAATAGATCATCGCCGCGAGCCCGACATAGACGCAAACCGCGAGGACGGCGAACCAGCCGAGCACGGTCAGCGCGCGCGAAATTGAGGGTGGCCGCGGCGCGTTGATCCGCAGCCGCGAGGACAGTGCAGCCGAAAAGCCGAGCGCATAGCCGCGCAGGCGACCGACGTTTGCACCGACAGCCGGAGTTGTGGTGCCGAGTCCAGCGCCGGCCGGCGTGTCGACGGTTGTAGTTGGACCAGCCGCCGCAAGCGGATGCGCCGCCTCCGTAATGGTCGTCGGTATCGTCATGATCGCAGCTAACGGCGAATAGCATCGTTGGAGAAGTTCAACGGCAACGTAGTAACCAAGACAACTCTCTAAAACAAACCGGCCGGCTTATAGAAAGCCGGCCGGTCGAATTCAGCACGCTGCCGCGCGATTGCTAGGCCTACGCTTAGAGGCCTTCCTGCGGCGTTACTGGCAAATCTGCACGGTCCGCCAGCGGTAGCCGTAGCCTTCGATCCATATTTTGCGCTTGCCCCAATAGCAGCCAGGCGCCAGTTGGGCGTAACCGGGTCCGGGCGGCGGATAGTAGGCCGCCGGCGGGGGCGGACCGTAATAGCCGGGCGGGGGCGGCGGCGGTGGGCTGTTGGCGATGGCGTTGCCGACGATAGCGCCCGCGACGACGCCGCCGAGAACACCCGCACCGACCGCGCAGCCGACGCAATAGGCGTTTGCCGGGGCCGGGACAGCCACGGTAGCGAGCCCAAGGCTGGCCGCCGCAGCGAGGCCGATCAGAGTTTTCTTCATGTGATTTCCTCTCGCGACCGGCCGGGTGCCGATCTGGAACCTGGATGAGCGGGAAGCCCCGGAAACCCCCGAAATTTAGGTCGAACTTCCACCTATTGAAGTTCGACTATTTGGCGGAAGTTTGGTTGATGCCGCGTAAATTCGCACGCCGCCCCCGGATGCCCCGGGGGCGCGGCAAACCGCACTGCCAGTCCAACTTGGACTTTAGACGCAGCCACGCACCCAGGCATAACCGTTCCACCAGCGCCGCCAGACGCAGGGACGGCCATAATAGGGTGCCGGATAGCCGTAATAGGCAGGATAGCCGTACCCGTAACCGTAACCGTACGGCGCGGCCAACGCGCTGCCGACAAGAGCGCCGGCAACGAAACCGCCTGCACCCCAGCCCCAGCCGCCGCCTCGCCACCCGCCGCCGTGCCAGCCACCGTGGTAGGCGAGCGCTGGGCCCGACGTTGCAACCGATGCTCCGGCGAGCGTCGCCGCCGCAACGAGAGCCACTAAAATCTTTCTCATGACTTTCACCTCGACAACGGAGTTTTACTCAAACTCCAATCGCCCCTCTTGTCTTAAGTTCCAATGTTCGGGTGAACCCAGACTGAACAACCATGCCTGAATCCAGCCATGATTAGAATGACCCGGGAAAACGGCGCGTTCATGTCATTGACCTACGCCATCGGCGACATTCATGGCGCACTGCACAAACTCCGGCAATTGATGGCGCGTTGCGAAGCCGACGCCGCCGGTCGCGCGCGACGCTATGTGTTTCTCGGCGATTACATCGATCGCGGCGCGGATTCCGCGGGCGTCGTGGGCGTCTTGCGCGAGATGAAGGCGCAGATGCCAGAGACTGCGACTGTCGCGCTCCTGGGCAATCATGAAGCGATGCTGCTCGCGGCGATCGACGGGGCAATCGATCCCGAGGTCTGGCTCGGGCAGGGTGGGGAGATGACGCTCAAGAGCTACGGCGTTGCCGAGGTAAACGCGCTGCCCCACGGCGATATCGATTGGCTGCGGACTTTGCCGCTCGTCAAAGATGACGGCCGGCGTTTCTTCGTTCATGCCGGCGTCAATCCGCGCCGGCCGCTCGATGCGCAAAATAGAGACGATCTGATCTGGATTCGCGAGCCGTTTCTTGCCGACGAGCGCGACTACGGCCGCTTGATCGTCCACGGTCATACGCCGGTTCCCTCAGGGATTCCCGATTGGCGGGGCAACCGGGTCAACCTGGATACCGGCGCCGTGTTTGGTGGGCCGCTGACGGCGGCGGTGTTCGCGGACGACGTCACGCCGCCACTGCGTTTCCTGCGCTCGGAATAGCGCCGCGGCGATCGCCTCTGCGGCAATGCGCCGCAATATTAAATCTTTGTAATATCAGCGGTTTCGGTACCTGGCCACCGCCGCTGATCGCCTGCGGCAGTCCGCGCTATGCTCGGCTTCCGATTCGCGCGGCGGGGATGGACGATGAAACAGCGGGCGGTGAGGTCAGGGGGCAAGCCGGCCGTATCGCGGCCGCGGCAACCGCAGTCGCAGCGCGCCGAGCGAGGCGATCAGGCGCCGCCGAAATCGCCCCGGCGGCCGTCGCGATCGAGTGCCATGCAACTCGCTGCCGAGGTGGACAAGCTCGCGGCGGAGCTGCATGCCTCGCGCGCGCGCGTTGCCGATCTCGAGGCGCGCGTCGACATCGATCCGCTGACCGACGTCCTCAACCGCCGAGGCTTCGAGCGCGAGCTCGTCCGCTCGCTGGCCTACGTCAAGCGGTACCGCACCAGCGCGGCGCTGCTGTTTATCGATCTCGACGACTTCAAGCCGGTGAACGACCGCCACGGCCATGCCGCCGGTGACGCCGTGCTCAAGGCGATCGCGGCCGTGTTGTTGCGCCATGTTCGGGCCTCCGACGTGGTGGCGCGGCTCGGCGGCGACGAATTCGCGGTGCTGCTGTGGAACGTCAGCGAGGCGGAGGCGGCGGTCAAGGCCGCGGCGCTCGAGGCCGCGATCTTTGCGACGCCGGTTGGCTGGGGCGCTTCGACCTTTGTCGTCGCCGCCTCGGCGGGCATGGCGGCGTTGTGGCCGCTCGACACGCCGGCGGCGGTGCTGGAGCGTGCGGACATGGCGATGTATGCGCGCAAGGCGGATCATAAGGCGCGCCTGACCGGCTGATTACGCAATAATGTCCGGCGTGAGCTGATCTTCGATGAAGGTGATACGGTCGCGCAAGTGCAGTTTGCGCTTCTTCAGCCGTTGCACCTGAATAAGATCGGAGCCCGGCGTGCCTTGCAGCGCCGCAATCGCGGCATCGAGATCGCGATGCTCCTGATTCAGCCGCGCGAGTTGCGCCCGAAGCTCGCGTTCTTCCTCGTCCGTCATCGCCGCCTTGGCCGCGCCCGACCGCGCGCCTGAGATCGCGTCTTGGCCGGACCCACGCCGGGGCCGGAAGGCGCCTTGAGTAACAGTAAGTTACTCTGGATTATCGCGTTTTGGCTAATCACCGACAAGCCCATCGCGCTTACCCTTACGACAATGCACAAGATGCCGATCAGGGGACTTTCGTACGGGCGAAAACGGAGTATGCTTGCATCCGGTTGTCAGGGTGTAGGATGATCCAACCAGGCTTAAAGCTGACGCAAGGAGGCAAGCCACATGGCGATTGAATCGCATCTTGCGGAACTCGAAAAACGACATCAGGCGCTTGAATCCCAACTTGATGAAGCGCTGACCCACCCCTCCGCGGACGATTTGCAAATTGCGGAACTCAAACGGAAAAAATTGTACGTCAAGGACGAGATCGAGCGGTTGCGGCAAGATATCCTCGTCCATTAGTCGCTGAAATCTCACGATTGGGAACGCAACGCGTCTCCGCGCAGGCGGGGACCTGGGACTAGATTTTAGTCATGCCCGGCCTCGCGCCGGGCATTTTCGTTTCGGGCCCTCGGACATCCTGTTGACGTTCGGACAATTTGTCCGAATTCGTCAGGGCATGAGGACTTATATTTATCGCGCACAATTCGAACCGGGCGACCGGCGCGGCACCGTCGTCGCGAGCTTCTCCGATGTGCCCGAGGCGATCACGCAAGGCCGCGGCGAGGCCGATACCCGCGCGATGGCCGAAGAGGCGCTCGGACTTGCGCTTTTGAGCGATCTGCAAAGCGGTAAGCAGTTGCCCAAGCCGCGTGCCAAAGGCCGCGGCCTCGTCGACGTCGCAGTCGTGCCGGATGTTGCCGCCAAGCTCGCGGTGCTGGAGTCTTTTGCCGCGGCCGGTATCAGCAAAAGCGAACTGGCGCGCCGTCTCGGCAATGACGAGAAAGAAGTCCGCCGCATTCTCGATCCGAAGCATCCGACAAAATTGCCTGCACTCACTGCCACATTGCGGGCGCTTGGCAAGCGGTTGGTCGTGGGAGTGATGGAGGCAGAGGCGGCGTAATAGCGCTCTATATCCCCTTCACCTGCTCGCGCAGCTTGAATTTCTGCAATTTGCCGGTCGAGGTTTTTGGAATCTCCGCGAACACGATGTGGCGCGGGCATTTGTAGGCGGCGAGGTGGTCGCGGCACCAGGCGATCAATTCGTCGGCGCTCGCGCTCGTGCCGGTCTTGAGCTCGACGAAGGCGCACGGCGTCTCGCCCCATTTTTCATCGGGCTTCGCGACCACGGCGACGACCTGCACCGCGGGGTGCTTGTACAGCGCGTCCTCGACTTCGATCGATGAAATGTTCTCGCCGCCGGAAATGATGATGTCCTTGGAGCGGTCCTTGAGCTGGACATAACCGTCGGGATGGATGACGCCGAGATCGCCGGAATGAAACCAGCCGCCGGCAAAGGCCGCCGCGCTCGCCCTTTGGTTTTTCAGGTAGCCCTTCATCACGACATTGCCGCGGAACATGACCTCGCCGAGCGTCTCGCCGTCGCGCGGCACCGGCCGCATGGTCGCCGGATCGAGCACGTCGAGCGCTTCCAGCACCGGATAGCGCACGCCCTGGCGCGCTTTCTTCGCCGCCTGATCGGAGCCCGAAAGCGCGTCCCATTCGCGATGCCAGTCGTTGACGCTCGCCGGTCCGTAGGTTTCCGTCAGCCCATAAACATGGGTGACATTGAAGCCGGCCGTTTTCATCGACGCCAGCACCGATTCCGGCGGCGGCGACGCGGCGGTGACGAATTCGACCTGATGCGGCAGCGGCTTGCGCTCGCTTTGCGTGGCATTGAGCAGCGTCGACATCACGATCGGCGCGCCGCACAAATGCGTCACCTTGTGCGTGGCGATGGCGTCGAAGATCGGCGCGGCACGCACCGCGCGCAGGCAGACATGCGTGCCGGCGACGACCGACAATGTCCATGGAAAGCACCAACCGTTGCAGTGGAACATTGGCAGCGTCCACAGATAGACCGGATGCTTGGCCATGCCGCAGGTGATGACGTTGGCCATCGCCAACAGATAGGCGCCGCGATGATGGTAGACGACGCCTTTGGGATCGCCGGTGGTGCCGGAGGTGTAGTTGAGCGCAATCGCGTCCCATTCGTCGTTCGGCATCAGCCACGCGAAATCGGCGTCGCCCTCGCGCAACAAATCCTCGTAGTCGAGATTGCCGAGCGGTTCGCCCGTGCCGATGAATTCGGGATCGTCGTAGTCGATGACGAGCGGGCGCGCCTTGCAGCTTGCCAACGCGGCTTTCACCGTCTGGGAAAATTCCCGATCGGTGATCAGCACCTTGGCTTCGCCATGGTCGAGCTGAAACGCGATGACCGGAGCATCGAGCCGCGTATTGATGGAATTGAGCACCGCGCCGGCCATGGCGACGCCGTAATGCGCTTCCAGCATCGCCGGCGTGTTGGGCAGCACGACAGAAACGGTGTCGCCGCGCTTGATACCGCGCTTGGCGAGCGCCGAAGCGAGGCGGCGGGCGCGGGCATAAAACTCGCGATAGCTCCATGACCGCGCGCCGTGGATGATCGCCGTCTGCTCCGGATAGACTTCGGCGGCGCGCGCCAGAAACGACAGCGGCGTCAGCGGTTGAAAATTCGCCGCGTTACGCTCGAGCCCGGTGTCATAAGGTGTCGTCATGGCGCATCCCCGGCTTGGCACCAACAGAGGCTAAGTCCGGGGCGCGACGCTTGCAAACGCCGCAGATGGCAGGGCGGCTTCGCAGGCTCCTCCCGGTCAGTGCGGGACGAGGCCGATCTTGTCGGCGACCTGTTTGGTCACCGCCGTCTCGCGCTCGATCTTTTCGGTCACGTCCTGCGGCGTGCCGCCCAGCGGATCGAGCGTGACCGCCTTCAGCTTGGCGTCGAGGTCCGGGTCTTTGAGGATCTTGTTGAACTCCGCGTTCAGCTTCATGACGATGTCATGCGGCGTTTTGGCCGGAGCGAAAATGGCGTTCCAGGCGGCGGGCGCCGATTTGAAGTCCGGCACGATTTCGCCGATGGTCGGCACGTCCGGCGCCGCCGACGAGCGCTTATCGCTGGTGATGGCGAGGATGCGGACGTTGCCGGCCTTCACGTAAGGCAGGATGCCGCCGAGCGAGACGAAAGCTGACATGACATGTCCGGCGACCACGTCGGCCACGGCCTCCGCGGACCCCTTGTACGGGATGTGATTGAGCTTGATGTCGGTAAGCGAAGCGAGAAATTCACCGTCGATGTGATGCGGGGTGCCGATGCCGGAACTGCCGAACGTCATCTGGCCCGGATTGGCCTTTGCGTAGGCGATGTATTCCCGCAGCGTTTTCACCGGCACCGACGAATAAACGACCAGCGCCAGCGGCGACTGCGAGATCAGAATCACCGGATCGAGATCCTTCGCCGGATCGAACGGCATGTTCTTGAACACAAACTTGTTCGTCACCAGCGGCGCACTGGTGGAAAAGAGGATCGTGTACCCGTCCGGCTTGGCGTGCACGACGCGGTCGGCGCCGATATCGCCGCTGGCGCCCGGATAGTGCTCGACGACCAGAGGCTGGCCCCAATCGGCGCGAATGACGGCGTCGGCGGAGTGGGCGAGCACGTCGAGCGTTTCGCCGGGCGGCAGCGGCAGCACGATGTTGATCGGCGCGGACGGATAGGTGTCGGCAAAGACGCGCGAGCCCGTCGCCGTCAGCGCCGCAGTAGCCACCGCAAGGCGTAAGACGTCGCGCCGCGGAATCCCGCGCGCGGCCCGCTCGGGCCCAAATTGTCCGCTCCGTTCCATCGTCTTCCCTCCCTGTTTTTTTGATGATGGCTTGCAGCATTGGCGCCGCAAGCTTTCGGCAAATGTCTGCGGCGCATCGCGACAAGCTGTCGCGATGCGTCATCCGTCGATCAGTGTGCCGCGGCGGCGAGGCTCGCCTTGCGCTTGGCGCGCGGGGCCTTCTCCGGCGGCCAATAGGCGAAAGCGCAGCCGGTCTTGGCATAATGCGACGCGAAATAGTCGATCACTGTCGCCGGCCGGCGGCAGGCGCCCGCCGCCGTGATCCAGGCGCGGATTTCGCCGGTGCCGCCGCGCAGCGTCGCCGAGTCGAAGGTGAAAAGGTTGCACAATTCTTCGCCGCGATTCTGCTCGATGCGCTCGAGCACCCAGCGATCGAGCGGCTCGTCGACCCAGCCGGCGCGCGGGCCGCCCGGATCATGAGAGAGGCCGCCGGAGGCGTAGATGGCAATGCGCTCGGGGATGGCGTCGCAGATTTCCCGCAGCGCGACGCCGAGATCCCAGCACCGCTTGCCGTCGGGCAGCGGCGGAAAATACTCGTTCAAGAAGATCGGTATGACCGGGATATCGAGCTTCGGTACCAGCTTCGGCATCGGCCGCGCCAGCATGTGCGACACGCCGCGGTCGCCGTATTTGCCGACCGGGACCATTTCGGCGACGTTGGCGGCATCGAACCCCTTTTTGATGAGCTGCTTGAGCACGTGTTTCGCCAACCGCGAATGGATCTTGATCGTGATCCGCGACGCTTCCGGCGGCGTCTTCATGTGGATGGGATCCGTCGTGCCCACCACTTCGTCGCCGGTGAACACGCAAAGCGTCGGATTGTTGCTCTTGTTGAACACCTCGGCCTGATCGTCGCCGATGGCGATGAGAGCGTCCGGCTTATAGGCTGCGATCTGGGCGCGCAGGACGGCGAATGCTTTTTCCTTCCGCGCGATGTAGTCGTCGATCCGCTCCGGCTCGGTCTTGGCGGTGTGCGGCTGCGAGTCCTTCATATAGTCCGGCATCGCCGCATAGACGGCGGGCCAGTATTCCTTGGGGACGAAAAGCGCGCCGGCGTGCGACGACGCAATGCCTAGGCCGAGCATGGTATGCCTCCTCTTTTGGGAGCCTTACGCGGCATGGGCCGATTGCCGCGAGGTATCCAGCAGGAATTCAAGCACGGTCCGGTTATGCTCGTCAGCATTTTCGAACTGCGCCCAATGGCCGGTTCCGGCCGACGAATGAAAGCGTGCGCCTGGAATCTGCGCGGCCAATTGCCGCCCGACCGCGGCCGGCGTGTGATTCTTGTCGCCCCAGTAAACCAGCGTCGGCGCGGCGATGCCGGCCGCCATGCGGTCGGTCACGGCATATTGGGCGGCAAGCTCCTCGCCGCCGCAGTAATAATTTTCGGCGAGCTCGCGCTGCACGCGATTGACGTCCGGATTGTTGTAGAAGGCATGCCGTACCGCGACCGCCTCGTCGGTGATGATGGAGGGATCGTGCACAATGCGTTCCAGACGCTTGCGAATGTTCGCGACACTCGGATCGGCAAGAATTGCAAGCGACTGCTCCCGGTTCTTGGCCGTGCTTTGCGGCACGGCGGTCGATCCGGGCGCCGGGTCCGGCGCGTAACCGACCGGAGTCGTCAGCACGAGCTTTTCGAGAAGACGCGGATGCGTCAATGCGAACTGCATCGCCACCCAGCCGCCGAGCGACTGGCCTTCAAGATGAATGCGCGACAGTCCGAGTACGCTCATGACATCGACGATCTGATCGACGAAGCAGGGAATCATGCGGGCGTCGAAGCCGTCGGTTTGCGAGCCGCCATGCCAGAGCAGGTCGATGGCAATGGTGCGGAAATGGCGGCTGAAAAACGGAATATTGCGGATGTAGTTTTCCGCATGGCCGCCGGTGCCGTGCAGGAGAACAAGGGCCGGGCCGTCGCCGCCGATGATGGCGCGGGTGCGATAGCGGCCGCGCAATTGGCGCACATCGCAATCGATGAGTTCGACCCAATAGTGGCCCATCGGCATTCCTCCCAAAGGCGATTTTGTCGTGAGGTAACGCCAGCGCCGCCGCTCTGTCAACGCTGCATTCATAATTATGAATTCCCGATTGACCGCCTCGGCGGCTTGCCATAAGGCATCTCAAGCAAAAGTCCGAAGCGGCAAAGCGGCGTGCCGAGGGAGGGAAGGCGCGTGAACGAGCGAGCCAAAATTGAGATGGGCATCGAGTGGGACGTGCCCATCGCGATGGACGATGGCATCGTGCTGCGCGCCGACGTGTTTCGGCCGGCGGCCGCCGGCCGGTTTCCGGTGCTGCTGAGCTACGGCCCCTATGGCAAGGGGCTTTCCTTCCAAGAAGGCTACTCCACGGCTTGGCAGCTTCTGGTCCGCGATCATCCCGACGTGGTGCGCGGCTCGAGCAATCGCTATCAAAATTGGGAGGTCTGCGATCCGGAAAAATGGGTGCCGGACGGCTATGTCGTCGTGCGCGTGGATTCGCGCGGCGCCGGACGCTCGCCAGGCGAGATCGACCATCATTCGCCGCGCGAGATCAAGGATATCTGCGCCTGCATCGAATGGGCGGCGAATGAGCCGTGGTCGAGCGGCAAAGTGGGCCTTAACGGCATTTCTTATTATGCGGTCAACCAGTGGCGCGTCGCGGCAATGGCGCCGCCGCACCTTGCCGCTGTCTGCATCTGGGAAGGCTATTACGACCGCTATCGCGATGCAGCGCGCCACGGCGGCATTCTGTGCAGTTTCACCAAAAATTGGCAGGAAATGCAGGTGCAGACCGTGCAGCACGGCCGCGGCGAGCGCGGTCCGCGCAGCACGGTGACGGGCGAACTGGTCTGCGGCCCGGAAACGCTTCCCGAACAGGAGTTGGCGCAAAAGCGCGCGCCAATCTGGCGGGAACTATCCAAGCGCGTGCTGGTCGACGACTATTACCGTGCGCGGACCGCCGATGCCGACCGCATCACGGTGCCGCTCCTATCGTCGGCGAATTGGGGCGGCCAGGGCCTGCATCTGCGCGGCAATGTCGAGGGTTACCTCGCCGCCGCTTCGGCGCAGAAATGGCTCGAAATTCACGGCGGCGCACACTGGGCGGAGTTTTATACCGACTATGGCCTTCGCTTGCAGAAGCGCTTCTTCGGCCGCTTCCTCAAAGGCGAGGATACCGGCTGGGATCGGCAGCCGCCGGTGACGCTGCAAGTCCGCCATCTCGACCGCTTCGTCGAGCGCGAGGAGCGGGAATGGCCGCTGGCGCGCACCCGCTGGACGCGCTTCTATCTCGACCTGAACAATCGCACGCTGGTGCGAAAGGAGCCTTCGGCGGCTTCGCAAGTGTCCTACGATCCGGCCGGCGACGGCATCGACTTCCGTATTGGTCCACTCGACGCGCCGGTCGAGATCACCGGTCCGTCCGCGGCCAAGCTGTTAGTGTCGTCAAGCACGGCCGACGCCGATCTGTTTCTGGTGCTGCGCGTCTTCGCGCCCGACGGCCAGGAAGTGGTGTTTCGCGGCGCCGTCGATCCGCATACCCCGATCGCCCAAGGCTGGCTTCGCGCATCGCATCGCAAGCTCGATCCCGCCCGCTCGCAGCCGTGGCGGCCGTTCCATTCGCACGACGGATTGCAGCCCTTGGTGCCGGACGAGGAGGTGGAGCTCGACGTCGAGATCTGGCCGACCTCGATTGTTGTGCCGGCCGGTTACAGCATCGTACTTTCGGTGCGCGGCCGCGACTACGAATGGGCTGGCGCCGCTGCGACGCTGTCCAACATGAAGAATCCGATGAAGGGCTGCGGTCCGTTTACGCACGAGGAGCCGGAAGATCGGCCGACCGCTATCTTCGGCGGCAAGGTTACGCTGCACGCGCGGCCGGGCGCCGCGCCTTATGTATTGCTGCCGGTCATTCCGGAACACGACGGAGGCGGGGCGTGATCAACGCGGCCATCGTCGGTCTCGGACGCTGGGGACGGCGCCTTGTCGATTCGGTGCAGGGCCGCAGCGAATCAATGCGTTTCGCCGTGGCGCAAACCCGCACGCCCGCCGGCGCGGCGGATTATTGCCGGCAAAAGAATATCCGCCTGCTCGACGATTTCGACGCCGTGCTGGCGTCGCCCGATATCGATGCCGTCGTTCTGGCGACGCCACACAGCCTGCATGTCGAACAGATTTGCGCGGCGGCGGCGGCGGGCAAGCATGTCTTCGTCGAAAAGCCGGTGGCGCTCGATGCGGCGGGCGCGCGCCGCGCGGCCGATGCCTGCCGCAAGGCCGGCGTCATCCTCGCCGCCGGTTTCGTGCGCCGCTTTCATCCGTCCACGCGCGAACTTTTCGCCCGCGCCCGCGACGGCAGGCTCGGGACGCTCTGCACCCTGATCGGCGAGCAGAGCCATTCGGCCGGCAAGTGGGAAGACATTGCGTCCTGGCGTACCGATCCGCTGGAAACCCCGGCCGGCGCCTTGGCCGGCATCGGCATCCACAATCTCGACCTGATGATCGGCATCGGCGGCCGCATCAGGGACGTCCACGCCCTGGTGGCGCGCCGCGGCCCGCAGGACATACTCGACACCACGATGGTGCTGCTGTCGTTCGAGAGCGGCGCCAGCGGCAGCCTGTTCTGCTCGCTGGTCACCGCGGCCGCCTTTCGTCTCGCCGTCTACGGCACCGACGGCGTGGCCGAGGTTCTCAATCCGTCGCTGGAAACCTTCAGATTCCTGCGCGCGCACAAAAGCGCCGCCGAACATCGCCAGCCGGTGATTGCGGAAGTGATCGAAAGCCCCGGCTTCGACATGATTGCCGACGAACTTAACGCCTTCGCGCACTGCGTCGAGACCGGCGCGCCGTTCCCGGTGCCGCTCGACGAGGTCGTCCACGGCGCTGCCGCGTTCGAGGCGATCGTCGCCTCGGCGCGGACCAAGCAGCCGGTGCGCGTGTCATGAGACGCCCCATACCATCGAGCCCTACGCTCGTTCCGCCGCCGCCATCGGACGACCGGGTGACGCGCAGTTCGCTCGCCGACGAAGTCGCCGGACGGCTGCAGCAGCGCATCGTTGCGCGGCATCTGCCGCCGGGCCATCGGGTGGACGAGCTTCGCCTTGCCGCCGAACTCGGCGTCAGCCGCACGCCGGTGCGCGAAGCGCTGAAAATTCTGGCGATGCAGGGGCTCGTTACGCTGGTGCCGCGGCGAGGCGCCGTCATCGCCATGCTGTCCGAAAAGGACGTGCGTGACGTGCTCTCGGTGCTGATGGTTCTCGAGGGCGACTGTGCCGGCGATGTGGCGCGCACCGCCTCACCGGCCGATGTGAAGCGGCTCCGTCAAATCCACGACAAAATGGAAACGGCCGCCGCCGCCGGGCGCCGGCCGCGCTACGTCGAGCTCAATCGCGATTTTCACGCCGCGCTGCAGGACATCGCCGACAACAGGTGGCGCCGCGATATCGTGACCGGGCTGTTGCGGGTGAAGGATCAATTCCCGCGGCG
>DATAWA010000030.1:0-1543 GCA_036267435.1 Xanthobacteraceae bacterium | reverse complement strand
AACGCCGAGCATGGTCGCCAGGCCGTGGTTCTGCTGCGCTTCGACGATCGCGGACAGATTGAGCGAACCGACGCACAATAGCACGGTGATGATGACGAAGCCGATCGAGACCTCGTAGGACACCATCTGCGCCGCGGAGCGCAGCGCGGCGAGAAACGGATATTTCGAGTTCGACGCCCAGCCGGCCATGATCACGCCGTAGACGCCGAGCGACGAGATGGCGAAGATATAAAGTATCCCGACATTGATGTTGGCGATGACCCAGCCGGGCTCGACCGGGACCACAGCCCAGGCGGCAAGCGCCAATACGCAAGTGACGAGCGGAGCGAGCAAGAACACGCCTTTATTGGCGCCGGCCGGGATCACCGGCTCCTTGAGCACAAATTTGAGCAGATCGGCGAAGGACTGAAACAGGCCCCAAGGCCCGACCACGTTGGGGCCGCGCCGGATCTGCACCGCCGCCCAGATCTTGCGGTCGGCCAACAGCACATAGGCCACCGCAATAAGGAGCACGACGAGCAACAGCACGCTCTCCGCCACCATGACGATGAGCGGCCAGAGATAGTCGGACCAGAACGCTTCCATTGCGGTCCCCTATTCCGCAGCCGTCATGGCGGTGCGCCCTTGCGCGATGGCGGAGCATTCCGCCATCACCGCCGAGGCGCGCGCGATCGGATTGGTGACATAGAAATCCGTCACGGTCGGGCCGAACGGCGCCTTGTCCGCCGTGCCGCCGAGGCTTGCGAGTTTCTCAATCGCGGCTGCGTCTGCCGGCGCGATCTGGCCGATCCGCAGCATATGCGGATGCGCCCGGTAAAGCGCCTGGCGCAACGCCGCAAGCGAGTCGTAGGGCAATTTGTGCTTGAGCACATCCGACAGCGCGCGCAGGATCGCCCAATCCTCGCGCGCGTCGCCGGGCGGGAATGACGCGCGCGTCGCCATCTGCACCCGGCCTTCGGTGTTGACGTAAGTGGCCGATTTTTCCGGATAAGCCGCGCCGGGCAGGATCACATCGGCCCGCGACGCGCCGCGATCGCCGTGACTGCCGATGTAGACGACGAAGGCGCCCGGCGCGATGTCGACCTCATCGGCGCCGAGCAGGAACGCGACATCGAGCGTTCCGGAGGCCGCCATCTGCCGCGCGGTCAGACCGCCCTGCCCCGGCACGAAGCCGAGATCGAGCGCGCCGACCCGCGACGCGGCGGAATGCAGCACGCTGAAACCGTTCCAGCCGTCTTTCACCGCACCGAATTCGAGCGCGGCCTTCGCCGCAAGCGACATGATCGCCGCGCCGTCGCCGCGGCTCGGCGCGCCGGCGCCGACGAGCACCAGTGGACGTTCGGCCTTGCGCATCGCATCGGCAAAGGAGTGCCGCGCAATGCTGGCGAGCGTTTCGGCTCCGGCGCCGAGATAGTCGTAGGTATAAGTGAGGTCCACCTTCGGCCCGATAAGCCCAATGGGCAGCGTTCCGCTGCGCCAGCGTTTGCGGATACGCGCATTGAGGACCGCCCCTTCCCGGCGCGGATTGCAGCCAACGATCAAC
>DATAWA010000029.1:0-21508 GCA_036267435.1 Xanthobacteraceae bacterium | reverse complement strand
CTGGCCTCGGGTAATAAAAAAGAGCGGGTCCCGGGGGAACCCACTCTCAAAACCGCTCGGATCAACCGACCGTTATGAGGTATCCATGACGGATGAGGCGAATATAGCGGCTTTCCCGGCGGTTGCAAGGGTCGTTCGGGCCAAGGGGGAGTTCAGCGGCAGGCTCAGTTCAGGGATCAGTAATCAGTCGGCGATACTGAAGACATGAAAGCCGGGCGGCGAACTGTCGAATAGCCTCTGACCCCCTCACTTTGGGTGCCTAGATGGGTGCCGCAATTTCACTGATCCCGGAACTTGAAGACGCTCTGCAACGCGGCTCGCGGCACAAGCGGGCCGACACCCTGCGGCGCATGACGGCGCTGTTTTTGGCTGCGGCGCCAAGCTACAGCGACGCTCATCTCGCCTTGTTTGACGACGTCTTTGCTTTGCTCATCGATGAAATCGAGAGCCACGCCCGCGCCGAATTGGCCCAGCGTCTCGCTCCAATAGACAATGCGCCGCCTAAAGTGTTGCGCATTCTCGCCAATGACGACGACATCACGGTCGCCAGCCCCGTGCTCAAGTTGGCGCCGCGCCTGAGCGATGCCGATTTGATTGCTCTCGCGACGACCAAGAGCCAGGCGCATTTGCAAGCGATTTCCACGCGAACGGCGCTTGGCGAAATAGTCACCGACATTCTGGTGCGGCGCGGCGACCGCGAGGTCGCACGCAGCGTCGCCGAAAATCGCGGCGCGCGCCTTTCGGAAGGCAGCTTCGCCCGCCTGGTCGAACGGGCGGAGAGCGACGGCATTCTCGCCGAGAAAGTCGGACTGCGGCCGGACATCCCGCCGCATATTTTTCGCGCATTGCTGACGCGTGCTACCGCAATCGTGCGTCGCCGTCTATTGGCCGCGGCACCGCCGGAATTGCAGGCGGAGATCCGCCGCATCCTGGACAAAGTATCGAATGACGTCGGCGCCCGGATCGGGCTGCGCGATTACCGCGACGCGCAGCGGATCGTTCTGCGGCTGCACCGGGCCGGCGACATGAACGAGGCGGCACTGGCGGCTTTCGCCGGCGACGGCAAATACGATGAAACGGTCGTCTCGCTGGCGGCGCTTTCCAAAGTGCCGATCGCGGTCGCCGACCGGCTGATGGCCGGAGAACGCCCGGATCCCGTCTTGATCCTGTGCAAAGCCGCTGGCCTGAGCTGGCCGACGGTGAAATCCGTGATCACGGCGCGCCCCGACGGCAAGCCGTCGTCGACGTTCGCCATCGATTCCGCATTTGCCAATTACGACCAGCTTTCGGCATCCACCGCGCAACGCGTCGTGCGATTCTGGCAAGTGCAGCGAAGCGCGTAATCGCGCGAGGGCAAACGCCGAAGCGACGCTTTGCGCAACCGCGTCAGACCCGACGGAACTGCAGAAAGCATGACGCGCGATCTGCGCGGGCTGCCTTGCTGTTGTAGCGTGTGCCGCCAAAATCGGACCATGGCTTGCGCCAATCGTCGGCGCGTTCGGCGGTCCATTCAAAAAGTTCCGATCTGGTAAATCGCTGCAAGGTCCAAGCGGCATAATCGGCGATATCGGTGACGAAGCGGAATTCGCCGCCGTGGCGGAGGATGCGGCCGAGCTGTGCAATGAGCGGGTCTTGGACGAACCGTCGCTTCCAATGCCGGCGCTTGGGCCACGGGTCGGGGTGAATAAGATCGATCCGCGCCAGGCCGGCCTCGGGCAGCCACGCGAGCAGGGCGGCGGCATCGTCGGCGTGAAGACGGATATTGCGCAGCTCGTTGCTTTCGATGCCGGCGAGCGCCTTGACCATGCCGTTGACGTAAGGCTCGACGCCGATAAATCCGGTCTGCGGCTGCCGCTGCGCGCGCCCGATCAAAAACTCCCCGCCGCCGAAGCCGATTTCCAGCTCGATGCCGGTAACGGCAACGGGAAACAGATCGCCGAGCGCGGCGGGCGGTGGATGGGATAGATCGAGCGCAAGCTGCGGCAACACGCTCTCGAACAGCCGCGTTTGATTGGGGCGCAGCTTGTGGCCCTTGCGACGGCCAAAAAACGCCCGCGGCGAATTAAGATCCGGAGTCATCGCGTCGGTTGCGGCCATCCACCCGTCTGCTCACCAGTATAGCAAACACGCCGACGCCCGCACGGCGGCGAAGCGGCGCCGGTTGGCGACGCCCGCAAAGCGAGGAGCTTTAGCGAAACGCGCGCTTAAGCGCGTCGGCAAGATCGGTCCGCTCCCAGGAGAAGCCGCCGTCCTTTTCGGGAGCCCGGCCGAAATGGCCGTAAGCCGCGGTGCGCTTATAGATCGGCCGATTGAGCTTGAGCGTGCGCCGGATATGGGTCGGCCGCAGTGGAAAAAGTTCCTGCAGCGTCTTGGCGAGCTTCTTTTCGTCTTCCTTGCCGGTGCCGTGAGTGTCGACGAGGAGCGACATCGGGTCGGCAACGCCGATCGCATAGGCGACCTGAATGGTGCATTGCTCGGCGAGCCCCGCCGCCACGACGTTCTTGGCGAGGTAGCGCGCGGCATAGGCCGCCGAACGATCGACCTTGGTCGGGTCCTTGCCGGAAAATGCGCCGCCGCCATGCGGCGCGTAGCCGCCATAAGTGTCGACGATGATCTTGCGGCCGGTCAGACCGCAATCGCCATCGGGGCCGCCGACGACGAAATTCCCGGTGGGATTGACCAGGAAATCGCTCGGCCGCTTCGGCATCCAGCCTTTGGGCAACGCCGATTCCACCGCATCGGCGATCATTTCGCGGACCATGCCCGGCGAATATTTCTTGCCGTTGCGGGTCTGTGCATTGTGCTGCGTCGAGACCACCACTTTGGTGCAGCCGACCGGCTCGCCGTCGACATATTGCACCGTCACTTGGCTTTTGGCGTCGGGCTGCAGATCGAACAGCTGTTTGGTGCGGCGCTTGTCGGACAGCACCTTCAGAATCTTGTGGGCGAAATAGATCGGCGCCGGCATGAACGAGCCCTTCTCGTAGACTTCGCTCTCGGTGCAGGCGAAGCCGAACATCATGCCTTGGTCGCCGGCGCCTTCCTGCTCGCCGCTCTTCGTCTTCCTGGCGTTCACCCCCATGGCGATGTCGGGAGATTGGCCGTGCAGCAGCACCTCGACGTCGGCGCCGTAGTAAGAGAAGCCGTCCTGATCGTAGCCGATATCCTTGACCACCCCGCGCGCGATCTCGGTGATCATCTCGCGATTGACCACCGCTTTTTCACCGTGCTTGTGGAACAGCGGCGCCTGGCCGCGGCCCTCGCCGGCGATGACGATCTTGTTGGTGGTGCAGAGCGTCTCGCAGCCAAGCCGCGTATTCACCGCGCTTTCGTCGGCGATGCCCAGTTTGATGTCGTTTTCGATGAAGGCATCGAGTACCGCATCGGAAATTTGGTCGCAGACTTTGTCGGGATGGCCTTCGGACACGGACTCGCTGGTGAATAGGTAATTGGCGCGTCGCACAGTAAGAAACTCCCCTCTTAGGCGGCCTCAAGCGGCGGTCTGACGTTTTTTGCTCCACGCGGCCATCGCCGCGCGGAGCCGAACGGTTGTTGCAGTGTACCCCTGCGCGGTCAAGATGTGGGCCAAAGGTGGGCGCCAGCCTGCGCTGCCCCCTGGAAAACACCTACGGGTGCGGCGACAATCCGAGACGGACGTTCAGCGCTTATCGCGGCCGGCGATCTGCTCGACGAGGTCGACGATGCGTCGCCGCAGCTTCGAATCCTCAATGCGCATGAACGCCTTGGTCAGGGCCAGACCGTCCGAAGTTGCGAGAAAGTCGGACACGTAAGCCGGCGACGGCGCTTCGCCCATGCCTTCGTGCCGGCCGATCGTCTGTGCGCTCGGAGCGCCTTCAAAAAAGAATGAAACCGGCACCTGAAGAATTTGTGCAATCTGCTGGAGCCGGCTGGCGCCGATGCGATTGGTGCCCTTTTCATATTTTTGTACTTGCTGAAAAGTAAGACCAAGCGCGTCGCCGAGTTTCTCTTGGCTCATGCCTAGCATCATCCGGCGCATGCGCACACGCGCACCGACATGTTTGTCGGTCGGGTTGGGCGCCTTCTTAGCCAACATTGCCATCTCAACTCCCGCGGTTCTATTGATGCACTAGATATCAAATCTGTCACACTTGAAACCACTTTTTGCAAGTGGCGTCACGCACCATTTGTTTGGAATAGTTGCATTCGTATTGTTTGAAAAGGCAAAACGCATAGCTGATAGACCGATTACCGATGCGATACCGACCGACACGCGTTTCAGTTGCGCTCGGCGGATTGTAGACAGCCTCAAGTCGGTGGAGAACCATTTATACGCGAACTGTACAACCTGTTAACGATGTTTGGTGGCTCTGCACGCCTGGGTCCGAAACTCGAATGCTAAAATTTGGCTCCAAGTATCAGACTTTAGCCGTATTCCCAGCCAGCCGCCGGCGCACGACGACGAAAAACGCGATTGCCATCATGACGTAAGCCGGCAGGTCACCGAGCCTGCCGTAAATCGGCGCGCCGATTGCCTGAGGCAACGGCGCATCCAACACGCCCTCGGTGCCCAGCGGCAATGAATCGATCACCCTTCCCACCGGATCGATCACGGCGGAGATGCCGGTGTTCGCGGCCCGCGCCAGCGGCAGGCCGAGCTCGATGGCGGTAACCCGCGCCTGCTGGAGGTGCTGGTAGGGACCTGTGGAAATGCCGAACCAGCCATCGTTGGTGACGTTGACGATCCAACCCGGCCGGCGGCCCGGTGGCATCACTTGCTCCGGAAAAATTGCTTCGTAGCAGATCAGCGGCAGCGCCATCGGTGCGCCCGGAACGGTGATGAGGCGATGGCGGTCGCCGGCGAGAAATCCGCCGCGCTCTTCCGTTATGTCCTGCAGACCGAGCCGCTCGAGCAGATGTGGCAGCGGCAGATATTCGCCGAACGGCACCAGATGGACTTTGTCGTAGACCGCGTCGACCGAACCGCTGTGATCGATCACGTAAATGGAATTATAGACTCCTGACTGCGTCGGATTGTCGGGGTCGGCGAGCCGGACGGCGCCGGTGATCAGGACGGCCTTTGGCGGCAGCAACTGCGTGATCTGCGCCAGCGCATCCGCCTCGCGGGTGAGAAAAAACGGAAATGACGATTCCGGCCAGATCAGTTGCGTCGTATCGCCCATGCCGTGCGCCTGCTGGCCGGCGCTGCGGCTGGACAACGCGATATAGCGCGCCATGACTTGTTGTTTGGCCGAATAATTGAACCGGGCATCCTGCTGCAGATTCGGTTGCATGATGCGCAAATGCACGCCGCTGACGAGCCGCGTCGGGGTTCGATCGAGCCGCCACGCGCCGAAGGCGCCGAGTGCCGCCAGACTGATAAGACCGAGCGCCAGCGGTCGCCACGGCCGCCGGGTTTCCGACGGATCGTCGCCGAGCGTCGCGGGACTGGCGCACACCACGATCGCGATGAAGGTTAGCCCCCAAATCCCGAATACCGACGCGGCTTGCGCCAGAACCAATGGCGAGGTCAGCGCAAAGCCGAAGGCATTCCACGGAAAGCCGGTGAAGAGATGCCCGCGCAGCCATTCCGACGCCGTCAGCCCCACGCCCAAGGCCAAGATGCGCGGCGCGCCGCGCATCCAAACAAGGCGCGCCGCCGCGACGCCGGCGGCGGTGTAGATCGCCAACACTGCCGGCAAGCCGATGACCGCGAACGGCAACAACCAGCCAAAGGTCGAAGCGTCGACGAGAAACGCATAGCCGAGCCAATAAAGACCGGCGACGAAATAACCGAACCCGAACCACCAGCCGATCGCCGCCGCGGCGCCGATCCCGCCCCAGCGGCCGACGCCGGTGCCGTCGATCAGCCAGACCAGCGTTGGGAACGTCACAAACAAAATCGGCCAGGCATTGAATGGCGCCAATGCCAGAGCGGACAGCGCGCCGGCTGCGAACGCGATGCCGCGGCGCCGCCAGCCCCAGGACAAGACGATGGCGTGGATCAGCCGCTTCACGACGTCCGCGGCGTATTCTGGTTCGACCGGTTGGCTTCCTCGCGCGGCGTTGCCGGGCGCGACGCGCGCACCGCCGGAAGCGGCGTCGCCGCGGGCCGGCGGTCCTTGCGCAGATAGATACGCACGCGCTTGACCCGGCGCGGGTCGGCGTCGAGCACCTCGGCCTCGAACGGCTCCGGGACCGGCACCAGTTCGCCGCGAACCGGGACGTGGCCCGCTTTGGTCACCAGATAACCGCCGAGCGTGTCGACCTCTTGCGCGACCTCGCCGAGGTCGAACTGTTCGCCGACGGCCGCACGGACGTCTTCGAGGCTGGCGCGGCCGGTGGCCAAAAACGAGCCGTCGGCCTGCCGCGTCACTCCGGAGACCTCGTCCTCGTCGTGCTCGTCGGCGATGTCGCCGACAATGAGCTCGACCAGATCCTCGATCGATATCAGCCCGTCGCTGCCGCCATATTCGTCGATGACGAGAGCGAGGTGAATGCGCGTCGCCTGCATTTTCGCCAGCAGATCGAGCACCGGCATCGACGGCGGGGCATACAGAATCTCGCGCACGATCTTGGCGGCGCTCAAGGGGATCGACAGATCGATCTTAGCGAAATTCAAATTCGCCGACGGCGCCGTTTGGGCGTCGCCTTCGGCGGACTCCGACGGCGCCGCGCGCGCCGCCATGAAAGCAATCAGATCGCGGATATGAACCATGCCGGTCGGATCGTCGAGCGTGTCGTTGTAGACGACGAGGCGCGAATGTGCGGCGACCTGAAAGACCTTGACCAGATCGCCGAGCGCGATGTCCTGCTGCACAGCAATGATATCGGCGCGCGGCTTCATGATGCGTTCGATGCGCGTTTCCCGCAGGCCGAGGATATTTTTCAGCATCGCCGCTTCCTCGGGCGAGAAGCCCGATTGCGGCTGCTCGGCCGTCAGCACATGCTCCAGGTCAGCGCGCGTCGAAGCCGCTTTCCAACCGAACAGGATGCGCACGGCGCGTGTCAGCCAACCTTCCGGATGCACGCCCGGTTCCGGCATCGCAGGCAAAAGCCCGCGGTGTTCGTTTTCGGCGGGCACATTGGGTTGAGACGATTGAGTCATGGGTGGCTCATGCATGAGTCTTGGACGTTCGGCCGCAGCCGCAAAGGTAAAGGACGAGCCGCCCGGTCTCAGGATCGTGACCGAGGCTTGCCGGCGCGGCCGGTGCGCTTGAGCCCGCGGGCTGCCGCACGGGCTTTTGGGGCCGCCGTCCGGTACGGATCGGGAATAGCGAGTTCGCGCAGAATTTCACGCTCGGTCCGTTCCATCGCCGCGGCATCCTTGCTCCGTTCATGATCGTAGCCGACCAGGTGCAGGAAACCATGGACGGCAAGATGGGCAAGATGATGGGCAAACGGCTTTTGCTCGCTGTGCGCCTCGCGCGCAATGGTTTCGAAGGCAAGAACGACGTCGCCCAGATGGTCGGCGGCGTTTTTCGCTGGGAATGACAGCACATTGGTGGCCTTGTCGATGCCGCGCCAATCCCGGTTAAGGGTGCGGATTCCCGAATCGTCGGTCAGAACGATAGCAAGCTGCGCGCGCTTTGTTGATGTCCTGGCGGCGGCCTCGGCGACAGCCCGCCGCACGATCGATTTGGGCTTTTCCGCCGCCTTCCACCGGCCGCTGACGACCAGCACGTCGATCGCCAGCGCGGTGTGCGCCGCCCGCGTCATTCGCGGCGCTCGCGCTTCTTTGCCGCTTCGTTGTCGTAGGCTTCGACGATGCGCGCGACCAGTTCGTGGCGGATCACGTCGGCGGCGGTGAAGCTGACATGGCCGATGCCCTCGACGCCGTGCAGAAGCCGCACGGCATCGGCGAGGCCGGAGGTCTGGCCCGACGGCAGATCGACCTGGCTCGGGTCGCCGGTCACCATCATCCGGCTGTTCTCGCCGAGCCGGGTGAGCAGCATTTTCATCTGCATCGCGGTGGTGTTCTGCGCCTCGTCAAGGATGATGGCGGCGTTCGACAGCGTGCGGCCGCGCATGAACGCGAGCGGCGCGATTTCGATCTCGGCGGTCTGCATCGCTCGCTCGACGACGCGCGCGTCCATCAGGTCGTACAGCGCGTCGTAGATCGGGCGCAGATAAGGATCGACTTTTTCGCGCATGTCGCCCGGCAGGAAGCCCAGCCGTTCGCCGGCCTCGACCGCCGGCCGCGACAGGACGATGCGGTCGACCTCCTTGCGCTCGAACAGCTGCACGGCATGGGCGACCGCCAGCCAGGTCTTGCCGGTGCCGGCCGGACCGGTCGCGAACACCAGCGCGTGGCGCTTGAGCGAGCGGATATAGCCGTCCTGCGCGGCGGTGCGTGCGCGGACCCGGCGCTTGCGCAGATTGATCTCTTCGAAATTCTCCCGCGCCGCGGTGGCATCGAAATCGAACAGCGAGCCCTGCGACAGCACCAGCCGGATGGTGCCGTCGACGTCGCCTGCGGTGAGCTCGTCGCCCCGCTTCAGCCGCTCATAAAGGCCCTCCAGCACGCGGCGCGCCTGATCGGTGGCATCTCGGCTGCCGTCGACGGTGACGGTGTTGCCGCGCGAGGTAGCGACCACGCCGAGCCGGCGTTCGACCAGCGCGAGGTTCTGGCCGTATTGTCCGAACAGCGTCGAGGCGAGCCGATTGTCGTCGAAGGTCAGGGAAATTTGTGTCGCATTGTCCGGCGCGGCGGCGAAAACCGATTGATCCGTTTCTTGTGTTGCCAAGTAAGGGCTCCTGCTCAGGCTCCTGCGGCGAGCAGATCGCGCTGTTGCGCGCGCGACTGCGCCTGCGACGTGAGAACGCCAAACAAGCTGTTGCTGCCGATTTCGACGACCGTCACCGTGGCAATTTCACCGATCAAGGCGGCCGGCGCCGTCACCTGGACCGGCTGCAGATAGGGCGAGCGGCCGGCGACCTGGCCGGCGTGGCGGCCGGTCCGTTCGAACAGCACGTCGATATTGCGATGCAGACAGCCGCGATTGAACGCCGCCTGATGGCGCTCGATCGCGGCCTGCAGCCGCGCCAACCGTTCCGACTTGGTGTCTTCGTCGATTTGGTCGCCCATTTCGGCGCCGGGAGTGCCCGGGCGCGGCGAGTACTTGAACGAGAACGCACCGGAAAAACCAACCTCGTCGATCAGCGCGAGCGTGGCGTCAAAATCCTCTGCGGTTTCGCCCGGAAAGCCGACGATGAAATCGGACGTGAGTGCGAGATCGGGACGCACTTCACGCAAGCGGTGGACGAGATCGAGATAATCGGCGCGTTTATGGCGCCGGTTCATCGCCGCGAGAACGCGGTCGGAGCCCGATTGAACGGGCAAATGCAATTGCGGCATGAGCTCAGGCAAATCACCGTAGGCCGCTATTAGATCGTCACTCATGTCACCCGGATGACTGGTAGTGAAGCGCAGCCGGTCGATGCCGCCGATTTGAGCCACGCGGCGGAGGAGCTGCGCCAGCGGCCACGGCCGTCCATCCGGACCTTCGCCATGGTAGGCGTTGACGTTCTGCCCGATCAGCGAGAGTTCGCGCACGCCCGAAGCCGCCAGCTGCTCGGCCTCGGCGACGATGGCTTGCACCGGACGCGAGAATTCCGTGCCGCGCGTATAGGGCACCACACAGAAGGTGCAGAACTTGTCGCAGCCTTCCTGCACCGTGACGAAGGCGCTGGCGCCGCGCGAGCGAATGGCCGCCGCGCTCGGCGCCGCGAGATGGGCGAATTTATCGTCGGCCGGAAATTCGGTGTCGACGGCCTTGCCGCTCTCCGCGGCGCGCGCCAACAGCTCCGGCAGACGGTGATAGCTCTGCGGACCGACCACGACGTCGACCGCCGGTTGACGGCGGATGATTTCCTCGCCTTCGGCCTGCGCCACGCAGCCGGCGACGGCGACTACGACGCGCCGGCCGTCCGCCGCCGCGGATTCTTTCAGGCGGCGGACACGGCCGAGTTCCGAGTAGACCTTCTCGGCGGCCTTATCGCGGATATGGCAGGTGTTGAGAATGACGAGGTCGGCGTCCTCGACGCAGGACGTCTCGCTATAGCCCTGCGGCGCTAACGTATCCGCCATACGACGCGAGTCGTAGACGTTCATCTGGCAGCCGAACGATTTGACGTAGACGTGCTTGCGGGGTCCGTTCATGCCGGGTGATGTCGAGCCTAAACCCTTATCGCCACTTGTAAAATCGGCGCCTGCAAGAGGTGGCAAGAGATCCGGCAAGCGGCTGCCCAAGGCGGCCTATCTTAGCGAAATTCCCGGCCAAAGGGAATGCCGGTGGACGCACCTCTAGTCCATCGGCTGGATGTTGGCGTCCTTGATGACTTTCGCCCATTTGACGACCTCGGACTTGATATAGGCATCCACCTCGGCGGGCGTCGTGCCGCCGTCGCTGCTGACGGTCATGCCGAGATCGGCATAGCGCTTCTTGGTGTCGTCGCTCGCGAGCGCTTGCAGGGCGGCGGCGTTGAGCTTGGCGACGACATCGCTGGGTGTGCCTGCCGGCGCGATCAGACCGAACCAGGTTTCGGCGGCAAAGCCCGGCAATGTCGCCGCGACCGTCGGCACCTGCGGCGCCAGCGGCGAAGGCTGCGGACTGGTGACGGCGATGGCGCGCACGGTGCCGGCTTTGAGCTGGCCCATGATCGCCGAGAGATTGGCGAACATCGCCGGAATTTGTCCGGCGACAAGATCGTTGATCGCGCCGGCTTCGCCGCGATAGGGCACGTGGGTCATTTTGATGCCGGCGGCGTATTGAAACATTTCCGATGCAATGTGCGGCGTGGTCCCGGTGCCGCCGGTGCCGAATATGATCTTGCCCGGACTGGCCTTGGCCATCGCGATCACATCGGCCGTGCTGTGCGCTGGAAAAGATGGATTGACCACCAGCACCAGCGGCGAGGCGCCGCAATAGGCCACCGGCGTGAAGTCCTTGACCGGATCGACCGTCGCTTTGCGATAGAGCTGCGGCGCGACTGCGAGCACGGTCTGGCTCGCCATCATCAGCGTGTAGCCGTCGGGCGGCGATTTCGCCACGTCTTCGGCGGCGAGAAGCCCACTGGCGCCGGTGCGATTCTCGACCAGCACGGATTGGCCGAGAATCTCCGACATTTTCTGCGCCACGATTCTGGCAGCGACGTCGGTCGAGCCGCCGGCGGCGAAGCCGACGACCATCTTGATCGGATGGTCGGGAAACCCTGAGTTCTGAGCGCGCGCCAAGTCGGCGACCGAACAAACGACGATCGCCAGCGCAAGCGTCTGCGCGCCACGCCAAAATCGCGGGCAAAAACGCGTAAATGTCATGGCGCCGGTCCTCCCGATCGGCCCGATTTTTCGGGTCCGGCGTCATCTTATCCGAATTGCCAGCGGTGCGTCAGCCAAGGTCGCGGCGCAGCACCAGTGCCGTAGCGCCGGCTTCGTAATAGCCGCGGCGCCGGCCGACCTCGCGAAATCCGGCGCGCCGGTAAAGCCGCGTGGCCGGCCTATTGTGTTCGTCGACCTCAAGAAATACCGAAGCAACGCCAAGTCCGGCGAGCCGGCGCAGATGCCGGTCAAGGAGCGGCCGCGCCAGCCCGCGCCCGCGCCAAGCGGGCGCGGTCGCGACCGAAAGGATCTCGGCTTCGCCGGCGGCGCGGCGGGAGAGAATGAAACCGATCAAGTGGCCGCCTTTGACCGCACGATCGGCGACGACATTACTCTCGATCAGAAGCCGGAAGATCTCATCCTCGCCCCAACCGCGCTGGAACGATGCGGCATGCACGGCCGCGATTGCGGCCGCGTCGGAGGTCCGCGCTTCGGTGAAAGCGGGCGCGCCGCGCGCGAACCAGCGTGCGACCAGGTTCATCATCGGCGCGGCAGCGAGGCGGCATGCTGCGGTTGCGCGTCGGGAGCCCGCAAATATTGCGGTTTCGGCGGCGTCGCCGTTTCAGGGGCAACGGCGCCGATTTGCGCCACCCAATTGATGTCCGGCGCCGCAGCGTCATCCACGGTCAGCGGCTTTGGCGCGGTGCCGGGCAATGCAGCGGCTATCGATCTCGCCGCCGAGCCGACGATGCAGGCCGGCGCGTCGGCGGCCGCGCGGACGGCGTCCTGCAAGGGCGCCAGCCGGGGCGCGACGACGGTCCGTCCGTCGGCATCGAAAACCTGCAAATAAACGTGGTCGTGCCGGGCATCGATCGCGGCAATGACCGGCGCCCGGCTATTGGCGCCGAGATAGGGCGCAGCGTATGCCGACAGCGTCGATACGCCGATAGCCGGAATCTTGGCGGCGAGCGCAAATCCGCGCGCCGCCGAAATGCCGACCCGCAAACCGGTGAAACTGCCGGGGCCCGTCGTCACCACGACGCGATCGAGGTCGGCAAACGCCATGCCGCAGCTTTGCATCACCCGCGCGACGAGCGGGATGAGCGCTTCGGCCTGCCCGCGCGCCATCGGCACGCTTTCGCTGGCGGCGATGCCACGGTCGAGCGCGCCACGATTGGTATCGAGCACGGCCGCGGAGCAGGCTGCCAGCGCCGTATCAATGGCGAGAACGCGCATGGCTAGTGGTCCGATTCTAACATTCGCAGCCGGGTTCGCCTGACTCTTATGCGAATGTTAGAATCAAAGGACCACTAGCAAACATTAGTCCTAGTGGAGCTTTGGATTTGACATTCGCTTCACAGGATTACCGCTGGGTGGGCAGCGAATGTCAAATCCGCTCCACTGGTCATTTTATGCCGGGCATCGGCCGGCCGACGGCGGAAGCGGTCAGACAGGGCGGACTTCGGTGACGTCCGGAATGAAATGGCGCAGCAAATTCTGGATGCCGTGACGGAGCGTTGCGGTCGACGACGGGCATCCCGAGCAGGCGCCTTTCATGTTGAGAAATACCACCCCGTCCTTGAAGCCGCGGAAGGTGATGTCGCCGCCGTCGTTGGCGACCGCCGGGCGCACGCGGGTTTCGATCAGCTCTTTGATCGTCGCCACGGTCTCGGCGTCGGCGGCATCGAAGAATTCCTCGCCGTCGCTTGGCTCGGCGCCGCCGCTGTTCAATAGCGGCGCTCCGGACATGTAGTGCTCCATGATGGCGCCGAGGATCATCGGCTTGAGCTGCTGCCACTCGCCGTCGCCCTTGGTCACGGCGATGAAATCGGAGCCGAAGAACACGCCGTTGACGCCGGCGATGCCGAACAGCCGTTCGGCAAGCGGCGACTGGGCGGCCTGGCCGGGATCCCGCAGGTCGAGTGCGCCGCCTTCGAGCACCGTTTGTCCGGGCAGGAACTTCAGCGTTGCCGGGTTCGGCGTTGCTTCGGTCTGAATGAACATTGTGGCGTCCTCCGTCCGTGCCGGCCCACAGTCAGTCTCGTGGCCGCCGCGGCTCTCTCAAACTAGCATATTACGTGGCGAATTGCCTTGGAAGTTCAAGGCCGGCCTTCATCACGATCGCACGAAACCGACCACGTCTTTCACCGCGTTCATGGTCTGACCTGCGATTTTTCGTGCCCGCGCCGCACCATCCGCCAGAATGGCGTCGATGGCGACGGGGTCGGCGAGAAGCCGCTTCATCTCGGCGCCGATCGGAGACAGCTTGGCCACTGCGAGATCGGTCAGCGCCGCCTTGAACGTCGAAAATTGCGCATTACCGAATTGCGCCAGCACGCCGCCGCGATTGGTCCCCGCCAGCGCCGCATAGATGCCGACAAGATTGTCAGCCTCGGGACGCGTCGCCAGGCCCTTTTCCTCGCTCGGCAGCGGCTCCGGATCGGTCTTGGCGCGCCGCACCTTGAGCGCGATGGCATCGGCGTCGTCGGTGAGATTGATGCGCGACTGGTCGGACGGGTCCGACTTCGACATCTTTTTGGTGCCGTCGCGCAGCGACATCACGCGCGTTGCCTCGCCGGTGATCACCGGCTCGGGCAGCGGGAACAGCGCCTCGCCATAGCCTTTCTGCCGGATCGATTCCGCATAGTCGTTGTTGAATTTCTGCGCCACGTCGCGCGACAGTTCGAGGTGCTGTTTCTGGTCTTCGCCGACCGGCACATGGGTGGCGCGATACGCCAGAATGTCGGCCGCCATCAGCGTCGGATAGGCGTACAGGCCGACCGAGGCGTTCTCGCGATCCTTGCCGGCTTTCTCCTTGAATTGGGTCATGCGGTTGAGCCAGCCGAGACGGGCGATGCAGTTGAACACCCAGGCCAGTTCGGCATGCTCGGCGACCTGGCTCTGGTTGAAGACGATGTGCTTTTGCGGGTCGATGCCGGCGGCGATGAAGGCGGCGGTGACTTCGCGAATGGCGTGCGGCAGCTCGGTGGGCTCCTGCCAGGTCGTAATGGCGTGCAGGTCGACGACGCAATAAATGCACTCGAAGGTGTCCTGCAGTTCGACAAAGCGCTTGATGGCGCCGAGATAATTGCCGAGGTGCAGGTTGCCGGTGGGCTGCACCCCCGAGAACACCAGTTGTTTGAATGCCATAAAGGGCCTCCGCGCCGGTCCAATGCCACGGCCGCGCCTTGCCCCGCAAGAGGTTGCCCCGCAAGGGACGGCCGCTATAGTGCGCGTCCCGCCGCGACATAGGCCACACCATGACATCCGCCCGCTACGACGTGCTCGGCATCGGCAACGCCATCGTCGACGTGATCGCCCGCGCCGAGGAGGATTTTCTGATCGCGCAGGGCATGCATAAAGGCGCCATGGCGCTGATCGACGAGGCGCGCGCGCTTGCGATCTACGATGCCATGGGGCCGGCCGTCGAAACCTCGGGCGGCTCCGCGGCCAATACCATCGTCGGGCTCGCCTCGCTTGGCGCCCGCACCGCGTTCATCGGCAAGATCAAGGACGACGGGCTCGGCCGCGCCTATAGCCACGACATCCGCGCCGCCGGCGTGAGCTTCCCGACCAAGCCGGCCGCCGCGGGGCCTTCGACCGGACGCTGCTATGTGCTGGTCACGCCGGACGGCGAGCGCACCATGAATACCTATCTCGGCGCCGCCCAGGATCTGCAGCCGGCCGATATCGACGCCGACGCGGTCGCCGCGAGCGCCATCCTCTATCTCGAAGGCTATTTGTGGGATCCGAAAAACGCCAAGGAGGCGTTCCTCAAGGCGGCGAAGATCGCCCACGACGCCGGGCGCAAAGTGGCGCTGTCGTTGTCGGACGCATTTTGCGTCGACCGCTGGCGCGACGAATTTCTGAACCTGATGCGCTCGCGCACGGTCGATCTCATCTTCGCCAATGAGGCCGAGCTGCACGCCCTCTACCAAACGTCCGATTTCAACACCGCGGTCGCGGCGCTGCGGGGTGATATCGCCGTCGCCGTGGTGACGCGCAGCGCCGACGGCTGCGTCATCATCGGCGGCGAGGCCGTCGAGGCGGTGCCGGCATTCCCGATCGAACGTGTCGTCGACACCACGGGCGCCGGCGATCTGTTCGCGGCCGGTTTTCTGTCCGGCCTGGCGCGCGGCGCCGACGACCGCACCTGCGGGCGCCTTGGTGCGCTCGCCGCCGCCGAGGTTATTCAGCACCTCGGCGCCCGGCCCGAGACCTCGCTGCGCGATCTCGCCCGCGAAAACGGCCTGGTCTGAAGCGCGAAGAATCTTTGGCCGCTCCGTCCGCCGGCCGGTAACCAAACGCTAACCAAACGCGGTTAACGACTGGTCAACCGTAACTTGCGGAGATTGACCGTGGCCGAGAACCCAAGCGAGCCCGCTGACGACAACAATAAGGCGCGCGTTGACGGCGCCGATCAAAGCGCGAGCGAAGCCGGGGACAGCAATATGACCAGCAATCTGCCGATGGTGGTGGCGCCGAAACTCGGTGCGGGAAACGAAGAGATTGACGACGACGCTGTCGACGAAACAATGGGTGCGAGCGCGGCGGACGCCGACGCGCCGGCCGCTCAGGTGCACTCCTCACGCTTCCTGATGCTTGCCGCATCGGTGGCTTTCGCCGCCGCCTTCGGCTCGTTCGTCGGTTCGCTGTCCGGCACCGGCATGGTGCGCTTCCTGTCGCCTGCGCCGCAGCCCGCTGCCAGCGTCGGACTATCGACCGATGCGATGCGCGAGATGAAACTCGAATTGACCGAGCTTGCGGCGATCAAGAGCAATCTCGACACCACGACCCACAGCACATCGATCCAATTGGCGAAGCTGTCGGATCGTCTCGATAAGTTCGATCAGCACGCCGCCACGGCGGAGGTGACCGGTTCGATCGCAACGACGCCGCCGGCGCCGCAGCCCGTGGCGGTCAAAGTCCCGGACCGCATTCTGCAGGACTGGATCGTGCAGGACGTCCAAAGCGGCCGCGCGCTGGTGCAAAACCGTTACGGCAGCATGTTCGATGTCGGCGAAGGCAGCACGCTGCCCGGCGTCGGCCGCATCGACTCGATCAAGCGCCAAGACGGCCAGTGGCTGGTGCTGACCGAACGCGGCACCATCACGTCGGGCCATTAATCCTACCTTGAAGCTTCAGCCGGCCGGTAGAAACGGCACCAGCATCGGAACCCGCCGGCGATAGGCGCCGTAAGCGTCGGCGCCGAGTTCGGCGGTGAGGAAATCCTCTTCGACCCGCGCCTTGAGCCAGAGCCCAAACGCAATCAGCGCCGCGCCGATCAGACCGGTTACGGTTGCTTGCGCCGCCGCCGTCGCGACGATGGCGGTGATCAGCCCGGTATAGATCGGATGGCGAACCAGCGCGTAGGGCCCGGTGTCGACGACGTGATGGCCTTCCTTGCGGGTAATGGTGCTCGACCACAGCCGGCCGAGATGAATCCGCGCCCACCAGGCGAACGCAATGCCGAGGAACGTGACACCGGCGAGCGCATAGGCGCCGTCATAGCCGACATGCCAGAGCATGTGCGCATGCAGGAGCCGCCGCGCTGAATGCGCGAGCAACACCGCGCCGGCCACGAGCGCCAGGCGGGACACCCAGACCGGCGCCGTGGCGATGCGCTTTTCGGTGCGCGCCGACCAGAACGCCGCCGCCATCCAACTGACGATCCATCCGATCCAGATGACGGCGAAGACGAGGCTCGGGCGCATGGTCGCCTCCTTTGCGCTGCCTGGTTTGCGGCCGTGCCGCTTTCGGCGGCTTGGCGATCATCGTATAGATAAATAATGCGGTCGAGGCTTGGCCGCACACAGGGATTGCCGATGCTCAGCGCCGAACAAAACGAAGTGATCACCCGTACCGCGGCCGGCACTCGTGCCGGCGGTCTGTTGCGGCAATACTGGCAGCCGGCGGCGCTGGTCGACGAGCTTTCCGGCAATCGCCCGGTCAAGCCGGTGCGGCTGTTCGGCGAGAATCTCGTCGCCTTCAAGGACGACCGCGGCCGCTATGGCCTAATCGGCCGGCATTGTCCGCATCGCGGCACCGATCTGGCGTTCGGCCGGCTCGAGGACGGCGGACTACGCTGCGCGTTCCACGGCTGGCTGTTCGACGTCAACGGCCGCTGCCTGCAAACGCCGGCGGAGCCGGACGACAGCAACCTGTGCGCCAATATCCGGCAAAAATCCTATCCGGTCGTCGAACGCAACGGCATCCTGTTCGCCTATCTGGGAGCGGGCGAGCCGCCGGCCTTTCCGCACTTCGACTGCTTCGTCGCGCCGCCGACGCACACCTTCGCCTTCAAGGGCATGATCGATTGCAATTGGCTGCAATCGCTCGAAGTCGGCATCGATCCGGCGCACACCTCGTTCCTGCATCGCTTCTTCGAAGACGAGGATCCCGACCGCGGCTACGGCAAGATGTTCCGCGACAAGTCCAAGGATTCGGACATGCCGATGACCCGGATCATGCGCGAGTTTCCGCGGCCACGCATCGAGGTCGAACCGACCGACTACGGATTCCGGCTGATCACGCTGCGCCAGATCGACGCCGAGCGGGCGCATGTGCGCGTCACCAATCTGATCTTCCCCAATGCCTTCATCATTCCGATGAGCCGCGAAATGACGATCTCGCAGTGGCACGTGCCGATCGATGAAGACCGGCACTACTGGTACGCGATCTTCACCTCGTTCGGCGCGCCGGTCGACAAAGACGAGATGCGCCGCCAGCGGCTCGAGCTCTATCAATTGCCCGACTACGTGCCGCGCAAGAACAAGAGCAACGATTACGGCTTCGACGCCCACGAGCAAGAGCACGCGACCTTTACCGGCATGGGCGCCGACATCAACGTGCACGACCAATGGGCCTGCGAATCCATGGGCGCCATCCAGGACCGCACCCAGGAGCATCTCGGCACCTCCGACAAGGCGATCAGCGCCTACCGCCGGCTGCTGCGCCAGGCGATCGAGCGCTCCGGCAAAGGCGAGCGGCCGATGATGGTGCTCGATCCGGCCGAGGCGCAAGGCATCACCGGACCGGCCTGCGTCGACGGCATCGGCCCGGTCGCCGATTGGCAGAGCTACTGGCAGCGCGTCGATCGCGACCGCCAGGCGAGCAAGAGCTGGAATTAAATGCGCGGTGCGGCGCCAATCACCGACGCATTGACTGACGCAGTTTGATGCCCTCGCGACCGCACACCGCCAAATCCTTCGTCGAGCGCCACGGCCTGTGGACCGCCGAACAAACCCGGCGTGCCGGCGCGGTCAGTCAGGCGATTAAGAAGCACAAGCTCGACCTCGTGCGCTTTTCTTTCGCCGACCAGCATGGCGTGCTGCGCGGCAAGACCGCGGTGGCGGCGGAGGCCGCGGGCCTGATGCGAAGCGGCGTCAGCATGACGACCACGCTTCTCGCCAAGGACATCGCGCACAAGACCGCCTATCCGGTGTTCACGCCGGGCGGCGGCTTCGGCATGACAGAGATGCAGGGCGGCGGCGACTTCGTCATGGTGGCCGATCCGGCGACGTTCCGCGTGCTGCCGTGGCCGGCCGAAAACGGCGGCCCGCGCACCGGCTGGCTGTTGTGCGACATCTATTTCGGGAACGGCAAGCCGGTGCCGTTTTCGACGCGGCAAGTTTTGCGCGAGGCGCTGGCGCGCCTCAGCGCCGCCGGCTTCGATTATCTCGCCGGCCTCGAAGTCGAGTTTCATCTGTTCAAGCTCGACAATCCGCGGCTTAGCCCAACAGACGCGACCTGGCCGCCGCAGGCGCCGGAGGTGAGCCTTCTCAATCAGGGCTATCAGTATCTCACCGAGTCGCGCTTCGATCAGATGTCGGCCGCGCTGGAGCCGATCCGCCGCGGCATCCTCGCGCTCGACATGCCGCTGCGGTCGCTCGAAATCGAGCTCGGCCCGAGCCAATGCGAATTCACCTTCCGGCCGCAGCCCGGCTTGAACGCCGCCGACACCATGATTCTGTTGCGCGCCGCCTGTAAGCAGATCGCGCGACGGAACGGTTGTCTCGCGAGCTTCATGTGCCGGCCCGGCCTGCCGAACCTGTTTTCGTCGGGCTGGCACCTGCACCAGTCCTTGATCGACAAGAAGCGCCGCGGCAATGCCTTCGCCGCCGCCGACGGGCTGTCCTCAATCGGGCGGCATTTTCTCGGCGGCCTGTTGGCGCATGCGCAAGCGAGCGCCGCCTTCGCGGCGCCGACGATCAACGCCTATAAGCGCTACCGCGCCTATACGTTGGCGCCCGACCGCGCCATCTGGGCCAGCGACAACCGCGGCGTCATGGTGCGCGTGCTCGGCGAGCCGGGCGATCCGTCAACGCATCTGGAAAACCGTGTCGGCGAGCCGGCGGCCAATCCTTATCTCTACATGGCGTCGCAGATTTATGCCGGGCTGGACGGTCTTGCCAAGAAAAGCGATCCCGGGCCGTCCGCCGATACGCCCTATGAGACGCAAGCGCCGCCGCTGCCGAAAAGCTTGCGCGAAGCGCTGTCGGCGCTCGCCGCCGACGCCGCGTTCAAGGACAGCTTCGGCGCAGCCTTTATCGACTACTTCATCCGGCTGAAGACCGCGGAGGTCGATCGCTTCACGGCGGAAGCCGTGCCGAGCGGTGACGGCGACGTCACTGTCTGGGAGCAGAACGAATACTTCGATATGTTTTGAGGATTAAACGTCGACGCTGGCCGCCAGCGCGTGCGCCTCGATGAAGACGCGGCGCGGCTCGACCTTGTCGCCCATCAGCTCGTCGAAGATGGTGTTGGCCTCGTCGATTTCCTTGACTGACACGCAAAGCAGCGTGCGGGCGTTGGTGTCGAGGGTGGTTTCCCAGAGCTGATTGGGGTTCATTTCGCCCAGGCCCTTGTAGCGCTGCAGCGCTACGCCCTTTCGCCCCACGGCGGTGACCGCCTCGAACAGGCTGACCGGGCCGTGGATCGGCGTATCCTCGTCTTTCCGGCGCAGCATCGCCGGCGGCGTCGGCCGCGGGAACACCTTTTGCAGCGACGGCGCGAATTCGTCGAGCCGGCGTGCGTCGGCCGAGCCGAGCAGCGCCTGGTCGAGCGCTGCTACTTCTTTCACGCCGCGCACGGTGCGCTCGAACTGGAAGCCTGAGCCCTCGGTAAATTCACCGGTCCAGCCGCGCTCGGTCTCCTCCGAGAGCGCATCGAGCCGCTTGGCGATATAGGGCACCGCCGCCGTGGCTTTCTGCGGGTCGCCGAAAATCTCGCGGTTGAGCACGCTCATGATCGCCGCCTGCTCGACGACCTGCCGGTTGTAGCGGCTGTGCAGGCCGCGCAAGAGATTGCGGATTTGGCGCGAGTCTTCGACCAGCTTGCGCAGGTCGTTGCCAGCCATCACCTCGCCCGAGGACAGCCGCAAAGTGGTCTCTTCCAGACCGGTATCGATCAGGTAATCCTCGAGCGCGCGTTCGTCCTTAAGATATTGCTCGGACTTGCCGCGGGCGATTTTGTAGAGCGGCGGCTGCGCGATGTAGAGATAGCCGCGATCGATCAGCTCGCGCATCTGCCGGTAAAAGAACGTCAGCAGCAGCGTGCGGATATGAGCGCCGTCGACGTCGGCGTCGGTCATGATGATGATCTTGTGGTAGCGCAGCTTGTCGATGGCGAATTCGTCGGTGCCGATGCCGGCGCCGAGCGCGGTGATCAGCGTGCCGATCTGCTCCGACGACAGCATCTTGTCCATGCGCGCGCGTTCGACGTTCAAAATCTTGCCGCGCAGCGGCAGGACGGCCTGGAATTTGCGGTTGCGACCCTGCTTGGCGCTGCCGCCGGCGGAATCGCCCTCGACGATGAACAATTCCGACTTGGCCGGATCGCGCTCCTGGCAATCGGCGAGCTTGCCCGGCAGCGAGGTGACGCCGAGCGCGCTTTTGCGCGTCATCTCGCGCGCCTTGCGGGCGGCTTCGCGCGCCGCGGCCGCCTGGATCACCTTGCCGACGATCACCCTGGCTTCGCCCGGATGCTCCTCGAACCACGCCTTGAGCATGTCGTTGATCACGCCCTCGACCACCGGGCGGACTTCGGAGGAGACGAGCTTGTCCTTGGTCTGCGAGGAAAACTTCGGGTCGGGTACCTTCACCGACAGCACCGCGGTCAGGCCCTCGCGGCAATCGTCGCCGGCACGCACTTCGCCTGATGACAACCGCAGCGTGGTGTCTTCCAGACCGGTGTCGATCAGATAATCGT
>DATAWA010000028.1:0-27323 GCA_036267435.1 Xanthobacteraceae bacterium | reverse complement strand
CTGTTGCTGATGCCGCCTGAGAAGGTGGAAATCGTCAGCGATGCGCCCACGCCGGTCGCGCTGCCGCCGACAAAAATGCCGACATCGTGAGCCTGGATCGTACCGGAATTGCTGATACCGCCGCTGAAGCTCGAAATGATGACGGTGCTGAGGAAGCCGGACGCCGATCCGCCGACCCAGATGCCGTTGCGATTCGCCGTGATGACCCCGGAATTGCTGATACCGCCGCCGAAGTTCGAAATAGTGACGAGGCCGAAAGTGAAAGCCGATCCACCGACCAGGATGCCGTTGCGCGCCGCCGTGATGGTTCCGGAATTGGTGATGCCGCCAGAGAACGTCGATAATACGACGCTGTAGCCGAAACTTGCGCTTCCGCCGACCCAGATGCCGTTGCCACCCGCCGAGATCGTGCCCGAATTGGCAATGCCGCCGATGAAGGTTGACGCATTGACGGCAATGGCGGTGGCGCGGCTCGCCGAGATCAAGCCGGAATTGCTGATGCCGCCAGCGCCGACAGTCCCGAATACACTCACCCCGTTGACGAAAATTCCAGTAAAGGCCGCGGTGATGGTGCCGGCATTGGTGATGCCGCCGAGAAACGAGGTGACGCAATCGCAGATTTCGATTCCGGTGGCACCCGATATCGTCGCGCCCGCGGCGTTGACGATGCTGCCGACGAAGGAGACGGTTTGCTCGACCCTGACGCCGCCGTTGCCCGCTGAGATCGTGCCGCTGTTGGTGATGCCGCTGCCAAAGGTGGAGACGCCGTTGATTTGAATTCCGGTTCCGCTGTTCGAGGAAATGCTGCCGGCGTTGCTGATACCGCCGCTGAAGTTCGAAACATTGTAGACTCCGGGCCCGCCAGTGCTGCCGACGAGAACGCCAACACCGACGCCGGTCGCCGTAATGGTGCCGCTGGCCGAATTGACGATGCCGCCGGTGAACCGCCCGGCGCCTCCGACATTGATGCCGTTGCCGGAGGCGGTGATCGTCCCGCTGTTGCCGATGCCGCCGGTGAAAGTCGAAGGACCGTTGACGACAACGCCGGAGCCGCCGACGGACAGCATGCCGCTATTGCTAATGCCGCCGCCGATGGTGGCATTGCCGGTGACGGCGATCCCGTTGCCCGAGGCCGAGATCGTACCGGCATTCGATACCGTGCCGGTGACCGTGCTGTTGTTGATGGTTATGCCGGTGCTGCTGGGCGGACCGTTTATCGTGGTGATGGCACCGCCGCCGGCATTCGTGACGCTGCCGCTGATCGTCGAATTGGAAATAAAGATGCATGAGATCGCGCCGGGATTGCTCACGCTCCCTTGGGAAGCGCCGACGACGGCGATGCCGCCGAACTCGCACGGCTGAACCGCGTAAGCCGCCGGCGTGCCACCGCCGATCAGCAATGCGGCGACAGAGCTTGTCGCCAGCAGTGCGCTCAGCCCCAGTGCGCTCGGCCTTGACCTTCGCATTCCAACGGCCTTAAGGCCCGGTCACCGCTAGCCGAGCCAATCTGTGCTTCAGACTCCAGCCAAGACTAGCCGATGCCGCCGAGGCGGTGGACTGCTGTTCGGCCTTTTCGCCTGTTATCTCAGGATATTCGGCCCGTTTTCTCGGGCACGTGGCGAAAATGCCACAAAAATCTTGCGTAATTTGCGTCGGCCCCGCTTGGCGCGGCATTTGGCTACCGCGTAGGGTTGTGGGCATGGCAGCAAGAAAATCCCTCCAGCTCGGCCGTCCGACGGCGATTCCCGCATCTCCTGGCGAAGCCGTGCTCGACCGGGTGCCGAATGCGCATCCGGATACGAACTACGTCGCCCGGTTCACCTTCCCGGAATTCACCTGCATGTGCCCGGTCACCGGCCAGCCGGACTTCGCCACGCTGGTCATCGACTATGTGCCGCGCGGCTGGCTGGTGGAGTCGAAGTCCCTGAAGCTTTATCTTAACAGTTTCCGCAATCACGGCGCGTTCCATGAGGAATGCACCGTGAGCATCGGCAAGACGCTTGTCGGCGTGCTCAAGCCAAAATGGCTGCGCATCGGCGGCTATTTTCATCCGCGCGGCGGCATGCCGATCGACGTGTTCTGGCAGGCCGGCAAGCTTCCGGCTGGCGTGTGGGCGCCCGATCAGGGCGTCGGGACTTACAAGGCGCGCGGATAGCCTTGCAGGGTGGCAAGGAGCGCGTTGACCTCTTGCCCCGGATCGGCCGCGCGCATCACCCCGCCCATCACCGCGACGCCGGCGCAGCCTGCCGCGATCACTTCACCAACACGCGCGGTGTTGATGCCGCCGATGGCGAGCAACGGCACGCGCGCTGAGCGCGCGATAGCGGCAAGACCCTTGCGGCCGATCTCGGGCCCGTAGCCAGGCTTGCTCGGCGTCTCGAAGGCTGGCCCCGCCAGCGCATAGTCGATGACACGTGGATCGATCGCTTCGGCTTCGGTAACGGTGTGGATCGACACGCCGAGGAGTTTTTGCGGACCCAAGAGCGCGCGCGCCGCGGCGGCGTCGCTGCCCGACGGCAAATGCACGCCGTCGACGCCGGCGAGCGCCGCCAGCCGCGCCTCGCCGTGCAGCATCAGCCGCGCACCATGACGCCGCGCCGCCGGCAACAGCAGGCGCGCCAGCACCACCTGCTCGTCTTCCGGTAAATCCTTCTCGCGCAGACTGACCCAGCGGCAGCCGCCCGTCAGCGCCGCCGCGACGACCTCCTGCAGCGGCCGGTGCGCCTGGGCGCGGTCGGTCACCAACAGCAGCGGTGGATCGGGCAGCAGCATCGCGCGCTCCTTGTCGCTAGTGCGTGATTATGGGAAATTTATTGGTCGAAATGAACCGGGAGCCCATGGAAGTGCTGACGAAATCGGTTGTGACGATTGTCTTTGCGGCCGTGCTCGGCGCGGCGTCCGTATCGGTTGCGTCGGCGGCAACGCACGCCAGGCACGCCAAGCATGTCAAGATAACCGGCGCTTGCGCGCAATCGTCCGGTCGCTGCATCGCCGATTGCGATCAATTGCATTGGTGCGATGTCTATACCTGCGTCGGCGGTAAATCGACGCCGGTGCCGTTCTGGCGCTGTTACGAGCCGAGCGGCTTATGCCTCGTGCCGCATTGCTAACGTTTGGGCTAATGACCCGCCGGCGCGTAGCTCGAGACGGCGGCGGCCGGTACCGGCATCGGTACCAAGTAGCGCGGGATGATAACGCGCTGACCCTCGGCGAGCGGATTTTGCTCCAACACAGAATTGAGTTCGGAGAGCGCCCATTGCGGCACGTGGTAAGCGGCGGCGAGCGTCTTTAAGGTATCGCCGGCGTGGGCCTGCACCGGCAGCCCGGAATCCCACAATTCGATGGCGGCATCCGCCGGCACTTCGATGCGGATCGGCACGGCTTCGCCTTCGGCATCCGGCGGCGTCTGCGCCAGTTGCGCGATCTTTTCCGCCAGTTGCTCCTGGATTCGATTTTCCTTCTCGATATTGATGTGCACGATCTCGGTGTGATCTTTCAGATTATAGCTCGCATAGTGGCCGTGGAAGCGCGAGCCCTGCACGACATTGCCGCCGCCCATGAAACTCGATGACTGGTAGATGTTGATATAGCGCGCAACGTTGGGGGGAACGTCGTCGGCGATACGGGTGGGATCGTAAGTGACGAGCAGACTGACCGGGATGTGCGCCGCGTTGAGATATTCGGCGAAGTCCAAAACCGCGTCGCCGCCCATCGAGTGCCCGATCAGCGTAATCGGCTGCGGGTCGCGGCGATAATCGCGGACCGCTTCGTCGGCAGTCGGACGCCATAGCAGGTAGGTATCGACGCTGGCCGGGATGCCGGTGCGCCGGATGCGGGCCGCGAGCTTGTCGATGCCGCGCGAATAGATAAGGCCGGCGACGCCGCGAAACAGATAGGCGCGCCCGCGCGGCGCGGTGATCGCACCGCCGGCTTTGGGTCCTGGCGCCGGCTCGGACACCGGCGCAACCGGAACGGCGGTGTCGGCCGCATCGGCGACGATCACCGGCTTGCCGCGCGGCTTATCGGGGACATCGGTAAGGCTCCCCGCGGACGGCGCGGCAAACGTCAGGTCGGAGGTTTGCGTGAACAGGGACTTGACCGGGGCGCCGCCGCTTTTGCTTGAAGTCGCGGCCGGCTCCCCGTCGCTGCCGGTCAATGCCGCCGGCTTGTTGCCGGACGTGAACGCAGCGCTTGGATCGAACATGGCATAGCCACCGCAGCCGCTAAGCCAAGCGGTCAGCAGCAAAACGGCGACATGCCTCCACTGCACCATGCGGTCACGGACCGAAGTTCAAACGTTAAAACAAATAAGCAGCCGTCGGACCGGTCTGCGTCGCACCGGTTCCGGCAAAGACTTTCCGGCAAACAACGCCATCGCATATTCAAGAATCAACACTCACGTGCCGGCGACCGAGGACACCGCCAAATCCTTAACATCCCGCGAATGGCCGTCCGGCCCGGCCAAAGACACACTCTTGCCCGGCTTTTTCGTGGCAGAAGCCTGTTTAAAGCCCTATCTCCGCCAAGCCCGAAGCCGCCGGACCTTGAGATCATGCTATGAACCGCCGCAAATGAACCGCCCTCCCCGTATTTCCTTCGTTTCGCTTGGCTGCCCCAAAGCGCTGGTCGATTCCGAGCGCATCATCACGCGGCTGCGCGCCGAGGGCTATGAATTGCAGCGCGAGCATACCGGCGCCGATCTCGCCATCGTCAATACCTGCGGTTTTCTCGACAGCGCCCAGGCAGAGTCGCTTGCCGCCATCGGCGCGGCGATGGCCGCAAACGGCAAGGTGGTCGTGACCGGCTGCATGGGCGCCGAGCCGGAAAAGATCACGGCGGCCCATCCGGGCGTGTTCGCGGTCACCGGGCCGCAACAGTATGAAAGCGTGCTCGAAGCCGTCCACCGCGCCGCGCCGCCCGCGCACGATCCGCACACCGATTTGATCCCGCCGCAGGGCATCAAGCTGACGCCGCGGCATTACGCTTATCTCAAAATTTCAGAGGGTTGTAACAACCGCTGCACTTTTTGCATTATCCCCCGATTGCGCGGCGATCTGGTATCGCGGCCGGCCGCCGACGTGCTGCGCGAAGCCGAACGGCTGGTCGCCGCCGGGGTCAAGGAATTGCTGGTCATTTCCCAGGACACTTCGGCCTATGGCGTCGACGTGAAATACGCCGCGAGCCGCTGGAAGGACCGCGAGGTGCGTGCCAAATTTCTCGACTTGGCGCGCGAACTCGGCGAGCTCGGCGCCTGGGTACGCCTGCATTACGTCTACCCCTACCCTCATGTCGACGAGGTCATCGCGCTGATGGCCGACGGCAAAATCCTTCCTTATTTGGACGTGCCGTTCCAGCACGCCAGTCCCGCCGTGCTCAAGCGCATGCGCCGGCCGGCGGCGCAAGAAAAAACGCTCGAGCGCATTCGCGCCTGGCGCGACATCTGTCCGAGCCTGACCATCCGCTCGTCCTTCATTGTCGGTTTTCCCGGCGAGACCGACGACGATTTCGCCGCGCTCATCGATTGGCTGTCGGCGGCAGAGCTCGATCGCGTCGGCTGCTTTCGCTACGAGGCGGTAGACGGCGCGGTGGCCAATGATCTCGCCGCCGCCGTGCCCGCCGAGGTCAAAGAAGAGCGCTGGCACCGGCTGATGGCTCACCAGCAAACGATTTCGCAGAAGCGGCTCAAGCGCAAGGTCGGCAACCGCGAGCGCGTCATCATCGACGAGGTCGACGCCAAGTCCGGACTCGCCAAAGGCCGGGGCAAAGGTGACGCGCCGCAGATCGACGGCGCCGTGCATGTGACGAGCCGCCGTCCGCTACGCGTCGGCGAAATCGCCACGGTCAAGATCGAGCGCGCGGATGCGTATGATCTCCACGGTACCGTGGTCGGCTACTGAAGCAACGCCATTCGCCGCTTCGCTTGCATCGCGGCACGGGCGATGGGATGGTCCGCCGCCTTAAATCACAGGACATCCCCATGCCGCTCTCCGACGCCATCAAAACACTGATCCGCAATGCCTGGGACGACGGATGCCCCTGTCTCGTCGGCACCTGTGGGCCGGCGGGGCCGAACATTTCAGTCAAAGGCAGCATGATCGTCTTCGACGACACGCACCTGGCCTATTGGGAGCGCTCCAAGCGCACCGCGCTCGAGAACCTGGCGCACGATAAGCGCGTTTGCGTGTTGTACTCGAATTTCAAGGCGCAGCGCGACGGTGTGCTCGAAAGCGGCTTTCTGCGCTTCTTCGGCAGCGTCGAATTGCACGAGAGCGGGTCCATTCACGACGCGATCTTTGCCAAGCTCCTGCCGCGCGAGCAGACGCATGTCGGCGCTGATACCGGCATCGGCGCGCTGGTGAAGATCGAGAAAGCGATCGACATCCGCGGCAAGCCGATCATGTGAGGCGCCGCCTAATCAGCGGCGTGACGCGAGCACGTGGCGGATAGCGCCCGTCAATGTGGCGACGTCCTCTTCGCCGATGGTTAAAGCCGGGGTCAGATAGACGATGTTGCCGAATGGCCGGATGAAAACACCTTCGGCAACAAAGCGTTGCCGCAAGGCATTGAGGTCTTCGATACGGTCGAGCTCGACCACGCCGATGGCGCCTTTGACGCGGACATCTTTGACGCCGGGAAGCTCTCGGCATGGTTCCAGGCCGGCTTTGAGCATCGCCGAAAGCTTCGCCACCTGAAAAAGCCGCGGTTCGCGCTTGAATAGATCCAGCGAGGCGTTGGCGGCGGCGCAGGCGAGCGCGTTGGCCATGAAGGTCGGGCCGTGCATCAAGGCATGCGCCGGATCATCCGACCAGAACGCATCGAACACCTTCTTGCTCGCAAGCGTGGCGGCGAGCGGCAACGTGCCTCCGGTCAGAGCCTTGGAGAGGGTCAGGATGTCCGGGACGACCCCAGCCTCCTGAAAGGCGAACGTTTTGCCGGTGCGGCCGAAGCCGGTGAAGATCTCGTCGAAGATCAGCAACAGGTCGTATTTGTCGGCGAGCGCGCGCAGCTTTTGCAGCACTGCCGACTCATGGAAGATCATGCCGCCGGCGCCCTGCACCAGCGGTTCGACGACGATGCCCGCCAGCGTCTCGGCCTGCCGCGCCAACAGCGCGTCCAAGGCAGCGAGTTCTTCCTCGCTCCGCGGCAGATCGGTGATGGTCTGCTGCGGCAACAATCCGGCGAACACGGCGTGCATGCCGTGTTCGGGATCGCATAGCGCCATCGCGCCCGTGGTGTCGCCGTGATAGCCGCCGCTGAACGCGAGGAAACGGCTCCGCCCGCTCCTGCCGCGGTTAAGCCAGTACTGCACCGCCATCTTCAGCGCGACTTCGACGGCGACCGAACCGGAATCCGAGAAGAAGACCCGAGACAGATCGGCCGGCGCCATGAGCGCGGTAAGCCGTTGCGCGAGCGTCAGCGCCGGTTCGTGCACCAGGCCGCCGAACATGACGTGCGGCATTTTGCCGAGCTGGGCTTCGATGGCGCCACGAATGTGAGGGTGATTATAGCCGTGGCAGGCGGTCCACCATGAAGCAATGCCGTCGACGAGCTCGCGGCCGTCGGCAAGCGTGATGCGGCAGCCGTTCGTGGCGGCCACCGCGAGCGGCGGATTTGCCGTCTTCATCTGCGAATAAGGCAACCAGACATGGGGAAGCCCCTGCGCATACCAATCCGGCTGCGCATTCCGTCTCATCCCCTTGTTTTCGCTGGCATTGCCCGACATTCGGCGCTTTCATGCAGGTGCTGTGGCGCTATTGTGCCTGTTGGCTCGGTGGCGGTCACCTCGGTTCGCGAAAGACGCTCAAGGCATGCAATCGCTTGACGACTTTGCCGGAGATAAGCTCGCCGCCTTGGACAAAGGGCGGCTGCGCCGTACGCCGGCGTTGACAGCACGTGCCGGAATCTGGGCCGAGCGCGACGGCCGGCGTCTGCTGTCGTTTTCATGCAACGATTACCTCAATCTCAGCCAGCATCCGCGTGTGATCGAGGCGGCAGTCGAGGCGGCCAAACGCTACGGCGTGGGCGCCGGGGCGTCGCGCCTGGTCACCGGCAATCACCCGCTTTACGCGGCGCTCGAAAGCCGGCTGGCGCGCATCAAGGGTACCGACGCCGCGGTGGTGTTTGGTTCGGGATACCTGGCCAATACCGGCATTATCCCCGCGCTTGCCGGACCCGGCGACCTGATCCTGATCGACGAGTTCTCGCATTCTTGCATGTATGCCGGCGCCAAGCTTTCGGGCGCGGCCGTCGAGCCCTATCGCCATGCCGGTGCGGACCACGTCGAGGCGCTCCTGAACGCGCATCGCGCCGGCAAAAAACGCGTGCTGATCGCGACCGACGGGGTTTTCTCCATGGACGGCGATCTCGCGCCACTGGCTGAGCTATCGCAGCTGGCGCAGCGGTTCGACGCCTGGCTCCTCGCCGACGATGCCCACGGCCTTGGGGTTGTCGGCGGCGGCCGCGGCTCGCGCTTTGCCGATGGCCCCGCCGAGGTGCCGCTGCAAATGGGCACGCTGTCGAAGGCGGTCGGCGGCTATGGCGGCTATCTTTGCGCCTCGCGCGCGGTGATCGACCTCATGCAGACGCGCGCCCGCACCTTCATCTACTCGACCGGACTGCCGCCGCCCGTGGTGGCCGCGGCCACCGCTGCGCTCGACATCATCGCGGGCGAGCCGGCCTATGCCGCCGAGCCGCTGCGCAAAGCCAAAGAGTTCGCCCGTGCTCTCAATCTGCCGCAGCCGCAGAGCGCCATCGTTCCGATCGTCATTGGCGAGAGCGATGCCGCGCTTGCCGCTTCGGCGCTGTTGCGCGACGAGGGATTTCTGGTGGTGGCGATCCGGCCGCCGACCGTGCCGCCGGGCACGGCGCGGTTGCGCTTTGCCTTCACCGCCCAGCATCCCGACGCCGACATCGCACGCCTTGCCGAGGCGGTGCGAAGCCGCGTGCTGAGGCATTAATTCGTGGCGGCGATTTTCATTACCGCGACCGGGACCGATGTCGGCAAGACTTACGTTGCCGCCTCGCTGATCCATCATTTGCGCGGGATGGGCCGCCTGGTGGACGCCATCAAACCGGTCGCCTCCGGCTTCGATCCGGCCGCGCTTGCCGCCAGCGATGCCGGGGTGCTGCTGGGGGCGCTCGGCCTGCCGGTGACCGAGCAGGAAATCGACCGCATCTGCCCGTGGCGGTTTCAGGCGCCGCTGTCGCCCGACCTCGCCGCCGCGCGCGAAGGCCGCAGCATCGATGTCGATGCCGTCATCAGCTTTTGCCAGACCGCGATCGAGCGGCAGCGCGATATTCTTTTGATCGAAGGCGTCGGCGGCATCATGGTGCCGCTCTATAACGAGCGCACCATTCTCGACGTGATGATGGCGCTGCAACTGCCGTTGATTCTGGTCACTGGCTCCTATCTCGGCACCATCAGCCATACGCTGACCGCGCTCGACGCCGTGTTCCGTCGCGGCCTCCAGGTGCTGTCGATCGTGGTCAGCGAAACGCCGGGCTCGGCCGTGCCGCTCGACGACACCGTTGCCGCTATTGCCCGCTTCGCCGAACCGGTGATCGGACTGTCGCGCCAGTCGACCGCGGCCGGCAAAACCAACGGTACGACCGAGGCTTTGAGCCGCTTGTTCGGCCGATGAAAAGCCGCGTGCTGAATCTATTTGCTGAAAAAATGCACCTGGACCACGGTCTCCAGAGTGCCTTCGAGGTTGAACAAGGCGTGCAGGATGAATGTCAGCAGGGTCGAGCCGGAGCGCAGCCGCATCCAGCCCAAAAACAGCCCGATGACGAAAATCTGCAGCATGCCGGTCCAGTCGTATTGGACGTGCAGGCTTGCCCATAACACCGAGATGACGAGGATCGCCGGCCACGCCGAGCGCTCCGAACGCGCCCAACCGCGAAACAGAAAGCCCCGAAACATGAGCTCCTCGCCGGCGGGCGCAATGACGATGGCGGCGAACATCATCGCCGGCGCCCAGCCTTCCGCGACCGCGGACGTGTAGGATTGCAGTTGAAAGTCGGTGACCAGATCGCGGCCGCTCAGGTAAAGCAGCGCATCGCTGAGGGCGATCAGGCCGACGAGACAAACAACGCCGATCACGACGTCGTTCTGTCGCGGCCGATGCAGCGCGAAATAGTCGAGTTGCGAGGCTGACCGCAGCCACACCGCCAACGCCAATACGCCGACCGTGACCGGATTGGAGATGGCGACGAACAAGGTGACGAGAATGCCGTCGTAGGGCGTTTGCAGGATTGCGGTCCAGGCTCCCGCATGCAGCCCAAGAACCACGGCGAACCCGATGAACTGCCCCGCCAGAAAGGCGAGAGCGGCCCAGGCCAGTGTCGCCCAGTAGCCCCAAATTTTCATCGCAACCTCGTCATTCCGGGGCACGGGCGAGAGCCCGGGCGCGGAATCCATAAACACGATTCGTGAAGATAAGCACTCGGCGCAAAATCGACGCCCAAATAGGCGCCAAAATCGGCGCGGTGTGATTATGGATCCCGGGCTCGCCGCCTGTGGGAGACGCCGGAATGACGTTACGCTATGGCAGCAGGATCGACGAACCCGTCGTGCCGCGGCTTTCGAGGTCCTTGTGCGCTTTGACGGCGTCCTTCAAGGCGTATTTCTGATTAATCGGGATTTTGACGGCGCCCTTGCCGACGACATCGAACAGATCGTCGGCGATGGACAGCAAATCCTCGCGCTTGGCGGCGTAGGTGTTGAGCGTCGGCCGGGTAGCGAACAGCGATCCCTTGGTCTGCAGGATGTTGATGTTGAAGGCTTCGACTTGTCCGGAAGCGCTGCCGTAGCTGACAAAATAGCCGAGCGGCGCGAGGCAATCGAGCGAGGCTGGGAATGTGGTCTTGCCGATACCGTCATAGATCACGCTGCAGAGTTTTCCGCCGGTGATTTCCTTGGTGCGCGCGGCAAAGTCCTCGTCGCGATAGAGGATGGTGTGGTGGCAGCCGTTCTTCTTGGCGAGTTCGGCCTTGTCCTTTGAGCCGACGGTACCGATGACATTGGCGCCGAGATGATTGGCCCATTGGCAGAGGATCAAGCCGACGCCGCCGGCCGCGGCGTGGACGAACACGTTCATGCCCTTCTCGACCTTGAAGGTGCGGCGAAGCAGATATTCTGCCGTCATGCCTTTGAGCATCATCGCGGCCGCCTGCTCATAGCTGATGTCGGCCGGCAGCTTTACGGCGCGATCGGCGGGAACGTTGCGTTCGGAGGCGTAGCAGCCGAGCCCGACCACATAGCCAACGCGATCGCCGGCCTTAAGCTCGCTGACGCCGGGACCGACGGCGGTGACCTCTCCGGCGGCCTCATTGCCGGCGACGAACGGCAAGCCGACCGGCGACGGATACATGCCCATGCGGAAATAGGTGTCGATGAAATTGACGCCGCAGGCGTGTTGCTTGACCCGAACCTGGCCCTGAGCGGGCGCCGGCAATTCGATCTCCTCATAGGTCAGAACCTCGGGCCCGCCGACCTTATGAACGCGTACTGCAGCAACCATTTTTCTCTCCTTGGAATCCGTGGGATTTTCTGAAAACCGTAAGTCGGCCGGGATCATAGGCGCCGAAGCGTCGAACACAAGGCGGGCCCTGTCCCGGCGCTCAGCGGGCGCCCGAAACGTTGAGCACCGTGCCGCTGATATAGGACGCCGCGTCCGAAAGCAGAAACAATATGGCTTCGGCGATCTCGTCCGGCTCGCCGGGACGGCCCATGGGCAGAAGCGGCGTGATCCGTTCGAGCCGCCCGGGCTCGTGGATCTCTGTCCTGGTGGGACCCGGCCGTATCGCATTGACGCGCACGCCCTCTTTGGCCACTTCGCGCGCCAGGCCGTTGGTGAGCGCGTCGACGCCGCCCTTGGCGGCGGCGTAGAACACGTATTCGCCGGCGCCGCCGGTCACCGACGCGATCGAGGACAAAAACACGATCGAGCCGCCCTTGCCGCCTTGCGCCGTCGACATCCGGCGCACCGCCTCGCGGGCGCAGATCAGGCAGCCGAACAGGTTGATGTCGATCACGTCGCGGATGGTGTCGGCGGTCGCAGCGTCGAGCCGCGAATTCTTGCCGCCGACACCGGCGCTGTAGACGAAATGGGCGATCGGCCCGAGCGTGCGAGTGGTCTCGCCGAACACGTTCACGATGTCGTCTTCCTTCGCCATGTCCCCCTGCAAGGCGACGGCGTGGCCGCCGGAATTTTTGACCGCTTCGGCGACCTCGGCCGCCGCCTTGGCGTTGCGCACGTAATTGATGGCGACGTCGTAACCGCGTTCGCCGGCGAGCCGCGCCGTCGCGGCGCCGATGCCGCGGCTGCCGCCGGCAATGAGCAGAACGGGTCGAGCCACGAAGCCTCCTCCCTCGTTATGGATGGTGCCGGCGCAGAAACCCGATGCCGACGAAGTAAATTGCAAGAAGACACAAGCCGGCGACAGTCCAGATGCCGGGTTGCAGATGTCTTACCACGGCAAAAGTCGCAAGCGCGACCCATAGGAACAGAGCCACGACCGTGAGCGCGCGCCAACGGGCGATCCGCATCGGATGAACAACGTGAAACGGTACGAAGGTCAGTGCCGCAAGCCCCACGACCGAGATAGCGCCGAGCCAGGACGGAAGCTGCAGCAGGAAGAGATAAAATGCCGCCACGTTCCACAGCGCCGGAAAACCGCGGAAATAATAGTCCGGCGTTTTCATCAGCCGGTCGGCGAAATACAACGAACCGGTCACGACGACGACGATGCCAAGCGGCACCGCGGCGGCTTGCGGCAACAGCCCGCTTGACGACAGCGCATAGGCCGGCACGAACACATAAGTGAGGATATCGACGACGAGATCGAGGATATCGCCCGACCAGCGCGGCAGGATGAGGGCAACGCGCAGCCGCCGGGCAAAGGCGCCGTCAATGCCGTCGATGAAAAGCGCGATGCCGAGCCACACAAACATCGCCGGCCAGTCGGCGTGCACCGCCGCGATCAGAGCCAAGAGCGCGCAGGCCGCTCCGCTGGCGGTAAAGACGTGGACCGCAAAGGCGGCCGTCCGCAGCGGCAATCCGGGCTCTGGCGATGGTTCAGTTGAGGCCATTATTTAAGCTTACAGGTTAAATCGAAGAACGTGCGCAAGCCTGCTGTCATTGCTAGGGTTCCAATCATAAATCAAAGCGAGACGAGACCAGCACGCAATGACTGATTTACCGACCGAAACCGGAAGCTTTTCTGCCGAAGTCGCCGTGGTGGGCGGCGGACCGGCCGGTCTCGTCGCCGCCATCGCGCTGGCATCGGCCGGCGTCGAGACACTTCTGATCGCGCCGGTGGCCAAGCCGGATCACCGGACCACGGCGCTGCTCGCTGGCTCGGTCGCGGCTTTGGACACGCTGGGGGCGTGGCAGGCCTGCCTTCCTCATGCCGCGCCATTGAAAAAACTTCGCCTTGTCGATGCCACCGACCGGCTGTTTCGGGCGCCGGAAGTCGTGTTCGACGCGGCCGAAATCGGTCTCGACGCATTCGGCCACAACATCGAGAACCGGTATCTGTTGGCGGCGCTCGAAGCACGCGCCGTGGAGTTGCGAATACCGCGCATCGCCGCACCGGCGTTGGCGATCGAACGCGAACCCACCGGCCTCGTCATCGTCCATGCCGGCGGCCGGTCGCGCGTGCACCTCGTGATCGGAGCTGACGGCGCGCGCTCGCTGTGTCGCACGGCGGCAGGAATTGGCACGCGGCGGCGCAACTATCCGCAAACCGCGCTTACGCTCAATCTCGGCCATGCGCGCCCGCACGACGGCACTTCCACCGAATTCCATACCGCGAGCGGTCCCTTCACGCTGGTGCCACTGCCGGGGCGGCGCTCGAGCCTCGTATGCGTGCTCGATCCGGCACGTGCCGCTGCACTTGCCGATCTCGACGATGCTGCGCTCTCCGCCGACATCGAGCGCCGCGCGCATTCGCTGCTCGGCAAGATGACGGTGGAAGCCGGCCGCGGTGTCTTTCCTTTGGCCGTCGAGACGGCGGACGTTTGCGCACGCGACCGGATCGCGCTGATCGGCGAAGCAGCCCACGTTGTGCCGCCAATCGGCGCCCAGGGCCTCAATCTCGGACTGCGGGATGCCGCCACGCTTGCGGAAATCATCGTCGATGCGCGGCATCAGGCCATCGACATCGGCGGCCCGGAAGTCATGCGGCGCTATGAGGCGGCGCGGCGTGCCGATGTGATGAGCCGCGCCGCCGCCGTCGATGTGTTGAACCGGAGCCTGCTCACCGGCTTTTTCCCGGTGCATGGGGTGCGCGGCCTGGCGCTTTACCTCATCGACCGCATCGGACCGTTGCGCCGCGCCTTGATGCGCGAAGGGGTAACGCCGGCGGCCTCGCAGCCTCGCTTGATGCGCGGCGAGACGGTGTGAGGCGCGTTATTCCTAGGCAGCTATGCTGCGAAAAGCGGCTTGGCCAAGTCCCGCCATTCATCCTACCCTAAGCTGTAAGGACTTCCGGATAGCCGCATGAAACTGCCGCGCAACTTCTTCAAACCGCTTGCCATCGGCGCACCGGCGCCGCTGCGCGATCTGCCGCTGCGGCTCGAGCGCATGATCCACTTCGTGCCGCCGCATATCGAGAAAGTGCGCGCCAAAGTGCCGGAATTGGTCGCGCAGGTCGATGTCGTGCTTGGCAATCTCGAAGACGCCATTCCGGCCGACGCCAAAGAAGCCGCGCGCAAGGGCTTCATTGCCATGGCGCAGGCCTGCGAGTTCGGCGAGACCGGGCTATGGACGCGCATCAATGCGCTCAATTCGCCCTGGGTGCTGGACGACATCACCGAAATCGTCGCCGCCATCGGACAAAAACTCGACGTGATCATGCTGCCGAAAGTCGAGGGAGCCTGGGACATTCACTATCTCGATCAGCTTTTGGCCCAGCTTGAGGCCAAGAACGGCGTCAAAAAGCCGATCCTAATCCACGCCATTCTGGAAACCGCCGAGGGCGTGGACAATGTTGCCGCGATCGCCACGGCCTCGCCGCGCATGCACGGCATCAGTCTCGGCCCGGCCGATCTCGCCGCGTCGCGGGCGATGAAGACGACGCGGGTCGGCGGCGGGCACCCCGATTACAAGGTCTTGGCCGATGCCGGCGCGGCGGATGCCCCGCGTGCGGCCTTCCAGCAGGATCTCTGGCACTACACGATCGCCAAAATGGTCGATGCCTGCGCCGCGGCCGGAATCAAGCCGTTCTACGGTCCATTCGGCGACTTTGCCGACGGCGCCGCCTGCGAAGCGCAATTCCGCAATGCCTTCCTCATGGGCTGCGTTGGCGCCTGGACGCTGCACCCGAGCCAAGTGCCGATCGCCAAGCGCGTATTTTCGCCGGATCCGGCGGAGGTGGCCTTTGCCAAGAAGATCATCGCCGCCATGCCGGACAGCTCGGGCGCGGTTATGATCGACGGCAAGATGCAAGACGATGCGACCTGGAAGCAGGCCAAGGTGCTGGTCGATCTGGCCGGGCACGTTGCCGAAAAAGATCCCGAAATGCGGCAGCGCTACGGGCTGTGAGAGTTCCCTGACGGCAAAAAACTACGGCATAATCGTTGCATATATACCCAAACGGGGCTGTAAACTGCGTCTCACGATGGAAAAGATTCGACAAGCCAAATACCAGATCGGCCAGGTCGTTCGGCACCGGCTGTATCCGTTCCGCGGGGTTGTGTTCGACATCGACCCGGTCTTTGCCAATTCCGAGGAATGGTACCTGGCGATCCCGGCCGAAGTGCGCCCGCGCAAGGATCAGCCGTTCTATCATCTGTTCGCCGAGAACGAGGAAACCGAATACGTCGCCTATGTCTCGGAACAGAACCTGTTGCCCGATACCAGCGGAGAGCCGGTGCGCCATCCGCAGGTCGCCGAGGTGTTTATGAAAGACGCCAACGGCGGCTACCGGCCGCGCGCGGGGCGGATGCATTGACGCGGTCGGCGCCGTTTTGGCGCCGCCGGGTCAATTCGCAGCATGACCTTCGGATATTCCGATCAGCCCCGCCGACTTCACGCCGGCGCGTGAGACCGCCGCAAAGCGGTTGCCTTCGCGAGGGCCTTATGGCTTCGCCGCCGGGGCGGCAGCCGCACCCGCTCCGCCTTGCTGTTGCTCGAGCTTCAGACGGGCCTCGTCGGCGCGCTTCTGTAACTCTTCCTGCAGTTTCTTCTGCTGCTCTTCGAACACCTTCGGATCGGTCGGCGGACCGTCATAGGCCTTGGCGAAATCGGTGAGCGGCAGCACGAGCGAAATGGGCTGGCCGGTGGAATTGATCGCCTGAACGACGAGACCCTGACCCTTCTTCATCTTGTTGATCATGTCGGTGGTCGCGTCGTAATCCGCCATGCACCCATTGGTGAAGCAGATGACATAAGGCGCGGTCATCGGCTGGTTCTGGTCGATGATCACCCGGGTGCCGTGGATAAGCTGCATGCCGAGCGGCAGCGTGACGCGCAAAATCTTTTTCGGCTCGCCTTCCGGCTCAATCAGGACGGCGGCGACCACCGGCATGCCGGATTCGATGCGGGCATCCTTGCCGGTGAAGCACACTTGCTTGGCATTTGGGTCGTTCTGGTTCTTCAAGCAGAACTTGGTCCACGGCGAATAGATCAACTGGACCGGCTGCTGCTGTTCCGGCTGCCCGGCCTGCGCGGGGGCTGGCGCCGCGGGGGCTGGCGCCGCGGCCGCGGGCTTCTTTGCGGCCGGCTTTGTCTGGGCCAGCGCCTGCGAACCGATACTCAGACAGAGTCCGGTGGCGAGCGCCCCGCCGAGCAGCGCGCTATGTCCGACCGCCTTGACGATGGCAGCGAGCGTGCGGCTCACCGGCTGGACCGGCGCCGACGCGTTCCGATAGGTCATGCGACGTAGTTCCTCTTTAGTCCTGCCACCCGCAACCGGCACGGTTGCCTGGTCAGATTTGCCCAAATGATTCGATATTGCCGCAGCCGGCATTCGTTGCCGCGCCGCCTTGCCCCCGCGGGACGGTCAATCGACGCAGAATGCGGCAACACCGTGACCCGATCACGCCCCGTCATCACCCACGGTGCGGCCAATAGCGCAATTGGACGCCTAGATAAAGCCTGTGATTGCGGCTGGCCCGTCATGGCGCGCCTTGGCCGCGAATACCCACGCCCGTCGCGTGCTAGATGTTCTGCGATCGAGAACGAATCGTCTTTAACGTCTGTCCGCCGAGGTCATCCTGTCAACGAAAGGATATCGACTGCGGGCCGCACCATACGGCGCCCTTGTGCTGGCCGCCGCGCTCTTTAGCGTGGTGCGTCCTGCTGCGGCGGATCCGCCCCAGAGCCCGGCCAATGCGGTTGCCGCCACGGCCCTCGCCATGCATGGCGCGCCCGCCCTGCCGGACGGCTTTGACGCACTTCCCTATGTCAATCCGGATGCCCCCAAAGGCGGCCGATTGACCGAAGGCGTGCTCGGCACCTTCGACAGCTTGAATCCGCTGATCGTCCAGGGCCTCGCCGTGCAGCCGATCCGCGGCTACGTCATCGAAAGCCTGATGGCGCGCAGCTACGACGAGCCGTTTACGCTGTATGGCTTGCTGGCCAAGACCGTCGAGACCGACGCGGCCCGCAGCTACGTCACCTTCACGCTCGATCCCGCGGCGCATTTCTCCGACGGCTCGCCGGTGACGGCGGCGGACGTGGTGTTCTCCTGGCAGCTCTTGCGCGATCACGGCCGGCCCAACCATCGCGGCTATTACTCGCGCGTCGCCAAGGCGGAGATTCTCGGTCCCCGCACCGTGCGGTTCGACTTCGCCGATACCAGCGACCGCGAAATGCCGCTGATCCTCGGGCTGATGCCGGTCCTGCCCAAGCACGCCGTCGACGTCGCGACGTTCGAAAACTCGACGCTGAAAGCACCGATCGGCAGCGGGCCCTATGTCGTCGCCGCCGTCGACGCCGGCAAAAGCGTCACCTTCAGGCGCGACCCCAATTATTGGGGACGCGATCTGCCGATCAATCGCGGTCTGTGGAATTTCGACGAATTGCGCTTCGATTTCTATCGCGACGACAACGCCTATTTCGAGGCGTTCAAGGCCGGGCTCTACGACGTGCGTGCGGAAACCGATCCGACGCGCTGGCAGACCGGTTACGATTTTCCCGCCGCGCGCGACGGCCGCGTGCGGAAGGAATCCTTCCATAGCGGGCTGCCCAAATTCGCGTCCGACTACGTCTTCAATACGCGCCGTCCGATCTTCTCCGATATCCACGTCCGGCAGGCGATCGGCTTGTTGTTCGACTTCGAGTGGGTCAATCGCAACTTTTTCTACAATCTATACCGGCGCAGCGCGAGCTACTTCGACGACTCCGAGTTGTCCGCCTATCATCGGGCGGCGGATGAAAAGGAGCTTGTGCTGCTTGCGCCGTTTGCCAATGCGGTCTCGCCCGGCGTGCTCGACGGCACCTGGTCACCGCCGGTCAGCGACGGCAGCGGGCGCGACCGGACTACTTTGCGCAAGGCGCTCGCATTGCTGCGATCCGCCGGCTACGAGATCAGCGGCACCGTCCTGCGCAACCGCGCCACCGGCGCCCCTTTCACCTTCGAGATCATGGTCGAGAGCCGCGATGACGAGCGGCTGGCGCTCGCTTTCTCCACCATGCTGGCCCGCGCCGGCATTAATGCGCGGGTGCGGCTCGTCGACTCCGTGCAGTACGAACAGCGCCGCGTGGCGTTCGATTTCGACATGATCGAATATCAGTGGGATCAGTCGCTGTCGCCGGGCAGCGAGCAGAGCTTTTACTTCGGCTCGGCGGCGGCGGATCAGCAGGGTTCGCGCAATTATATGGGCGTCAAAAGCGCGGCCGTCGACGCCATGATCGCTTCGGTGCTGCGCGCCCGCACCCGGCCCGATCTGGTCGACGCCGTGCGCGCGCTCGACCGCGTCTTAATCTCCGGCTGTTATGTGGTGCCGCTGTTTTATCTGCCCGAGCAATGGGTGGCGCGCTGGTCGTATATCAAGCATCCGGCGCGCACCGCGCTGTTCGGCTACCTGCCGGAAACTTGGTGGCGGCAAGGTGGCGCGATTCTGCGATGATACGGCCATGATTCTCGGGGATTTTACCCGCGCCGCCGGCGCGCCCTCCCCCGGCTACGGCCGCATTACGCTTGACGATCTGTTTCGCCGAGCGGCGGCGCGCCGGCCCGGGGCCATCGCGCTCGCCGATCCGCCGAACCGGCAGGCCTTTACCGACGGCCAGCCGCTGCGCCTGTCCTATGCCGAGGCCGACCGCATGGTCTCGGCGATTGCCGGGCGGCTGCGCCGGATAGGGTTGCCGACCGATGCCGTCGTCGGCATCCAGATGCCTAATATCGTCGAGCACATCCTGACGCTGCTTGGCGTGTTGCGCGCCGGATTGATAGCGGCGCCGCTGCCGCAGTTGTGGCGGCGCGCCGATGCCGTGACCGCGCTGGCGCGGGTCGGCGCCAGAGCGCTGATAGCCTGCGGCCGTGTCGGCAATTTCGAGCCTTGCCTGCAGGCGACGCAGGTTGCCGCGGAAGTATTCTCCATCCGCCATGTCTGCGGCTTTGGCGACAAGCTGCCGGACGGCGTTGTGGGCTTGGACGATTTATTCGCCGCGGCGAAACTCGATCCAATTCCCTCGCTCGACCGCGGCGGCAATGCCGCGGCGCATCTGGCGGTGACCACCTTTGAAGTCGGCGAGGATGGACCGCTGCCGGTTGCGCGCCGCCATCTTGAGCTTTTGGCCGGCGGCGTGAGCACTTTCCTGGAAGGCCGCCTCGAGCAGGACGCGAGCCTGCTTTCGGCGGTGCCGCCGGCCTCGTTCGCTGGGCTGTGCCTGACGCTGGTGCCATGGCTGCTGGCGGGCGGCACACTCGCTTTGCACCATCCATTTGATGCCGACGTCTTCGCCCGGCAGCGGCGCAACGAACGCGCTGCAACGCTGATCTTGCCGGCCGCGGTGGCGTTCCGCCTTGCCGAGACCGGCTTGTTCGCCCGCGAAGGCCCGACCACCGTTCTCGCGGCCTGGCATGCACCGGAACGTATTATGGCGGTGGAAACGGACTGGCCTGAGCGCGATGCCGCGCTCGTCGACGTGGCGATCTTCGGCGAAATAGGCTTCGTCGCGGCGCGGCGCGGCAGCGGCGGCCGGCCGGTGCCGCTGAAGCCGTCCGCTGTGGCGGGCGATGGCGAGAACGCTGTGACGATCGCCGAACTGGCCAAGAGCGACAGCGGGACGCTGGCGCTGCGCGGACCACTCACACCCCGCGCGGCGTTTCCGCCAGGCATCGAACGATCCGATCAGCCGCATTTGCGGATTGGCCGCGACGGCTTTGTCGATACCGGTTTTCCCTGCCGCATCGATCCATTGCACCAGACCGTCACGGTTACCGGGCCGCCATCCGGAATTGTCAGTGTCGGCGCCTATCGCTTTCCGCTCTGCACACTCCTCGCCGCCATCGGCCGCATCGATGCGGCAGCGGCGGTGGCCGCTTTGCCGGATGCTTCGACCGGCCAGCGCCTGGTCGGCACTGCCGCCGACCTTGCCGCCATGCAGGCGGCGCTGGCGGCGCTTGGCGCCAATCCCCTGGTAACGGCCGCTTTCGGCGAGCGCGGCGCGCAAGTCCGGCGCGAGGCCGTGGCCTGAAAGGCGGACAAACCGCCAGCTCGTTGACGCACAATTAATAGCCATTTGGCATGCTTTACGGGTCGTATCCGTAAAACCGCGTGCCTGCGTATCATGGCGTTGCAAGGTCCGTTCGCCGTCATTGCCGATAATCCGGCGCCGGATGTCGTCGACGCTTTGCGCGCGGCGGGCGCCGCGCCGGTCATCGAAACGAACTGGGCGGATGCCGCCGGATCGCTCGGTGCCGTGGAGCCTGAAGCCATCATTCTGGCGGACACCTGCTCCGACCAGGAGCGCGTTGCGGCGCTGAGCGCGTTCTTGGGCGAGCAACGGCAAAAAGGCGGCGGCCTTTTCATGCCGGTCATTGCCCGCACCCGCGACGACGCCATGCCTTGCGTGCCGGACGCCTTCGCCATTGCGCTCAACGCCACGCCGCAACGGCTGGTGCGGCGGCTGTCCACCGCCATCCGCATTCGCACTTTGCACGGCACCGTGTTGCGCCGCATGCGAACGCTCGCTTCGCGCGGCGAGCAGCTCCCGGAATTGTCCACCGTCGATCCGCTCGAGGAAGCAACCGTCCTGATCGCCGGCCGTGGCCGTTCTTATCCGGAGCTCTCGGTTGCCTTCGGCGAGCAGGTCGGTGTGGTCGGCGCATTGTCGGTCGAAAGCGCCGCGCGCTCGCTCAACGTGCGCGATATCGACGGCATGGTGATCGGCGACGGGTTTGGACCGAAAATCGTCGAAGCCTTGCTGACCGTGCTCGCCGAGGACGTGCGTTTCCGCGATCTTCCGGTCACCGTGCTCGGCGGCCATCCCTCGGTGGTCGAGCCGTTCGCCATCGAGCTCGCCAACCTGGAACGCATTTCCGAAGGGCCGCAGCGGCTGATGGAGCGCTTCCTGCCCTATGTTCGCGCGCACGCCTTCGGCCAGCGCCTCAAGCGCATGCTCAAATCGCTCGATGCCAAGGGCATGCTCGATCCCGACACCGGGCTGCTCGGCCAAGAAGCGTTCTGGCGCGACCTCAACCGCGCCGTCGACGACGCCGAAAAACGCGGCGTCGGTTTGTCGATCGCGCGCTTCTGCTTTGACGGCGGGGACCGGCGCACGAGCCTCGACGCGGCGCGGCTTCTGAGCCGGCTGATGCGCCAGGTCGACTTCGCCTGTCGCGAGGCCGACAGCTCGATTTTCGCGGTTTTTACCGAGACCGACCTGCGCGCCGCCCATATCGTGGCGCGCCGTATCGCCAGCGTTCTCAAGAACACCATGCTGGCCCCGGATCAGAACAAAAACGGCATTGACGCGGCGGTAACGCTTGCGACCTTGAAGCCGACCGACAATGTGGAATCGCTGCTGGCCCGGGTGGTCGGCGACCTGGCCGCGGGCTAAAGCCGGCTTCGTGCCTCTGGCGATTTGGCCGGAGCGTTACAACATAATACGCTAGTGGAGCGGATTTGACATTCGCCACCCATCTTGCCGAGAGTTCGCGAGGCGAATGTCAAATCCAAAAGCTCCACTAGCACTTATACTTGCCAGTGGTCCTTTGATTCTAACATTCGCATCAGAGCGCGCCGAAACGGGATGCGAATGTTAGAATCGGACCACTAGATCGGCATAAACGGACCAGGTTTGGCGATGGCTGACAAATCCGATGAGCGCGCGACCGTTCACATCGAAGTCGTGTCCGACGTGGTGTGCCCGTGGTGCTATATCGGCAAGCGGCGGCTTGAAGGCGCCATCGCGCTATGTCCCGACGTCGATGTCGAGATCAATTGGCGGCCCTATTTCCTCAACGATTGGATTCCGCGCGACGGCGTCGACCGGCAGACTTATCTGGAAACCAAATTCGGCTCGGTCGAGCGCTACAACGTGATCGCGGAACGCATTACCGCCGCGGCGGCGATGGAAGGCCTCGTCTACAATCCGGACAAGATCGGCCGCCAGCCCAATACGCTGGATTGCCACCGGCTCATTCTGTGGTCGCGCAGCGTTACCGATCCCGGCCGCATGAAGCAGCGATTGATGGAGCTGTATTTTGCCGAAGGCGTGGATCTCACCGATCCGAGGATGCTCATTCAGGCTGCGGTCGATTGCGGCATGGACGGCGATCTGGTGCGTCGGCTGCTTGCCAGCGATGCCGACGTCGATCGGGTCGAGGGCGAAGCCACTTCGGCGAAAGAAGCCGGCATCGACGGCGTGCCGTGTTTCATCTTCGGCTCAAGCGTGATCGTCACCGGCGCGCAGTCGCCCGAATATCTCGCCAGCGCCATCGAGCGCACCTCCGGGCGGCATACGCGCCTGCGCGCGTGACGCACCCGGTTCAGACGAAGTCCATCGCCGCCGTCGATATTTCGCTGCGCCCGCGGATCATGACGTTGAAGGCGACGACGATGCGGTCCTGCGATTCGTCGGCGTTGCCCTCTTCGACGGCGTGAGGCACATGGCTCGGCCACATTACCACGCGCCCCTTCTCCGCCGGCAACACGAAGACGTCGGCGTTGAACTCGTTCTTTTGCAGGTAAGTCGGCTCGAGACTCTTCGCCAGTTGGCGCGGCGAGGCGAACACCGTCGGCCCGCAATTCTTCGGCGTCTTGATGTAGACGATGCCGCTGAACAGGCAGTTCGGATGGTTGTGCATGGAATGCCGGCGATTGGGATGGGCGATGTTGGCCCACATATTGGTGATGTAATGCGACGTCCGCTTGATGGCGTAGATGTCGAGGATTTGCTCGGCTTCCTTCATGATGACGTCGACCAATTCCTGCATCTGCGGCAAAGTGTGCAGGTCGTCGGGCGACATATAGGCGCGCATGCGCCCGCTCGAAGCCGCCGCGGTGCCGCGCCCCGAACGCTGCAGGTCGCGCAGCGTCTTCTCGATTCGGTCGCATAGCGTGAGGTCGGACAGTTTTCCGGTGAACAGCGGCGTTGGAAACAGCCGAAACAACTGCTTGTCGAGCAGTTCGGTGGTCTTGATTTCGGGTTTGGCGCCGGCCGGAATGTCAAGCATCGGGTTTCTACCGTTGTCTCGCCCCAGATTGCCGGCGCAATCTGAACCAGGAGACAACGCCGACCAACCCCCGGAAATGGGCATGGCATTGGGAGAACTACGGCGTTCCCCAGATTTGGGGATGGGCGCGCGCTTGCCGGACGCGCGGCAAAATGCATTGCACAAGCGGGCGTGGCGCGTGCCTGCAGCAGGACTGGACGCAACGTGACTCCACAGTTCTCGCCGGCTTCCTTCGGTCGGTTTTCGCGTACGGCGATTGTGCTGGTGTGCGCCGCATTTTCCGCCGTTGTGCTGGTGCTGTGCGTGCTCGCCGGATTGCATTTTCGCCGCTCGGTCGAAGGCGAGTTCTATCGCGAAACTGAAAACATCGCGCGCGTTCTAATGGCGGGGTTCGACGACGATGCCGCCACCGCCGACGCCATCCTGTCGCAGCTCGCCGCGGAAATTCCGCAGAGCGAGGTGTCAGCCGCCGACGAAGCCGAACTGCACCGGCTGCTCGCCCGCTATGACTTGCAGCCGTCGATGATCGGTCCCGGCATCCTCGACCGTAACGGCACGCTGATCGCGAGCGCCCGCGCCGAGCCGATCCCCAAAATCTCGTTCAAGGGCCGCAACACCTTCCAAGTCCACGCCGACACTCCGGGCGAGACGCAGCTTTACATCTCGGCGCCGACGCGCGGCGTGCTCACCAACGAATGGTCGATCCAGTTCTCGCGGGCACTGCGCGATCAATCGGGTGCGCTGTACGGCGTGGCGCTGCTGTCGTACCGGCTCGAGCACTTCGTCAGTCTTTACGAAAAGCTCAAATTGACCGACCGCGGCCTCGCCGGGCTCACGGGCAAGGACGGCGTGGTGCGCATCCGCACCTTGAACGGCGTCATCGGCTACGGGGCTGCGGTGTCGCGCGTACCGCTGGTCTATAACCGGGTTCTCGCCGGGGAAAAAAGCGGCACCTTCTACAGCCGTGGCGGTCCCGACGGCATCACCCGCATCGGCGCGTTCGTGGTGTCGCCGACCGCGCCGTTTTACGTCGCTGTCGCCTACGGCAGCGACTATCTGCGCTCCCAATATATCGGCTTCTTCTATCTGCTCGGCCTATGCTGGCTTGTGCTCACCGCGGCCATGATCGCGGCCGCGGTCTTCGTTCACCGGCTCGGCAGGCTCGGCCAGCAGGCGCAGCTCGAGATCGTCAATTCGGCGACCGCCGAACGGCAGAAGATCCAGGCCGACATGCACGACAGCATCGGCGCGAGCCTGGCCGTCCTGCTCGCCGCCTTCACGACCGACCATGTCGACCTGGCCGACGTCAAGCGCCGCGTCGGCGAAATCCTGATGGAATTGCGCTTTCTGGTCGACAGCTCGGAGACGCCCGACGGCGACGTCAATCTGCTGCTCGGCAATGTGCGCCACCGCATGGCAAGCGGCATCGATTTGGCCGGCATTACGCTCGGCTGGCAGACAGCCTTATTGCCGAAAATCGTCGGCCTCTCCGCCCGCGACGCCTTGGCGATCAAGCTCGTGCTGATGGAGGCGCTGAGCAATGTGCTGCATCATTCCCGCGCCAAGACCGCCGAGTTGAGCGCAAGCTACGATCCCGAAAAATCGGTGATCCAGATTGTCGTGCGTGACGATGGCTGCGGCTTCGATCAGGCTAAAGCGGCCGTCGCCGGCCGTGGGCTTGCCAATATGCGAAAGCGGATCGCCAGCATTTCGACGGGCGCGGCGATCGCGATCGATTCGGCGCCGGGCCGCGGCACAGCGGTCCGCATCGAATTGAAAGTGCCGGCGAACTGAACCGTCCACGTTTGCGGCTGGATTACCCGCTCATTCCGGCGAAAGCGGCAATCCAGGCTTTTGTCCATGACAGGCTGGGTCCCCGCCTTCGCGGGAACGAGCCGGCCGCCGGGTGGTCGCTAATGAATGAGGCTGCGGCGGCGCGCCTCGTAGACCGCCTCGGTTTTGGAGTGCACTTCGAGCTTGCGGTAGATGCGCTTTAAATGGCTGTGCACCGTTGCGGTCGAAATGGCGCAAATGGCCGAGGTCTCGGCGTAGGAAAATCCCTTGGCGATCATTTCCAGGATCTCGCGCTCGCGCGGCGTAAGTGCGGTGTCGCCGCCCTCGGAAACCGCGACGGCGGCTTTGCCGTGCAGCCGGTCCAACAGCTTGCGCGCGATCATCGGCGACAGCGGCGAGCCGCCGTCGCGCAACGCATGAATGTCGCGCCGCAACTCCTCGAGCGGCGTGCCCTTCAACAGATAGCCGTCGGCGCCGGCCTCGATGGCTGCGGTGACCGTCCGCTCGTCGCCGAAGGTGGTGACCACGAGCGCGCTGCAGCCCGGCGATATCGCCTTCAGCCTGCGGATAACGTCGATGCCGGACATGTCCGGTAGCCCGAGATCGACCAGGACGATGTCGAGCGATAGCTCCCCAAGCGCCGCGACCGCCGCCTCGCCTTCGCCGAATTCGCCGACCACCGCGTAATCCGGGTCGGCTTGCAGCAGCGCCGCCAGCATTTTGCGTAACGTCGGATCGTCCTCGACGATCGCGGTCCGGATCGGTCTGGCAGCCTTAATGTCAGTCAATATCGAATCCTCGCTGGCTGGCGAAGCCTAACACGTCTTCACGGCTGCATTTGTAGCGCCTGGCTGGCGATTCAAGGCAATAAATATCCCTAACGGGCAGGAATAAAATAAGGCATGCGGCGCAACGAAGGCTTTAATGTCATTGTGTTTAAAATACCGGGCATTCGCCAAAAAGCGCGCAACAACCGCTCATGACCGAAGCTCTGGCGTATCAGCTTTCGCCGCAGGTTGCCCCGGACGGCGCCAAGGACATGTCGGCGCCCTGTCCCAGGTGCCGGGCTGGTATGATTTTCGTCGCGGCGCTGGCGCACCCGCATGCGCCGGCCATGCGGCGCACGGTGTTTTTGTGCGCGCCCTGCAATCAGACCCGCAATTATTCGCTCTCCGCGGCAATGGCGGAGAGCTATGCGGCGCTGTTTTCGCCGCCGGAAGCGTGAGCGCTCGTTACCAAAAATGTAGGGTGGGCTGAGCGGAGGCGAAGCCCACGCGGAAGCGCGGGCGTCCAGAACTGCATCATATCACAATTCCGGGACCAGTCCGACGGCTTCCGTTGCGACCTCCCACGTTTGCGAAGCCGGCTTCGCGCCCTTATCTGAGCCGACACGCAGACATGAAACACGAGCAACTTTCACTTTTTACCGCACAGGCGACGCCGGCGGAGCAGCCATCGATGCCGGCCGGCTTCCGCCATGCGCCGAACCTCATCGACGCCGCCGAGGAGGCGCGCCTCGTCGCGGCGTTTGCCGACCTGCCGTTCAAGGAATTCGAGTTTCATGGATTCCTTGGCAAGCGCCGCGTCGTCTCGTTCGGCACGCGCTACGATTTCAACGAAGCACGCTTGAAGGACGCCGAGCCGATACCGGCGTTTCTTGAGCCGCTGCGCGAGCGCGCCGCGGCTTTCGCCGGGCTTGCGCCCGACCGCCTGGCGCATGCGCTCGTCACCGAGTACCGGCTGGGCACGACCACCGGCTGGCATCGCGACCGCCCGCACTACGACGACGTGATCGGCGTCTCGCTCCTCTCGCCCTGCACTTTCTGCATGCGCAGAAAGCGCGGCAGCGGCTGGGACCGCGCGTCGCTGCGGCTCGATCCGCGTTCGGTTTATCT
>DATAWA010000027.1:0-13806 GCA_036267435.1 Xanthobacteraceae bacterium | reverse complement strand
ATGTTGGATCGAAGCGGGGTTTGCGCCTAAGACAGTGCAGACATTCGCCGGTCACGCTTCGCTTCAGGTCACAATGGATCGGTATGGGCACTTGTTCCCAAGCGACGATCACAAGAAGACAATGGATCAAATAGCTATAGGGCTGTTCACGTGACAAACCCCGCGATGGCCGGTCCGATATATGCGCTCAACCTATTCGATGTCGCGGACCGCGACGAATATCTTGCCTATTCGCGCCGCTCGGCGAAGGAGGTGCAGGCACACGGCGGGCACGTCGTCGCGCTTGGCAAGTTCCGCGAGGCGGCGGCTGGCGATATTAAGCCGCGCACGGGATGATCATGGTCGAATGGGCGTCGAAGGCGGCCTTCGACGGCTACTGCAACGACCCAAAGATCGCCGATCTGCATCCGCACCGGGAGAAGGGCGCTCGCGACTATATCTGGCACCTATTCGACAAGTTGGAGGACCTGCGGCCGATCCTCAAGTAGCCACAGGGCGCGCGCTTCCAGGAGGTGCCGCCCGGTCGGAGCGTCTGCGCAGCGTATCCATGTCTAGCGGCTCACGGCATTGGCACACCAGCGGCACATGACGTGCAATAAGTGCTTATAAAATAATGGGTTAGACCCGCCTAAAGTCACCCTCATAACCTGAAGGTCATAGGTTCAAATCCTATCCCCGCAACCAACTTTCCGGCGGCTCCGAAGCCGACGAGAATTCCACCAGAATCATTACAGTGGAACCTCGCGCCGCCGCCGCGCCGCGCGTAGCAGCTCGCGGCCGGTTTGCTTCCAGTCACCGGTATGCCGGGTGGCCTGCATGGTCGCGACGCTATCGAGAGCCAGGGCGTCAAGCTTTTCGTGTACCGCCACCGCCGACGTCGCGAGCTGCCCGCTACGGCCGCGTTTGCTCGTTAGATAGGCGCTGCGCGTCTCGTTGAAGATTTCGGTTTCGTGGATATGGCCTGGGGAGCGGATCCGCTCCCGGATATCGTCGACAAACCGCCGATGCGAAGGCGTTCGTTGAGCAATAGGACGCATTTTCGATTGGTCTTGAACCAGCGCGTACTAGACACTGAGATAACTGCGAAGCACAGACTCGCTCTTTTCCAGCTCCGCGGTGTCGCCCGTGAAGCAAATCTCACCTTTGTTCATGACGTGATGGCGGTCGGTAACAGCGAATGCGACTCCTAAGTTCTGTTCGACCAAAAGGATCGCCAACCCCTCGCCCTTCAAGTGCTTTAATATGCCAATGATTTCCTGCACGATCATCGGGGCCAATCCTTCAGACGGCTCATCGAGCAAGAGCAGTACCGGATTTAGCATCAGCGCTCGGGCGATCGAGAGCATCTGCTGCTCGCCTCCGGACAATTGGAAGCCGAGATTGCGCTCCCGCGCCGCGAGGCTCGGAAACAGCTCAAAAATCCGCTGCAGCGTCCAGTAGTTGCTTCGGCCATCGCGGGCGAATACCGTCAAATTCTCCCGCACCGACAAGCTCGGAAAAATCCCCCGTTCTTGCGGCACGAAGCCAAATCCAAGCCGCGCTATCGCATAGGGTGGCAGCGCCCCGATGTCCCGTCCGTTAAAACGGACGTTGCCCTGCCGCGGGTGCAGATAACCCATCACCGTTAAAATGGTCGTGGTTTTGCCGGCGCCGTTGCGCCCGAGCAGGCAGACGACTTCCCCTTGGCGCACAGTAAGCGAAACGCCATGAAGGATATGGCTTTCACCGTAATAAGCGTCGATATTTTCCAGATCCAGCATCAATGCCCCGTGCCGAGATAGACCTCGCGCACCCGCGCATCGGTCCGGATTGCTTCGGGCGAACCGGAGGCGAGGATTTTGCCGTAATAGAGCACGGTGATGCGATCGGCGACCGAGAATACCACCGTCATGTCGTGCTCGATCATCAGCACCGACAAGGTGCGGGGCAGCGCCGCGACCAGTTCGATCATGCGCGCGGTCTCGGCCGGCGACATGCCGGACGTCGGCTCGTCGAGCAGCAATAATTTCGGTTCGGACGCCAGCGCGACGGCGACCTCGAGCTGCCGCTGCTCGCCATAAGACAGCGTGCGCACGATGCTTGCGTCCCGCCCATCCAGATAAACGCGTTGCAGAAGCTGCCGGACGCGCATGGCGAGCCGGCGGTCGCGGGCGGCGACAGTGAAGAAATCCAACGGATTGGCAAATCGCACCGTCAGCGCCAGCCGCAGATTCTCGGCCACGCTCAAGTTCTGAAACAGGTTGTTGCGCTGGAATGTCCGCGCCACCCCCATCCGGCTGATTCGGCTCGGCGGCTGGCCAGTGATGTCTTCGCCGTGCAGAAAAATTCGACCCGAAGTCGGTCTTAACTGGCCGCCGATCTGATTGATCAGGCTTGTCTTGCCCGCCCCGTTGGGACCGATCACGACGTGACGGTCGCCTTCGCCAATAGACAGGCTGAGATCGTCGGTCACCACCAATTTGCCGAATGCACAAGTGAGGTGATCGATGGCGAGAAGGGTCACGGCGCCGATCCCTGCCAACGCAGCCTTTGCACCGCGCCCCAGATGCCGCCAGGAATGAACAGAACGGAAAAAACGAAAGCGGCGCCGATGATCGACAGCCAATGATCGCTGTACGAACTGACGACATTCTTCATCAAAAGGAAGACGGCTGCTCCGATCGGCGGACCGATCAGCGTGCCCGCCCCACCCAGCATGGTCATGATAAGAATATCGCCGGAAGCGGTCCAATACACCGCATCCGACGAGATGAAGCCGTTGTAGATCACGTACAGTCCGCCCGCGAGCCCTGCGAAGGCGCCGGCGATGGTGAAAGCCATGAGCTTGTAGGTCCGCGTCGGATAGCCGATAGCCGCCATGCGCTGTTCATTTTCGCGAATGCCGACGAAGGCACGGCCGAGCGGCGCGTTGATCAGCCGGTGCAGCGAGAGATAGGTTGCGACGAAGAACAGGAGCGTCATCAAATACATCACCAGCGAATTCGACAGGTTCAGCCCAAAAAAGCTCGGCTGCTCGGCAAGCGCCATGCCGTCCGAGCCGCCGGTGACATCGCGCCATTTCAGCGCCACCGAGAACACGAGTTGCGAGAAAGCAAGGGTGAGCATCAGAAACGACGTGCCGCCGGTGCGCACGCAGAAGAAGCCGATCAAGGCGGCGCCGCCGGCGGCGATCAGAACGCCGGCGCCAAGGCCGAGCCACGCGTTCAGCCCGAATTGGGTGCCGAGCACGGCGACCGCATAGGCGCCAAGGCCGAAAAACGCTGCATGGCCGAGCGACATCAGCCCGGTAAATCCGAGGATCAGGTCCAAGCTCATGGCGAAGATTGCGAAAATGAAAATTTCCGCAACCAGCGCGCGCTGATAATCCGGTAGCACGAACGGCAGCAGTACCAGCGCGAGCAGAGCCACGAGCCCGATAATGAATGTGGTCCGCGTGGGCGTTCCCACTGCGCGCGTCACGGCCGACGGCGGCAAAACATCCGATAATTTGGCGCCGAACAGGCCTTGCGGCCGGATCAACAGGACCAAGGTCATCGTCAGATAAATCAGAAACTGCGCCGTGCTCTGAAAATAGGCTTGGCCGAACGTAGTCGCGATGCCGATCAGCAACGAGCCGACAAACGCGCCACGCAGGCTTCCCATGCCGCCGATCACGGTGACGATGAATGCTGGAATAAGGATGTCGGCATCCATGCCCGGATAGAGGCCGAGCACCGGCCCGGCCGCTATGCCGCCGAGCGCGGCAAGCGCGACGCCGAAGCCGAACACGCCGGTAAACAACGCCGGGATATTGCCGCCCAATCCTGCGGCCATGGGCGCGTTGTCAACGCCGGCGCGGACCATGGCGCCGATCCGGCTGCGTTCGAGCAGGAGCCACAGCAGCAGCGCCACGGCAAAGCCGAAGCCGATGAGAAACAGCCGGTACGCGGAAAACACGCCGACACCGATATGCACGGTGCTCCGCAGCGATGGAGGGGTCGGCAGCATCAACACGACCTTGCCCCAAACGGTCTGCACCAGATCGTAAAAGATGAAGGTGAAGCCGAACGTCAGGAGCACCTGGTCCATATGCCCGCGCGCATAGAGCGGGCGCAGGAATAGCATCTCCATCAGCACGCCGATCGCCACGACCGGGAGCGGCGCCAGAACGAGCGCCAGCCAGAAGCTGCCCGTGAGATGGAAGATCGAAAGCCCGATGAAGGCGCCAAGCATGAAGAACGAGCCGTGCGCCAGGCTGACGACATTCATCAACCCGAAGATCAGCGACAGGCCGGCTGCCATCAGGAAAAGCAAGACCCCATAGACCAGCCCATTCAGCAGTTGGGCGAAAAGCAGTTCCATGGGGCCCCTAACCGAACGCCTGCAAAAATGCCGGTGCGCCGCCGGTCACGCCTTATGGCCGGGGTCCTGCACTTGCGTGGCGGTCGAGAGCGTCTTGGTGGTGATCTTGCCGTCCACCTCGATGACCTGGGCGATGTAGACATCCTGTATTGGATTGTGGGTCGCCGGATCGAACCGGAAGGGCCCGCGCGGCGCATTGAACCGGACCTTGGCCATCGCCTCTGCGAGCTTATCCTTGTTGGACGGGTCGCCGTCGACCAGCTTCAAGGCCTCGCCGATCACGCGCGCGCCGACATAGCCGTAGTCCGCGAACAGGTCGGCCGTCGATTTGAATTTCGGCTCGTACTCGGCGACGAACTTCTTGGCTTCCGGATTGTCGAGCGTGTCGACGAAAGTCACGGCCGAGATTACCCCGACTGCGGCTTTGCCCAGCGCGCTGGCCGATTGCGAGTCGATCATAGTAAAGCCGGTGAGCGGCATTTTCTCCTTCAGTCCGAACTCGGAATATTGCTGGATGAAACGCACCCCGTCGGCGCCAGGCATAAAGTCGTAGGTGACCGGCGGATTGATCGACTTGATGTCGGTCAGATAGGCACTGAAATCCGTGGTGCCGAGCGGCGGCCATATTTCCTTGAGGATCTTGCCGCCCTTGGCGAGGTAGGGAGTTTTGAACGCGGCCATCACGTCACGGCCGCCGGCGTAATCGGACGCCGTCGTGACGGTCTCCTTGCCGAGATTGTCGTAGATATAGCCGGCCATCGGCGTCGACAGCTGATAGGTCGAGATCGACGTTCGAAACAGATAGGGATAGCGGTCCCAGGTGATGGCGTCGGTGCCGGCGCCGGTGACGACATAGAATGCCTTTTGCTGCTTCATATAGTTGAGCACGGCAAGGGCCACGTTGCTGGCCTGGATGCCGAACACCAGATCGACCTGGTCGCTCTCGACGAGTTTCTTCGCCTTCTGCAAACCAACCTGCGGATTGAACTGGTCGTCTTCCTTGATGATCTCGATCTTGCGGCCGGCGACGGTCCAATTGATGCTGTCGAAATAGAGGTTCGCGGCGTTCCAATTGGCTTGACCGGCATAGGCCAGGCCCCCGGTGTAGGTGTTGATATTGCCTAGACGGATCGGTTTGTTGACTTGCGCCAGAATGGGCGGCGCCGCCAGACCGGAGGCTAGTGCCGCTCCGGCGCCCGCTGCGCCCTTGATCAACGTTCGCCGCGATACGCCGCGGCCGAGCATGGTTCGCTTCTTCATTTTGATCCTCCCCTGATCGCGCGTTTTTTTCGGCGCTCGCCATACTATGCGCTCGGAGCCGCCTTTCGCCAGTGCCAATTGGGCGCGGGTTGACCCGCCCGGGGTCGGACCTTCATGATCCAACCCGCGGCGAGTGAGCACGCGTTACAGGGATGGTCCTGCCGGCATGAGCTTGGAATTTGGCGTTTTTGATCACCTCGATCGAAACGATGTGCCGCTGCACCGGTTTTACGAGCAGCGGCTGCGCGTAATCGAACTTTTCGACCGTCTAAATTTCTACGCCTATCATGTTGCCGAGCACCATTTCACGCCGCTGGGCATGGCGCCTTCGCCAAGCGTGTTTCTCTCCGCTATCGCGCAGCGCACTACACGGCTTCGCTTCGGCACCTTCGTCTATGCGTTGCCGGTTCATCATCCTTTGCGTGTGGTCGAGGAAATCTGCATGCTCGACCAGATGAGCGGCGGCCGGCTGGAGATCGGTTTCGGCCGCGGTTCGGTGCCGTTCGAGGTTGCCTATTACGGGCAGAACGCCGAGGAGCGGCAGCAGATCTATGCCGAGCGCCTCGATCTCGTGCTCAAGGCTTTTACCGTCGATAAGCTGAACTGGAACGGGCGCTACGATCAGTTCGTGAATGTGCCGATGGAAATGGCGCCGTTTCAGAAGCCGCATCCGCCGCTGTGGTACGGCGCCCATTCACCGGAAAGCGCCGAGCGCGCCGCGCGCAAGGGCCTCAACATGGTCACCAACGACATGCCGGCGCCGGCGCGCGCCATAGTCACGCGCTACCGCGAAGTCTGGTCGGCGACACAGCGCGTGGCGCAACAACCGAAAATCGGCGTCGTGAGGTTTGTATTCGTCGCCGATAGCGACGCCGAAGCGCTGACGGTCGCTCGCCGGGCCTATTTGCGCTGGCGCGCGAGCTTCGTTTACCTGACCGAGCTCAACGGCGCGCAGATGCAGTCGCCGCTATACGCGGACAGTTTCGATGCGCTGATCGACCAAGGCCAGGCGATCGCCGGCTCGCCGGCAACGGTCGGCGCCGTCCTTGCCGCGCAGATCGAGGACAGCATGGCCAACTACCTCGTGGGTCAATTCTGCTTCGGCGATCTCACCATCGATGAGATGTTTCGTTCGGTCGAACTGTTCGCAACGCAAGTCATGCCAAAGCTGCGCGGGGCAGCCTGCGATTAGCGGCACCCGCCGTCGGCGCAAAAGGGCTTGTCTCGTGAGCCCGCCGGCCGGCCACAACCGCCCCGTGTCATTGTGCTTTCGTTGACCCTCGGACAGCGCGTAGCTGCCTGTCGCGCCGGCATGTTGTTTCCGTCGTGGCGGCAGATAAGGTGCGGACTGCTGCAGCCCAAGGCGCAGCCCATAGCTGACGTCAATAATTCCGGTCGTCATGCCGGCGCGGCAGACGAACCGGGGTGGCGCGTAGGGGAGGAATGCATTGTCCGGTCCAGCCATGACGCGCGAGACCATAGCTCTCGCCGGCATCGAGATTGAACTTTTCGAGGGCGGCAGCGGAACCGCGCTTCTGCTTTTGCACGGCGCCCAAGGCTTCATGCCGTCGCAGCCTTACGTCGGCCTCATTGCAGGCCGCCGCCGGCTGATCGCGCCGTCGCATCCGGGCTTTGGCCGGTCAGGGCTGCCGCTATGGCTCGATAGCGTCGACGACATAGCCCATCTTTATTTGGAGCTCATGGACCGCAAGGGGCTGAACCACATCGATGTCGTCGGCTTTTCGCTCGGCGGCTGGCTCGCGGCGGAGATCGCGACCAAGTCGCCCGAGCGGATCGGCAAGCTCGCGCTGGTCGGGCCCGTCGGAGTCAAAGTCGGTCCGCCGGACAAACTCGACATCCCCGATATCTTCGCCATGCCGCAGGAAAACGCGGCTCAACTGATATTTCACGATCCCGAAAAAGGCCGGCTCGACGTCGCCAAAATGAGCGATGAGGAGCTTACGACGATCGCCCGCAATCGCGAGACGACGGCGCTTTTGACGTGGGAGCCGTGGATGCATAATCCGAAGCTCCGCCATCGTCTGCACCGCGTCAATGTGCCGACGCTGTTCATCCGCGGTATCAGCGACGGCCTGGTCAGCCAGTCCTACGTCGACGCCTACGCCGGGCTGATCCCGAATGCAAAGGTTACGACGATTTCTGCAGCGGGCCATGCGCCGCAGCTCGAGCAGCCGGAAGAATTCGTCCGCGTCCTATTCGCCTTCCTTGACGCGTGACTGAACAAGGACGATAGCCATGAGAGCTTGGCATTTCACCGAGACCGCTTACCCCTATCTGCCCCCGGAGTCGGAATACGACTCGATCCGCGTCACGCTGCCAAACCGGAACTACGACCCGAAGAAGGGCGCGGCACTCTATGACCGGTTCATCGAGGAGTGGCAGATCGCCGAGTCCGAAGGCATCGATATCATGCTCAACGAGCATCATCAGACTGCGACCTGCGTCGATCCGGCGGCGCCGCTGTTTCTGGCGGCGCTGGCGCGCCTCACCAAAACGGCACGGCTCTTGATTCTCGGCAATCCGATTGCGAATCGCCGACAGCCGGTTCGGGTGGCCGAGGAGATGGCTTTCGTCGACGTGTTGTCGCATGGGCGGCTTGAAGCGGGCTTCGTCCGAGGCGTTCCTTATGAAATTTCTGCGGGCAACAGCAATCCGGTTCGTACCAATGAGCGGTTTGCCGAGGCGCTCGATCTCATCATCAAAGCTTGGACCAGCCACGATGGTCCGTTCAGTCATGAAGGCCGGTTTTTTCACCATCGTCAGATCAACATCTGGCCCCGGCCTTACCAAACGCCGCATCCCCCGGTCTGGATCAGTACGACCACGCCGAGCGGCGCCATGCGCGTCGGCGCCGCGGGTTTCGTGCAGGCGACATTCCTCACCGGTTATGACGGCACGCGGCGCGTCTATGACGCCTACCGGCGCGGTTGGCGTGAAGCCGGCCGCGGCCAGGACGTGCCGATCAATCGTCTCGCTTACGCGGCATTGGTCTATGTCGGCGAAAGCGAAGCAGAGGCGCGCGCCGGTGCGGAAAAGATCATGTGGTATATCCGCGCCAACAAGGTGCCGCAGCATTTCTCCTTCCCGCCCGGATACGCACCGCCGCAAGCCTTTGCCCGAATCATGCGCGGCGAAGTCGGCGACCAGCATGCCAACTTCTCCGCCAAAGCAACCGTTGAGGGCGTCATCAATGCCGGGCTGATGATGGCCGGTACGCCGGATCAGGTTTACGCCCAGATCCGAAAAATGTACGACCACGTCGGCGGCTTTGGACACCTTTTGATCATGGGCCAAGCGGGCTTTCTCGAGCATGATGAGACCGTCCGCAGCATCAGAAATTTTGGCCGCCACGTGTTCCCGCGTCTGAAAGCGGAAATGCCCGATGGCGCTGTTTCCGGCTTTTCCATCGCTCCGGAAAAGGCCGCGGTGTGACGCCGGCAGAACCGCCGTTTCAAGAACCGGGAGAGCGGGTCGGGAGGCAGCCATGAATGAGATCAACATCAGCCGATTGGTCGACACGACGCGACTGCGGCCGTTCCACATCTGGCTCGCGTTCTGGTGTTTGCTGGCCATGATGGCTGATGGTTTCGATCTGCTGAATGCCAGCATCGCGGGCCCAGCTCTGATCGAGCAATGGGGCATCGACCGCGCCACGCTCGGCCCAGTGTTCAGCGCCAGCCTGGTCGGCTTTTTCGTCGGCGCGCCGTTCTTCGGCTGGCTTGGCGATCGGTTTGGCCGGCGGCTCGCCATCATCTCAAGTCTGTTCTTCATCGGCGTGACGACGCTGGCTTGCGCCTTCGCGACCGATCTGCAGCAGCTTTTGTGGCTGCGCTTTCTTAGCGGCCTCGGCCTCGGCGGCGTGCTGCCGAACGTGATTGCGCTGAACGCGGAGTTCACGCCAAAGCGCCTGCGCGCCACCATGATGGTTGTGATGTCGATGGGCATCTCGCTCGGCGCGGCGGTGCCGGGCATCGTCGGCGTGACGCTGATGCCCACCTATGGCTGGCCCGTGATCTTCGTCGTCGGCGGCCTCATCCCGTTCGTGGTTGGGCTCTGCATGCTGTTCGCCATCCCGGATTCCATCAAATTCATGGTGCTGCGCGGCGGACGCGACGAGGCTGTGGCCGCCCTGGCCCGCAAATTCGATCCGGCGCTGACAATACCGCCCGGTGCACGGTTCGTGCTCGATCAGGACGAAGGCAGTGCCGGGACGCGCGGCTCGCCGGCGGGCCTTTTCCGCAACGGCTGGGCGCCGGTGACGGTGTTGGTATGGCTGATCTTCGTTCTCAACCTGATGGCCAACAACCTGTTGAACGCCTGGCTGCCGATGATCGTGCAAACGAGCGGCCACACCGTCACGCAAGGCAGCTTTGCCGGTTCGCTATATCAGCTCGGCGGCTCGGCCGGCGGATTGGTCATCGGCATCATGATCGACCGGTTCGGACTGAAAGTACTGGCGATCACGTTCGCGATTGCGGTGCCGGTACTGGCATTTACGGGGACGCCGGGGATTTCAGATACCGTGCTGCTGGCGATGGCGTTCTTCTCTGGCTGCGTGGTGGTCGGGATGCAGAACGCCTTGAACGCAGGCGCGGGACTCATCTATCCCACATCGCTGCGCGCCAACGGTGTCGGCTACGCCCTCGGCATCGGCCGAGTCGGCTCGGTTACCGGCCCTTTGATCGGAAGCATGCTGACCAAGCTCGGCATGACGGCGGCAGTGTTTTTCTATGTTGCCGCCGTCGGTCCGTTGCTTTGTTTGATCTTCTGCTTGCTGCTGCTTAGCCGGCTGCGGAGCGTCAGACAGGCGACATCGCCGACGGAGGCGGCAGGCGGCGAGCAAGCGGTTGCCGCGCACTGATTGCGGCGCAACAACGCTCGAAGGCCTGATCGGGAGAGTGGAACGCATCCGGATGCCGCCCTTCGATTTCTCGCATCGGACCCGGGTAAGTTCGTTCGCTGCGGAGCGCTCGTCAAGCGCTCGGGCGCATCCGTCGATTAGGCAAAAATGTCTTTGGTTTGAATATCCACGGCGTGTCGCGACAGTGAGACAAGGATGGATACTGAAGTACTGATTGTCGGGGCTGGGCCGGTCGGCCTTGCTCTCAGCATCGATCTCGGTAAGCGCGGCATAAAATGTATCCTCATCGAGAAAAACGATGCTCCGCTGGGCTATCCGAAAATGGAGCGCTGCAATCCGCGAACGATGGAGATTTTCCGTCGCCTCGGATTGGCCGACGCGGTGCGCGCGGCCGGCTACCCTCCGGATTGGCCAATGGACACTTATCTGGTGTTCGACCTGATGCGGCCGCCGCTGTTCAAGATGGCGCATCCGACGGTAGCGCAAGCCAAGGCCAAGCGTGACGCTACTGCCGACGGATCGTTGCCGCTCGAGCCCTATCAGATCGTTTCGCAATACACGCTGGAGCCCTTGCTCAAATCGGTCGTGGAGCGAATTCCCAATGTAGCGGTGAAATTCGGCCACGAATTGCTGTCGTTCGCGCAGGACTCCGGCGGTGTCACGGCGCAGGTACGGAAAACCGAAGGCACCATCGTCTCCATCCGCGCCAAATATATTGTCGGCTGTGACGGTGGATCGAGCGTCGTCCGCAAGCAATTGGGCTTCAAGATGGAGGGCGAACCGCACCTGCTGGAGATGCGGCAGGCGCTATTTCACTGCCCCGAGCTTTACGACAAAGTTCGGGCGCCGCGTGCCCGGCATTACCATCGCCTCGATGATCATTGGACCCTGATGATCGTCCAAGACTCGCGTCAGCACTTCACGCTCCATGCCGTCGTCGACAAAGACGAAGATATGGCGGCGCTTTTCGCTAAGATCGTCGGCACGCCGGTGAAGTTCGAGATGTTGCATTGCGCCAAAATGGGTGCAGCGGCTCCTCTTGGCGGAGCAGTATTGGCAAGACCGCGCTTTCATCGCCGGCGACGCCGCGCACCTCGTCATCCCGACTGGCGGTCTCGGCATGAATACCGGTGTCGGCGACGCAATCGACTTGTCTTGGAAGCTCGCCGCGACGCTGCGCGGGGGCGGCCCGAAGCTGCTGCCGTCCTACGACGCCGAGCGGCGACCGATCGGTGCGATCAACGTCAAAGCCTCCGGCGGAGGCACTGCGGGCCGGATGAAATGGCGCGCGGCGTATCGTCCGAATATCGAAGAGGACACGGCCGGGGGCAGGGCTGCCTTGGATAATCTCTTGAAACTCGCCAGGGAAGAAGCGCCGAAGTCGTTCCGCGTCATCGGCGCTGAACTCGGCTATCGTTATGGCGGCTCGCCAATTATTTGCGACGAGCCAGGCGGACCGGCGCCGAATATCGAGGAATACCAGCCGACCACTTGGCCGGGCGCGCGATTGCCGCACGTCTGGCTCGAAGCCGGCAAAGTCTCCGTGCACGACCAAATCGGTGATGGCTTCACGCTGCTGCGGCTCGGCGCGAACAGAGAGGACCACGCTGCTCTGACCAAGGCCTTTGCCGGGCTCGGCGCGCCCTTCTCGGTCCTCGACCTCGATAGCGCCGCCGCGCGGCGCGTCTATGGCTTCGACTGTCTGATCGTCAGACCGGATTTGCATGTGGTGTGGCGCGGTGACGCCTTGCCGAAGCGGCCGGACAAAGTTGCGCTCACCGTAACCGGACACTAGCGATCATGCGCCGACATCTAGAGACAAGGACAAGATTGACAAGGGAGGCTTTTCAGCATGCGCCACATCGATGCTTTTTGCCACTTCTTCCCCCAGGACATATTTCACCTTCTCTCGGAGACGGCCGGCGGTACCACCGACATCGGCAAGCGCATTCAAAACGTGCGTAACATTCATGATCTCGATACTCGTTTCCGCATGATGGATGAGTTCGAGGATTACACCCAGATTCTCTCGCTAGGGCTGCCGCCACTGGAAGGCATGGCGGGTCCCGACCGGACACCGGACTTTGCCCGCGCCGCCAACGACGGATTGGCGGAACTGTGCGCCAAATATCCGGACCGTTTTGCCGGCTACGTGGGCGGTCTGCCGATGGGTGCGCCCGATGCCGCGGTGAAGGAAGCAGAGCGTATTCTCATTCATGGCAACGCCAACGGTTTGCAGCTGCACACCAATGTCAACGGCGCCTGCCTCGACGAACCGCGATTCCTGCCGATCTTCGAAGTGGCGGCGAAATCCGGCAAGCCGATCCTGCTGCATCCCGCGCGTACGCCGGACTTTCCCGATTTCGCCGCGGAAAAAACGTCGCGATATGAAATTTGGACGATCTTCGGCTGGCCCTACGAGACGAGCGCGAGCATGGCGCGCTTGATCTTTTCAGGCGTCATGACGCGATTTCCGAACCTCAAGATCCTCACCCACCATCTCGGCGCCATGATCCCATTCTTCGACACCCGCATCGAGACCGGCTGGGCGACGCTCGGCAGCAGAACCTCAGGTGAGGACTACAGCCATGTGCTGCCGAGCCTCGGCAAACCGCTGTTGGACTGTTTCCGCGACTTCTATGGCGATACGGCACTCTGCGGCAGCCGCGCCGGGATCGTGTGTGGCCTCGAATTCTTCGGCGTCGACCACGTGCTTTACGGCTCCGATGCGCCCTTCGGTCCGGAAGGCGGCGCCGGCTATATCCGCTCGGCAATCAAGGCTATTGCGTCGCTTGATATTTCCCGGGAAGACAAAGAAAAAATCTGTTTTCGAAATGCCGCGTCGTTTTTTGGACTAAACTGATTGGCAAAAAGTGCGCGAAATTCAGCCGAACGCGGGGCTGACCGCGGCGGCAGATCGAAATGTCAGTGGCGGGGAAACAATGCAGCCGGTTCGTTTTGCATCGCGCAAGTACGCGCCAAGAATACGCGCCAAGAATACGCGCCAAGAAGCAGAGTTACGCAATTCGCTACCCGGGACGAATTTCAGGCCGCTCTCCCCAGGGCTGATTGGCGTACCTTCACGATCTCGGCGTGCTTGGCGGCAATTTCACTTTTGATGCGGCTTCCGGACGCCGCCATTGCCCTGATTTGATCCTCTTTAAGCAGCCTTGCGATCGCGGCTGAAAAACTCGGACGGGTTTTGGCCTTTTGCCACCAGGCCGCGACCAGTGGCCGCTCCCTGATCCAGACGTCTAGAAGAGACAGGTAGTCGAGGCGCGCTGCAAACGGAATGACGTTGATATCGGCAAGAGTGAAATTCT
>DATAWA010000026.1:0-5411 GCA_036267435.1 Xanthobacteraceae bacterium | reverse complement strand
CCGCGAAGCGGCCCTCGAAGGATGCACGGCCAGGGCCATCGCCCTTCGAGGCTCGCTTCGCTCGCACCTCAGGGTGACGGATCATTACTCCACCTTCTCGACAAGCACCCGGATGGTGCCGCCGCAGGACAGGCCGACCTTCCAGGCGGTTTCATCGGCGACGCCGAATTCTAGCATTTTGGGCTTGCCGCTTTCGATGACGTCGAGTGCTTCGGTGACGACGGCGCCTTCGACGCAGCCGCCGGACACCGAGCCGAGGAAATTGCCGTCCTGGTCGATGACGAGGTTGGAGCCGACCGGCCGCGGCGCCGAGCCCCAGGTCTCCACAACGGTAGCCAGCGCCACCGCGCGGCCGGATTTGCGCCAATCCTCGGCGGCTTTGAGAATGTCGTTGTCGGTCGAGAGCATGCTTGACCTCCTTACCGCTATATCCAGCCGAATATAATGCTTTAAGCCACGCTTTGCATCCAGGCTTTCGGATCGCCGGCCCGGTCGCCGCCGGCGGACAGCGCCTTCACCAGGGCGCCCATGGATTCCAGGTTATGGATGGCACGGAATTCATCGACATGCGGCAGCATCGCCTTGATGCCGCGGGCGCGCGCCTCGAAGCCATCGAAGCGCAGCAGCGGATTGAGCCAGATCAGCCGCCGGGCCGAGCGGTGCAGGCGATCGATCTCGAAGGCGAGCGTGTCGTCGGCGTCGCGCTCCAGCCCATCGGTGATAAGCAGAACGATCGCACCCTGGCTGAGCACGCGCCGCGCCCATTGCTTGTTGAAGACGTGCAGCGACGAGGCAATGCGGGTGCCGCCCGACCAGTCCGGCACGGCGCCGGAGCACGCCGCCAAGGCGTCGTCGGGATCGCGCTCGCGCAGCGCGCGGGTGACATTGGACAGTCGCGTGCCGAACAGAAAGGTCGATACCCGCTTGCGCGCATCGGTCAGCGCGTGGAGGAAATGCAGGAAGATACGGCTGTACTGGCTCATCGAACCGGAGATATCGAGCAGCGCGACGATCGGCGGCGCCTTGGTCTTCGGTCCGATGAAGCGCAGATCGATGAAATCGCCGCCGCCTTTCATGCTGGCGCGCAGCGTGCGCCGAATGTCGATAAAGTGACCGTGAACGTGCGGGGCAAGCCGCCGCGTGCGCACTTCGGCCAGCGGCAAAACCAGTCGCTTCATGGCGTCCTTGGCTTTGGCGATCTCGGCGGCCGTCATCTGCGCGAAATCCTTGCGCTGCAGCACCTCGCGGTCCGACACCGTCATGCGGGCGTCGAGCTCGATCTCGCTTTCCTTTTTCAGCTTGTCGTCAAGGCTGGCAAACAGCGCCTCGTGCACACGCGTGGCGCCGGCCTGCGGCGCCTGCGGCGGCGCCGGCGATTGCGGCAGCATCATCGCCAGCAGTTGATCGACATAGCCGCGGCGGCGGAAGAAAATGCGGAACGCCTGATCGAACAGGATCGAGTGTTCGTGCCGTTTCACGAACACGGCGTGCAGCGTCCAGTAGAAATCATCGCGCGTGCCGACGCCGGCGGTCTTTAACGCCTCGAGCGCGTCGAGCACCGCGCCTGGTCCGACCGGAATCCCGGCGGCGCGCAAGGCGCGCGCGAAATAAAGCACGTTCTCGGCAAGCCGCCCGGAGGGTTGTGGATCGGTCATGCGGCCTGCCCGGCTTGCGCCGCATGGCGGCTTGCGATAAATGCTTCGGCCGACGCGGCTCGGTCCGCGCCGTAAGCGTTCACGTCAGCCAACGCGCCAGAACGATCGCTGTCCGCAAGGTGCGGATAGAAGCGATCCGGCGCTTGGAGCCATGACGTGTCGCGCATCTTCAAAATCCTGATTTCCCCGTTCACCACGTTTCGCGCCGCGCCTCCCGCCGCGCGGGTCGGCTCGCTCCTGTTTTTTGTCGCCAGCGTCGCCGATGGCACGCTGATGCCGTTTTTCCCGCTATGGGCGCGCAACGACGCCGGCATTCCCGTTCAATATATCGGTTTGCTGCTCGGATGCTATGCGGGCGGCGAACTCTTGGCCACGCCCTTTGTCGGCGGCATTGCCGACCGCGTCGGGCGGCGGCCGGTGCTGTTGGCTTCGACGACCGGCATCGGCATAGGCTTTCTGCTGTTGTACTTCGCCCCGGGCATCATCGCGACCGCGGGCGCGCTCCTCGTCATCGGCCTGTTCGAAAGCGTTCTCCACCCCACCGCCGCGACGGTCATTACCGACGTGGTGCCGGCCGAAGAGCGCCGCGGCCATTTTGCCATGACGCGGATGATGTCGAACGCCGGCCGGATCATCGGCCCGGCGCTGGGCGGCGTGCTGGCGCTGTGGTCGCTGCACCTCGTCTTCCTCGGCGCCGCCGCCACCATCCTGACCGGCGCGGTCACGGTTGCGGCGCTCTTGCCGGAGACGTGGCACGGCGCTGCTGAAGGCGATGAGGAGGATGACGACGAAAGCCTCACCGCGCTTGGCGCGGCGCTGCGCGACCGGCGGCTCGCCGGACTGTTGTTGTCGATATCGGCACTCGAAATCGCCGTGAGCTGGATCGAGGCCGTCACGCCGCTTTATGCCACCGCGGCCGGCGCGGTGACGCCGACCGGCGTCGGGCTGCTGTTCGCTTATGCGGGCGTGATCGGTGTCATCTTCCAACTGCCGGTGACGCAAGCCTCGCAGCGCGTCAGTGGCTTTGCCACCGTGCTGGCGAGCGGCGCCATCGAGGCGCTCGCCTTCGTCTTCCTGTTGCCGGCGCCGGCGCTGCCGCTCCTCATCGCGGCGATCACTTGCATGAGCTTCGCACGCATGCTGTCCGGCCCACTGGTTCAAGCCATCGTGTCGGAGCTGGCGCCGCGCAACGCGCAAGCGACCTATCAAGCTGCATTCTCGGTGGTGTTCGATCTGAAGGACGCCGCCGGACCTGCGGTCGGGACTTGGCTCTACGCGATTTCGACGGTGTTGCCGTGGGGCACCGGGATCGCGGTTTCGCTTGTCGCTTCGGGCGCACTTGCGGTCGCAACCCGGCGGCACGAGGCAGGAAAAGCCAAAACGCCGTGAGAACGGGGCGCCCTACTCTGCCGCGCGCAAGTCCGACTTCACCTCGTCGAGCAGTTCCTTGACCTTGGAGCCTTCGAGCTTGGCGATGTCGTCCTGATATTTGAGGAGCACGCCGAGCGTATCCGAGACGGTGGCAGGATCGAGCGCCACCACGTCGAGCTCGGACAGCGCCGCGGCCCAATCGAGCGTTTCGGCGACGCCCGGCGACTTGAACAGGTCTTGCTTGCGCAGCCGCTGCACGAAAGCGACGACCTGCTCCGTGAGCTTTTTGCTGACGCCGGGTATCCTGGTGCGCACAATCGCGAGCTCGCGTTCGGCGGTCGGATAACCGACCCAATGGTAGAGGCAGCGGCGCTTGAGCGCGTCATGCACTTCGCGGGTGCGGTTCGAAGTGATGACGACGACGGGCGGATGCGCGGCCTTCACCGTGCCCATTTCCGGAATGGTGATCTGAAAGTCGGCCAAGACTTCCAGGAGGAATGCCTCGAACGCTTCGTCGGTGCGGTCGATCTCGTCGATCAGGAGCACCGGCGCCCCGGCAGCGGCGGGCTCGAGCGCCTGCAGGAGCGGCCGCTTGATGAGAAAGCGCTCGGAGAACACGTCATGCTCGAGCCGGCCACGGTCGTGCTCGCCTTCGGCTTCGGCGACGCGGATGGCGATCATCTGCGCGGCGTAATTCCACTCATAGACGGCGGTGGCGACGTCGAGACCCTCGTAGCATTGCAACCGGATCAAATGGCGGCCCAGCGTGGTCGACAAGACTTTGGCGATCTCGGTCTTGCCGACGCCGGCCTCGCCTTCGAGGAAGATCGGCCGGCCCATCTTGAGCGCCAGAAACAGCACGGTGCCGAGCGAGCGGTCGGCGAGATAACCGGCCTCGGCCAAGAGGTTGACGGTGGCGTCGATGGACGCCGGAAGCGCACGGGGCGGAGGAACGGGGTTCATGCCGCTTGGATATAGGCCTTCGGTGCCGCGATCAAATCCACCCCTCCCAAGCGGAGGCTGAAGATTCGGTTGTTGTCCCGTAGTTTAGGACGTGGTCTCTTTTATATTGACAAAAGTCTCTAACACAGTTACATGCCCCCGCTAATTGGGGGGACTCGAATGCTTCATCAACTCTGGCGTCTCAGCGAACCCGGCAACGGCAATCTCGGTCTCGCTTGCGATGAGCGGGGTCTGGTCCTGGGCCGCACGCCGCTGATCGAACGGCGGGATGGGAGCTTTAGGGTCAGAGATGCAGGTGAGATCGAACGCTTGCTCAGCCGGGCCTACGGCGGCGCGTTACCGCTGCAACGCATCATGTCTGGACTTGCCAGGGTGGCTAACGCGCTGAACGCCAACGATCAGTGCCTGGCAAGCATCGCTGCGGTCCATTTGCAGATTCCCGATCTCCCAAACCACGCCACGCGCGACGACATGGAGGCGGCGGATCTGCTTATAAAATCGGGCGATTGGAATCCTGCGCTGCACCCGCGCGCTGGAACACCGCCCAATCCCGGGTGGTTTGCGCCGACCGGCGGCTCCGACCAAGAGCTATCGCCAGTCAGAACGGCGGAGAACCTATCTCCGAATCAAGCTTCGGACGCACCGATCGCCGGCGGCGATCGGGTCCGGTTACCATCCGGCCCAAAACGCATCGACGAATTAGCGGATTTCGCGGAATGGCTAGCCAATGCGACGCCTCAAGACGAAGCCGCGATCAGGGCAGAAATTAAAAGATACTATGCCGATGTCGGCTGGCAGGCCGCCGCAGACGATCTCAACAGCAAACTAAGCGTCGTTCTGCGCCCGGACGTCACTACAGCCACACGGCAAAGCATCCTCAACAGCATCGATCTCTACACGCGCGTCGACCCCGCGGAATACGTCGGCACGCGCGACTTCCTTAATGCTGTGGTGCTGGCGGGCGCCGGACTGGTGGCAGGCGGCGCCGCGGCCGACGAACCCTCTCCGGTTTGGCAATTGGGCTGGGCTAAGCGCGGGCAAATCATCAATGAGAAATTCGGCGATCCTGCTTTCCCCGGCAATTATCCGGTCATCGATAAAATTCCAGACGGTATCGCTACCAGCGTGAAATCAATCGACCTCCAGGCGGCGACGTATCAAAATAATATCAGTCTAGCAAATAGACTACTTCAATACGTTGAGGGTGTCCGCGATTTTGATGGTGTCGTCTGGAGTAATTTGGATATTCAAGCTAGTCAAATTACCGGTCGGGCGGTCCAATTGATTGTGCCCAAAGGCAGCATGACCGCGGCACAACGAGCTATCATCGATCAAGTCCGCGACATAGCAAAGCGGAGTAACCGACCTGTCGATATCATCGTGACAGAATTTTAGGAGTTCGGCATGTTTTACAAATGTTAT
>DATAWA010000025.1:0-21930 GCA_036267435.1 Xanthobacteraceae bacterium | reverse complement strand
TGCGGCGTGGCCGGGTCCGCCCGGGATGGGTGTCATGTCGTTTAAGCGAAATGACAGCAGCACCGCCTTTTTCAGCCATTGGTTCACGCGCCAATTGGCCTTCGATGTGCCGTCGGTGACCCGCTCGGCAACGCGCGCGGCGCCGCGGTCAAGAAGATCGAGCGCCTCGTCGACGGCGTCGCGCACCTCGCCTTTGGTGGAGGGTCCGATCGCCTCGCGCCGCTCGAAGGCGGCGTCGATCACATTGGCTAGATTCGCGGTTTCGGCTGACATTGAACGGCCCCTTGCTGCGCCGGTTTGTCGGGTCAGGATCGTTTGATGTCAACAGCCACAATTAGGCGCGGAGACTTAGGATCGCGCTCCCTTGGCCACGATGCCGCGCAAGAAGCCGGCGAGGTCGTCGGTAACGTGATCGACGTGCGGCGCTTCGCGGCCGGCGAGTTCCCAGTCCTCGCGCAACACGACGCGGGCGCCCTCGGGCACGACCAAAACGGTGATCATGCCGAGCGCGTGCGGCACTTCGAGATTGCGGGCGAGATCCTCGAAGATCGCGGCCTTGGCGGGATCGACGCGGTTGCGGGCCAAAAAACGCTGGTAGACGACCGGCCGCGGCTTGGGCTCGAACTCCGCCGCGCGGATATCGAAGACGTCGTCGAAATGCTCGCCGATGCCGAGCCGGGCCATGACCGCGTTGGCATGATGCAAGGTGCCGTTGGTGAGAATGAATTTGCGGCCGGGCAATTCGGCGATGGCCGCGCCCAGCGCCGGATTGGGCTTTAGCGGCGAGTGATCGATCTGGTGCACGATTTCGAGAAATTCGTCGGGCTTGAGCCCATGCTCCTCCATCAAGCCGCGCATGGTGGTGCCATAGCGCCGGTAATAATCCTTCTGCAGCCGGAACGCTTCGTCGTGGCTGATCTTGAGGAAGCCGACGATGTAGTCGCGGATGCGAACGTCGACTTGCTGCCAGAGATTGAGGTGATGCGGATAGAGCGTGTTGTCGAGGTCGAACACCCAGGTGTCGACATGCCCGAAGCCGCGTTCGATCACGCTGCCCGCGGGGCGCTCATTCGCCGGAAGACTCGATGTTGCCATGATTGCGGAAGATGACGTCGCGGCGGCCGCGAATCGGTTCTCGTCGAGCGTAAAATCCAAAAACAAGACCAAGAACAATCGATGCGCAGAACGTTACGGAAGTCTATCCCTTATGTGTGCGCGTTGCTTGCCGGAACGCTGGCTGGCGCCTGCGTCGCCGGTTTAGCGCTCTTTGCTTCCCATTCTTAGCATATGCTTTCCGAGCTCTAGCCGGCCTCGCGCCAGGACGTTGCCGGAACAAGTCCTTTGAGCGCGCCATCGTGCAGCCGCACCGGATCGCGTTCGCCCTCCATGGCCAGCCGCAAGACGCAGCGTGCCAACTCGTCGGGCTTCACCGTGGTGTTGCCGATGGCCTTGAGCGTCAGCCAGGCTTCGTCGAAGGCAGTCTCCAGGACGACCAGAGTCTGGGGATCGAAGGAGCTGTTGTGGAACCCGCGCATGGGTCCGTCCTTACCGATATAGAGGCGACATGTTCCGCGGAAAGCCCCACGAGCTTCGGCGCAAAGTTGGCCGAGTTTGTGACGCAAAACCATGGCCGCCGTCAAATGCCGATGACGGATTCGTGTTCCGCTCCGCGCGTGGCAATCAGGCACCGAGCCGCGGCAGCAACCGCGCCGCGTTGCCGTTCGAAATCGACTGAAGATCGGCCGGCGAAAAATTCAGTTTTCGCAGATTGGCGATCTGATCGAGCGGAAAGTACGGATAGTCCGTGCCGTAGACGATTTGCGACATCGGCACCAGCTTGGTCAGCGCCGCCATCGCGGCGGGATGCGTAGCATTCGCCGTGTCGTAATACAGGCGGCGGAATTCGGCTTCGATGCCGTCCGGGGCGAAGCCACTCGGGCCCCGCGCCTTCTGATCGTAAAACGCTTCGATCCGGCCCGCGAGGAATGGGATGGTGCCGCCGCCATGCGAGAAGATCCAATTGATTTCGCGATACTGCAAGAATCTGCCGTTAAGCAGCAGGCTCACCACCGTGCGGGTCGTATCGTGCGGCACCTCGATCACCGCGGGGTACGCACCCACGCTCAACCGGCCGCAGCAACTCGCGACCAGCGGATGAACGAACACGCTTGCCTTGCGCCGATTGAGTTCAGCCAAGACAGGCTGATAGGCCGGATCGCCCAGCCATTTGTCGCCGTAGTTGGTCTGCAGATTGATGCCGTCCGCTTTCAGCGTATCGAAGGCATATTCGATTTCCTTGAGCGAGGCGTCGAAATCGAGCATGGATAGCGGTGCGAACAAGGCGTAGCGGCCTGGGCGGTCGCGCACCATTTCAGCGGCGAAATCGGAGCACAAGCGCGCCATGTCGTGGGCTTTATCGGCGCCGGCGTCGAACCAGACTCCGGGGGTCGAGGCCAGCGACAATACGCTGGTGGCGATGTTGTTCTTATCCATCCCTTCGAGATCATTCTCTTTGGTCCAAGCGAGTTGGGTGCCCAAATGAGGAATCTTGCGCTGATCCTCCCAATCGGTCCAAGCCTTCTGATAGGCCGGCGGATAAAAATGATGATGCGTGTCGACCAGTTTCGGCGCCGCCGGCTGCGCCTCGGCCTCACCGGTAGGAAGCGCTGCCACTGCGCCGAACGCCGCCGCCCCGGCTAGAAACTGCCGCCGTGAGGCGTGGCAGGCGCAGCCAAACCCGAAGCGATGCGGCGGCGATGATTCGCGGCGCGTCGCAGCCGCGCCCTTCTGTACGGTCATGGTTTTCCTCCCGGCGTGTTTTGCCGTTTATTCTACATCAGCCGTGCGCGATGCGCGACATCGGCGAATCGAAAAGCGTCATCGCCATAACTGAAAGGCGATCAGCGCCGCCAGCATGATGCCGCTGCCCAAGCCTTGGATCGGGGTGATCGCTTCGCCCAGCACGAGCGCGCTGAGGATCATCGCGGTCAGCGGCTCGAGATGCATGATCAGCGCCGTGCGAAACGGCCCGATGCGCATGGTGGATACGAAGACAAACAAGATTCCCGCGGTCGTGGCGAGGCTGAGCGCCACGAGCCACGTCCAGCCGAAGTCGGTTTGCGGCGGATGCCAGGTTTGCGTGGCGAGCGAGACTGCGACGAATATCGCGGTCGACGACAGCATCGAATACCACGTCGTCAATCGCGCATCGGCGCCAACCAGATAGGCGCGGGTCGCCAGCAGCACGGCGGTGCGGCAGCAGGCGGCGCCCAGCGCATAGGCCACTCCGGCGAAAGCGAGCCCGGCGGGATGCGCCCCGATCATGATGGCGAGCCCGCAGAATGCCGCCACGGCGCACAGCACGCCTTTAAAGCGGAAAGGCTCAAGCCCGGCGAACGACGCCGCAAGCCCGGTCAACAGCGGATAAGTGAAATAGGAAAGGATGGCGGTCGGCACGTCGATCGCGGCAATGGCCTTGAACAGGCAGAAAATCAAACCGGCAAATATGATGCCGATGCCCATCGACACCCAGCGCACCCGCGCGTCGGCCGATGGCCGGCGGCCGAACCGCAGCCAAGTTGCGACGAAGGCAAGGCCGACGACGCTGCGAAACGACAGCATGGTGAGGACATCGCAGCCGGTCGCTAACACGAGCTTCGCCAGCACGTCCGATATGCCGAGCGAGGTGCCTGCGGCGATACCGGGCGATAAGCGAAAGATGCTATGCGACAGTGCAGTCGCGGCCGGACCGGTCCCGGCGGCACGATCGGCTGCGGCATTCTCCTTGAGCATGATTATTCTTGTTGTCGGGAACGTATCGTCCGATGTTTTGCCGGATTGCGCCTGCGGCGACTCAGGCGCGGATCAGCGTACCGGCGCCGAGCTCGGTAAACAATTCGAGCAGCACCGCATGCGGAACCTTGCCGTCGAGGATGACCACGCCTTCGACGCCGCGCTCGAGCGCATCGATGCAGGTCTCGACCTTGGGGATCATGCCGCCCGAGATGGTGCCGTCGGCGATCAGCCGGCGCGCATCCTCGACCGACAGCTCCTTGATGAGCTGTTTGGATTTGTCGAGCACGCCGGGCACGTCGGTCAGAAGCAGCAGGCGCTTGGCTTTGAGCGCGCCGGCAATGGCGCCGGCAAAAGTATCGGCATTGACGTTGAAAGTACCGCCGTTGGCCGCGGCCGCGACCGGCGCCAGCACCGGAATGAGCTCGCGGCCCAAGATCTGGGTGAGCACGGTGGTGTCGACTTTGTCCGGCTCGCCGACATAGCCGAGATCGACCACTTTTTCGATCTCGGAATCGGGATCGACAACCGTGCGCGTCAGCTTGCGCGCCACCACCATGTTGCCGTCCTTGCCGCACAGCCCGACGGCTTTGCCGCCGGCGGCGTTGATGTAGCCGACCATCTGCTTGTTGATGGATCCGGCGAGCACCATTTCGACGATCTCGAGGGTCGCTGCGTCGGTAATGCGCAGCCCGGCGGCATATTGCGACTGCACGCCGACTTTCTTGAGCATGGCTTCGATCTGCGGGCCGCCGCCGTGCACGACGACCGGATTGATCGCGGTCTGCTCCAATAGGACGATATCCCGGGCAAATTCGCGGGCGAGATTCTCCGCACCCATGGCATGGCCGCCATATTTCACGACGACGATTTCTTCGTCGTAACGCTGCATATAGGGCAGCGCTTCAGCCAGGATGCGGGCCTGCTCGAACGGCGACACGTCCATTGGGAACTCCTTCGACGGCCGCTATTTAGCCGCAGCAGCCGGACAGGGAAAGGTCAATTGGCCGCCGGGATGCCTCAGCCGCGCTCAGCCACGAGCCGCGCGATGGCGGCGCGCAATTGCGCCATGCCGGCGCCGCTCTTGGCCGATGTCGCGATCAGATCGGGAAACGCCGCCGGCCTTTTCCTCATAACCTCCTTGATTGCGGCCGCTCGTTCCGCGAGCTCAGCCGCGCCGATCTGGTCGCACTTGGTCAAGACGATCTCATGACTGACGGCGGCGCGGCTGAGAGTGTCGAGAATGCCGTTATCCGCGGCTTTCAGTCCATGGCGGGCATCGACCAGCACGTAGACACGCGCCAGTGTGCCGCGGCCATGCAGGTAGCCGGCAATGAGTTTGGTCCAGGCTGCGATCTTGGTCTTGGCCGTTGCGGCATAACCGTAGCCCGGCATATCGACCAGCATCAGCCGGTCCGGGCCGGTGAAAAAGATTAGCTCCTGGGTACGACCGGGCGTATTGGAGGTCCGCGCCAGCGCCCGCCGGCCGGTTAGTGCATTGATGAGGGAGGACTTACCGACATTGGAACGGCCGGCAAATGCGATCTCCGGGCCGGCCATCGGCGGCAAGGCGGCGAGTGACGGTCCTGCCGCTAGGAAACTCCATTGTGCGGCAAACAACCGGCGTCCGGCTTCGGTCTCGGCGTCCGAGAAGTCCGCGTGGCCGGCGGCGCTCATGACGCCGGTTGCACGCGATGGGACCGGAACCAAAGCGTCCAGACGCGGTTTTCCAGCCAGGCCGGGTGGTTCGCGCAGCCGTGGCTGCGCTTGGGTAATATCCCGGAGGTCAGCATGGACGATTGGTCAAGCGTCAGGCTCTGCGACGTCGTCAATCTCATTCTCAGCGTCGTTCTATTCTTTTCGCCGTGGCTGTTCGACCTGTCGGCAGGCGCCCAATGGCAAACCGCCTCGACCGTGGGCATCATCATCGCGGTCCTGTCGATTGCGGCACTTGCCGCCTTCGCCGTGTGGGAGGAATGGTTCATGGTCATCGCCGGTCTGGCGCTGATCGTATCGCCCTGGCTTTTGGGTTTCCAGAATACCGACGCCATGAGCATAGACGTTATCATTGGCCTCAGCGTGGCCGTTTTGGCGGCGTTCGAGGTCTACCTGACCCGCGAGCGCGAGCTAGAGATGACCGCAAGCCAGTGACGGCAAGCGCGGTCGGGCGCCGACATTTCCTCGGTTGCAATAAATAAGGGGACTGACGTCTCCCCTAATTCACCGCGTGTCAGCCAAGGGCTCTAAGCCCGCGGCTTCAGACGGCGGCATCTTCCGCAAGGCGCCAGTCGGTCTCGGCCGGTGCGTAGGCCGGATTTTTGGCGACGCCCTGGTAGCGTGCGGCGGCGGCCACGGCCGAAATCCCGATTTTGTGATAGCGGCGGTCGAGCCCGACGTTTTGGGTAGCCTTCCCGTCCAAATTCCGCTGAACCGGGTTCGATTGAGCGTTTTTAGCATTGGTTTCTTTGGCCAATTCGGCAGTCGAATTCGTCATTACGGACCCCGTTCCCTGAGCTGTCGGCGATGATGAAGTTGTAGGCGCATAGTGCGGCGGAAATGGGCGACAAATGGCGCGGTGCCGTGACATTTGCCGCCATCTTCAGCGTCGCCGCCTTGGTGCACGCGGCGTGGTAAACCCTTGCTTAATGTGTCGCCGCCATAATGGCTTAGGCGCGGGCTAGTCTTCTCCGGGGCGATTATCCAACGCGACCCACGGGGCACTGAGGCATTCCTGCAACACTTGGCGCTGACATTGTGAACTCGTGCTCGAACCGCTGGCATGGTCGCGCAACTTTGGAGTATTTGGACTGGCGATGTTCGCTGGCCGGGGTGGCTCTGGGGCAGAGAGAGTGAGCGCGTGATGTCATTTCGTGTGATTTCATTCGTGGCCGTCGGGCTTGTGGCGCTCATGCTGGGCGGCTGCATGCAGGAGACGCTCGAGCCGTCCTCACAGACCGGCTGGAATTCCCGAGACAAGCTTTTGATGTCGAACCTGCCCTATGCGCAGGCCGACATTCCGGAGCCCTATCGCCGCCACGTCGTCGATTACACCCGCAAGGAAGCGCCCGGAACGGTGGTCGTCGATTCGGACAACAAGTTCCTCTATTACGTGCTGCCCAACGGCAAGGCTATTCGCTACGGCATCGCCGTCGGCGAAGAAGCCCAGGCCTGGAACGGCATCGCCAAAATCGGCCGAATGGAAGAATGGCCGCCGTGGATTCCGACGTCGGGCGAGCAGCAGCGGCTTGGACCGTTGCCGGCCTATGTCACCGGCGGCCCGCATAATCCGATGGGATCGCGCGGCATGTACCTATATTCGGGCGGCAGAGACACGCTGTATCGGATCCACGGCACCAATCAGCCGGAATATATTGGCCAGGCGATTTCGTCCGGATGCATCCGCATGACCAACGAGGACGCCATCGATCTCTATAATCGGGTCAAGCTCGGCACCATTGTGGTGGTGCTGGCGCCGAAGAACGGCAATGCGCCCGACAGCCCGAAAGTGGCGTCAAGCGCGGTGCCGGATGAAGCAGCCACGGTGAAGTGGTACTGACCGCTTCTTAGAGCACGATCCGGAAAGGTCGTGCTTGTCTAAGAGGACAAAACGGATTGCGGCGCCGGCCTCGGGTCGGCGCCGTTTTGTTTTGGAGCAACGCTCAAGCGCCGAGCGTGAGGTGCAGGATTTCAGGCGGGACGCCGAGCCGGGCGGGAATGATGCTGGTCCCCAGTCCGCCGGACACGATCAGATGCCGACCGTCTTCGATGATGTGGCCATAAGCGTAGCGGGCGCCGAATCTGGACGGCACGTGACGTTCCCATAAGAACGGGACGCGGATCTGTCCGCCGTGGGTATGACCGGCGAGCGTAAGCGCGACGCGGTGCGGGACTTCCGGGAAAATATCCGGCTCGTGCGCCAGCAGCAGCACCGGATCTTCGGTTTTGATCTGCGCCATTGTGCCGGGCAGATCGTCGACGCCGCGGAAGCGGCCGCCGCCGAGCTGATAGGCAAGCTGGTCGCCGAGCCCGGCCAGCCAGAATCGCCGGCCGGCCGTGCCGAGCAGCACGGCGTTGTTCTCGAGCACCGGAATATGCACGTCCGCCAGCGCCGACCGCACGCCGGCGAGATCGTGCCACCAATCGTGATTGCCCAGGATGGCCCAAACCCCGAGCGGCGCACTCAGCCGCGCCAGTTCGGCGGCCCACACCGGATCGGCCACCGGCTCCCAATCAAAGTGCCGGTACCAGGCGTTGAAGTCGCCAAGCAGCACGACGATATCGGCGTCGAGCGTCTGCGCGGTGTCGATCACGCGCCTGATATGCGGCAGCGTCATGTCCGGGCCGCCGGCATGCAGATCGGCGATCGCCGTGATGGTCAGCTTGCGGCCCGCCGGCCATTGCGGCGGCGTCACCGCGTAGCGCGTGACGACAAGTCCCATCGGTTCGACCGCGCCGGCATAGGCGACAGTCGCTATCGGCGCCAAGCCGATGAGGCCGGCGCCGGCGGCGATGAAATGCCGCCGCGTCAGGCGGGGCTTTGCTGTTCCAGTTCCTTTTGTTCCGTTTGCAGCGATTGCGTTTCTTGTCATGTCGATTGTCATCGACCATTCATAGCGCGCGACTGGTGAATCGAATGTTCATGCAATCGCATAGTTGATCGTGGTTTGCATCACGACTACGCGAGCCGTTCGCGCTTTGCCCAATCGAGCGTCTTGTCCAACGCGTGGGAAAGCTTGTCGAAGAGCTCATCTGTTTCCTGCGGACTGATGATGAGCGGTGGCGACAGCGTCAAAACGTCGCCCAGAACCGAGCGCACAATCAGGCCCTCGGCTTCGGCGAATGCCACCGCGCGGGCGCCGATCCCATGCTGCGGATCGAACGAGCGCCTGCTTGGCTTGTCGGCGACCAGTTCGACGCCGCCGATGAGCCCGAGGCCGCGCGCCTCGCCGACCAAGGGATGATCGCCGAGCGCCTTGAGCCTCGCCTGGAACTGCGGCGCGCGCACGGCGGCGGTTTCGATGACCCGGTCGCGCGCATAAATTTCGATTGCCTTCAACGCGACCGCGGCGGAAACCGGGTGACCGCCGTAGGTGAAACCATGGCCGAACACGCCGATCTTTTTGCTTTCGATCAGAAGCGCCTCATACATGGATTCCGGAATCATGACGGCCGCGATCGGCAGATAGGCCGATGACAGCATTTTCGCGACCGAGATCGAGTCTGGGGCAAACCCAAGCTTGTCGCAGCCGAATGTCGTGCCAAGCCGGCCGAAGCCGCAGATCACCTCGTCGCTGATCATGAATACATCGTGCTTGCGGCAAACCGCCATGATCTTCTCGAAATATGTTCGGGGCGGCACAATGACTCCACCGGCGCCCATCACCGGCTCGGCGATAAAGGCGGCGACGGTATCCGGGCCTTCCGCGACAATCAGGGCGTCGAGTTCTTCGGCAAGTCGGGTGGCGAAATCCTCTTCGCTCTCGGCGGCATGCGCGAAGCGATAATGATGCGGGCAGCCGGCGTGCAAAAAGCCCGGCAGCGGCAGGTCGAAGTCGCGGTGATTACCGGGAAGCCCGGTCAGCGACGCCGCCACCACGGTGACGCCGTGATAAGCCTTGATGCGGCTGACGATCTTCTTTTTGTTCGGACGTTCCAGCGCATTGTTGAGATACCAGACGAGCTTGACCTGGCTGTCGTTGGCCTCCGACCCGGAATTGCAAAAGAACACCTTCGAGATCGGCACCGGCGCCATCTCTTTCAGCTTCTCGGCGAGTTCGATGGCCGGATCGTGGCTCTTTCCGGTGAACAAATGGGCGAAGGAAAGCTTGCGCATTTGCGCCGCAGCGGCCTCGACCAGTTCCTCGTTGCCGTAGCCAAGCGCCGTACACCACAGCCCGGCCATGCCTTCGAGATAGGGCTTGCCGTCGCTGTCATAGACATAGACGCCCTGCCCGCGTTCGATGACGAGCGGCCCGGTCTCGCGAAACCGCGCGAGATTGATGTAGGGGTGCACCAGGGTTTCGACGTCGCGAGTGGCCAGATTGCTGAGCGGAGCCATTGGTAATTACCTTGGTTATGACCCTTGCGTGTATTTCGTGGATTGAGCCGAGCGGTCGATTCTCAAAATCCGTTTTTCTTCGGCATCGCGACGGTCCGCGATTTATCAGATCGCGTTGATATTCGTGCCAGTCGGGTAGCATGAACGCATGACAGGCCGCCAGTCTGAATATCCGTTCAGAACTCTCTCCGGAACGCTTCGTGTTGTTGAGAATTATTGTTGCGCTGGAAAATACCCACTTGGAGGATCCCTATGCGTAAACTCATTCTTGCTTTTGCCGCTCTCGCCTCACTCGGGCTGGTCGTGCCTTATGCAGCTCCCGCCAATGCCGATCCGGTCGTGATCGTCCACCATCATCACCATCACCATCATCACCACGGCAAGACGGTCATCATCAAGAAAGATCATTGATTGCGGCGTTTTATTTGTTAGCCCGGGCGGCGCTTCGGGCTTGCGATCGGAAAAGGAGCCTGGCCGTAAAAGCCAGGCTCCTTTCTCACTGCGGGCGAGACTCCCTTCGTGCCGTATGGGCGGCGAGCGGCCGCGGCCGCGGCAACGGCACTTCACCCTCCGGAATGAGCGGCGGATCGAGACCCTGCAGCGCGACGCCCTCACCTTGCGCGAGTTGCGCGGTTTGCGCCGGATCGGTCTCCTTTGACTGCGCCACCACGGGGGCGGGCGGGAGGCGAACGTCCCATTCACAGATCTTGTAGTCGTTGCGGCGCGGCTCGAGGTCGAGATGGACGTGCTCTTCGTGATAACCGTCGGAACCGGGACCGAGCACGGTCATAAACCGCTCGCACGCGCTGGAACGGATGGCGTCGCGCCAAGCCTTGTCGGCATTGATGTCGGTCAGCACCAAAGTGCGGCCGTCGGCAAGCTTGAAGTCGTGGACGTCGAGCGCATCGGCGCGGCCGTGCTCGCTCACTTTGGCGGCGCGCACATTGTTGCGGCCACGGCAGTCGTACGAGGCGAAATTGTCGAGTGCGGCCAGGCCGGAGTCGAATGGCTTCACTGTCGGCGCCACATCGTCGCGCACCCAGTCGGCGACCTGCTGCGCCATCGGGCAACGCAAAATGGCCGGCGGGCTGACCGTGACCTTGCTCTGATCCGGCAAGATAACGGTGTCGAGCTGCACCGCGTCATCGGCGCCGCAATCGCCTGGCCCGACCAGAACGGGCAGCGGCTGGAACGCCGCGATCTTGGCGAGGTCGGTCTGGCAGGCCGAGGGCTTGGCCGGCGCTGCCGTTCCGCCGCTGTCGGGAAATGACGCATAGGCCTCTTGCGGCGGGGCAAATTCATGCGGCAGGACGACCGGGAGCACGGTACGCCTCGGCCGCGGCGCGGCGTGAATCGTGCGGCTTGTCGGCTTGACGCCGGTTGCCGGTTGCGGATCGGTTTGCGCCAGCGCCGCCGCAAGCGGCAGCGCGGAGATGAGGCCGGCAATGACCGCAACGCGCTTCACGAAAGTCGTCTCCGGCAAAAGGCTTCGGCGGCGTTGAGGCCAGCCCGTCTTGAGGCGTCGTCAATGGCATAAAGCGGCGGACCGGCAAAAGGAAGGCGCTTGCCTGTCCGGTACAGACGGGTAACCTGCCAAGCAACAAAAGCAACGATTTAAGGAAACGGGGGAAATCATGCTCGGGCTGATGCAGGATTGGCCGCTACTGTGCCATCGCATCATCGATCACGCCGCGCTCTATCACGGCGACCGGCCGGTGGTGTCGCGCTCGGTCGAGGGACCGATGCATACGACCAATTACGCCGCGGTCCGCGCGCGCGCGCTGCGGGTGGCGCAGCGGCTCGAACGCGACGGCATCAAGCTCGGCGACCGGGTCGCGACGCTGGCGTGGAACACCTGGCGCCATCTCGAAGCCTGGTACGGCATCATGGGGATCGGTGGCGTCTATCACACCGTCAATCCGCGCCTGTTTCCCGAGCAGATTTCCTGGATCGTCAATCATGCCGAAGACCGCGTGATGATGGTCGACCTCACCTTCCTGCCGATCCTGGAAAAACTCGCCGCGAGCCTCAAGCCGATCGAACGCTATGTCGTCTTGACGGATGCCGCGCACATGCCGGCGACTGCTCTGAAAAACGCGGTGGCCTACGAGGATTGGATTGCCGAAGCCGATGGCGACTTTGCCTGGAAAATGTTCGACGAAAATACCGCCGCCGGCATGTGCTACACCTCGGGCACCACCGGCAACCCGAAAGGCGTGGTCTATTCGCATCGCTCCAATGTGCTGCATTCGATGATGGCGATGCAGCCCGACGCCATGGGAGTGTCGTCGCGCGACGTGATCCTGCCGGTGGTGCCGATGTTTCATGCCAACTGCTGGGGTCTGGCGCTGACCTCGCCGATGGTCGGCGCAGTGCTGGTGATGCCGGGCGCCAAGCTCGATGGCGCCTCGATCTATGAGCTGCTCGACACCTATCGCGTCAGTTTCACGGCCGCGGTGCCGACGGTGTGGCTGATGCTGCTGCAGCATCTGGAAGCCAACAATCTGACGCTGCCTTACCTGCGAAAAGTGGTGATCGGCGGGTCGGCCTGTCCGCGCGCCATGATCCAGAAGTTCCAGGACGTCTACGACGTCGAGGTCTGTCATGCCTGGGGCATGACCGAGATGAGTCCGCTCGGCACGCTGGGCACGTTGAAGCCGGAATATGCCGGGCTGAGCGGCGACGCCAGGCTCGATATTCAAAGCAAGCAAGGTCATCCGCCGTTCGGCGTCGAGATGAAGATCACCGACGACGCCAACCGCGAGCTGCCGCGCGACGGCAAGGCGTTCGGCCGGCTCAAGGTGCGCGGACCCTCGGTGACGCGCGCCTACTTCAAGGAGGAGGCCGGCGCGCTCGACGCCGAAGGCTTTTTCGATACCGGCGACGTCGGCAGTCTCGATGCTTTGGGTTATCTCGGCATCACCGACCGCTCCAAGGACGTGATCAAGTCCGGCGGCGAATGGATTTCCTCGATCGAACTGGAAAACCTCGCGGTCGGTCATCCCAAGGTCGCGGAAGCCGCGGTGATCGGCGTGCGGCATCCGAAGTGGGACGAGCGGCCGCTCTTGGTGATTGTGCTCAAAGAAGGCCAGAGCGCCACCAAGGAGGAGTTGCTTCGTTTCCTCGACGGCAAGATCGCCAAGTGGTGGATGCCGGACGATGTCGCCTTCGTGCGCGAAATTCCACACACGGCGACCGGCAAGATCCTGAAGACCGTGCTGCGTGAGCAGTTCAAGGACTACGCGTTGCCAACGGCGGCGGCGTGATTCACTTGCGCCGCGAATGATTGTTCGTCGCGCTGTTCCGCTTTGGGAACCGGCCGCGCAATTTGAATTAAAGCCCGAACGAATCAGAGCCCACTGCGTTTGCCCGGCAGCGATTGCGTCGCCCTGCGACAACGCGGCCGCACGATGCATGACAGCATAGCTATGCCTTTTTTCCGGCACCCGGAGGTGTGTCGGGGCGGATAGTATTAGTTTTTTCAATAGCTTAACAATAGTTCCGGGTGACACATTCATGCCGTATAGTTTTCAAGCTCGCATTGACAGTATTTCCGTTAATGATGCGACGCACAATGAACACATTTTCCCGATCATAGCCTCCGCAGCCTGTGATCAACGGGCGCGTCACCCTTCCCATCAACAATCGAATAGGATGGATATGGCTCAGTTTAGCCTCAAGAAGACTTTGTTTGCTTCCACTTTTGCTTTGACCGTTATCGGGATACCGATGACGGCTTCGGCGCAGTCCGGTATTGCTTCGGTTTATGCTTATTCCGGGGAAAAGACGGCGAGTGGCCAAAGAGCATCGCCGGGCGGGCTCACTGCGGCCCATCGTTCGCTGCCTTTCGGCACGATGGTGCGTGTCACCAATGAGCGCAACGGACGCTCGGTGGTGGTGCGCATCAACGATCGCGGCCCGTTCGTCCGTGGCCGTGTCATCGACCTGACGCCGGCCGGCGCTCGGGCGCTGGGCTTTTCGGGCCTCGCTGAGGTCAATCTCGACGTCGTCGGCCGCAGCTGAAGTTTTCAAATCAGTCATTTGATCGCGATAAAACGGGAGGCCGCGGCCTCTCGTTTTTTTTGCGCCGCAAGCCGCCGGTTCGGGCGCTTGGTAACCGCATCGTTAACAGTTGGGCAACGCTTGTCACCCAACATGCTGCCGCTGTTGAGGGCTTCCGGATTTTTGAGATCATGGCGCCGACCGAGACCATCCAGGCCTTCGCCGCCAGGCTGACGCTCTATGGCGTCGACGACCGGGTCCGCCGCCTGGTCGCCGAGGCGTGGCCGGTGATCGAGCCCGGCCTCGACCGGACCATCGAGGAGATTCTGCTCGCCGCCCGGATTCTGCCCAACCTCGGTACCGTGGTCGAAGCGAACCGCGATCTGATCCGAACGCTGGAGGCGGCGCATTTTCGCGCGCTCTTGTCCGGCAAGCTCGGCGGCGATTACACCGAATCCTGCCGGCGAACGGTGGAGGCTGAAGCCAAGCTCGGCTTCGATGCGCGCATTCGCAGCACGGCCGGCAGTTATCTGTTGCAAGGCGCGCTCAAGGCCTTGTCGCGGCGTTACCGCTTCTCCGCCGCCAAGACCGCCGACTATGCCATCGCGGTTTCGCAATTCATCAGTTTCGACATCGCCAACGCCATGACGCTGCACCGGCAAAACGCAGACGCCGCTGCGGCGGCGCGAGGCGACGCCATCGACGGCGCCATCGCCGATTTCGACGGCGCGATCGGCGAAGTCGTCGCGGCGATCAACGAAGCGGCGATCTCGCTGGCCGCCACCTGCACGACCTTGAACGCCGCCGCCGGCGATACCCGCAGCCGCATGGGCTCGGCCTCCGCCGCCTCGGCCGAAACCACCCAGCGCATGGACATCATGGTGCGCGCCACCGAGGAGTTGTCCGGCTCGATTCAGGAAATCGGCCAGCAGGCAAGCCACGGCATGACGATGGCGCAAGCCGCGGTCGGCGATACCGAGCGCACCCAGCAGGCGGTCCGCTCGCTCGCCGACACCGCCGGCCGCATCGATTCGGTGGTGGCCGCCATCTCCGCCATCGCCGCGCAGACTAATCTTTTGGCGCTCAACGCCACGATCGAGGCGGCGCGCGCCGGCGAGGCGGGCCGAGGCTTCGCCGTCGTTGCCGCCGAGGTCAAGACGCTCGCCAATCAGACCTCGCACGCCACCGACGATATCGCCCGCCAGGTCGCCGCTATTCAGGACGCCACCCAGCAGTCGGTCGCCGAGATCGTCGCCATCGCCCGCACCATCGACAAATTGACCAATGTCGCGACCAGCATCGCCGCCGCGGTCGAACAGCAGGCCGCGACCACCCGCAATATCGCCGAGAGCATTCACACCGCCGCGGCGCATACCGCGCGCGCCTCCGACGAGATCGCCTCGGTCGAGCACGCCGTCGGCAAGGGCGCCGCGGCCGCCGGCGACATCAGCCAATGGACGGCGGAATTGTCGTCGCGCGCCAAGGATCTCGAGACCAAGGTCGCTACCTTCTTCGCCCGCGTCCGCGCGGCGTAGTCCGCATTGCCGCGACGTTTCGCGCGGGCGTGTCGTTTCCGATTCAAGTTTCAAACAGCCACGCGCATAGCCTCCCTCGTCACCGCCGGACTTGAGTCCTGCGGTCCATGCTGAAGTGCGAGAACTTCAGCCCACCCGAAATTTTGTTTCTGCCTCTTCGCCGCATGGATTGCCGGATCAACTCCGGCAATGACGGGATTGGCGGGCCAAACCAAAGCCACCAATCCAGAGCGAGACGTTCCAAGCTGTTGCGGAGCAACTCTTTGCGCCTCGCTTCCGGCAAATAAAAGAAAGGAAGTGGACCGCCGGCAGACGCACTGCGGTCAAAACCGGACCGCAGTGAAAGACCTGTACGCGAGCGGCGCACAGGGCGCGCCGCGGACAAGGCGGCTTGCGCCGCCCTTCCGCTTCGGGCGCGCTCGCCTGCCGGCGTTCCACTCCGGCACTTGCGGCAGCGACCGAACGCCACCGCTCAGCTCCAGTTCACGCACTTCCTGGGGCGGGACTACGCAGGAACGAGTGTTACCCGCTCCCCGCCGCCCCAGTGCAGCGGGGGATTTATCCCCGCAGACCGGTCGTAATGCCGGCCGGGCGTTTTGGCCCGGAGCCGCCCGGGAGCGGGGCTGACAACCCCGCCCGCGGGAACCGTCCTCGCCCCGGCCGGCCGGCGTCACCCGGCTGGCGTCCTTCTGGGCGACAGTGTCACCGCATGTATCTATGGCGGGGACCAATGTCAATAGGGGCGTGACCGATAATTCGCATGTTTCCCGGGATCGTTAAAAGCGCCACGCCTGCGGGAAACGCAGCATATTTTGCAGACCTCAGTCGCGCCGCCCAAGCCCCTCGCGCGTCAGCCGCACGATGGCGCGGTCCAGCGCGGAGAGAAATTCGGAACGGTCGCGCGGCGCAAACGGCTTCGGGCCGCCGGTGATCTCGCCGGCCGAGCGCAGCGAATCCAAAAGATTGCGCGTCGCCAGCGCATTGCCGATGGAGTCTTCGGTAAAAGGCTTGCCGTTCGGCGCGATGGCCGCAGCGCCGGCCTTCACGGCGCGGCTCGCCAGCGGTACGTCGGCGGTAATGACGATGTCGCCGCGCTTGGCGCGCTGCGCGATCCAGTTGTCGGCCTCGTCCATGCCGGCGCCGACGACGACGCGCTCGATCATTTCACTTCGCGGCACTGCGATCGGCGAATTGCTGACGACAAAGACCTTGAGCGCCACGCCCTTCCCGGCATGGCGCTCGGCGACTCGATAAATCTCCTGCTTCACCGGGCAGGCATCGGCGTCGATGTAGAGGGCGATCATTGCTGACAGAAGCGGCCCGCGCTAGCCTTCGAGAATAAGACGATGGTCTTATAGTCCACTGTTGCTTTCGATGGAGAGCAAAAATCCGATGTCTGCAACGCGCACGACGCTATTGGTCGGCACGACCAAGGGCGCCTTTCTGATTTCCGGCGGCAGCGACCGCAGCGGCTGGACGGTGCAAGGCCCTTACTGCAACGGCTGGCCGATCAACCACATGATTGGAGACCCCGAGACCGGCACGCTATGGGGCGGCGGCGGCGGCGACTGGTATGGCGCGGGCGTCTGGCGCAGCGACGACGGCGGCGCCACCTGGGCGGTCACCCGCCTCACCAAGGGGACGATGGACGATTGGGCCGCCAAGGATCCCGCTGTCGCGAAGATGATCGGCTGGAGCGAAGCGCCATTGCCGTTCGCCGACAGCTTCGCGCAAATCTGGTCGCTCAGCTACGCGCACGGCACGCTGTATGCGGGCACCAAGCCGGCGAGCCTTCTGGCCAGCACCGACGGCGGCAAGGATTGGGTGAAGGTGAATGGCCTCACCGATCACCCGTCCGCCGGCAGCTGGACTCCCGGCGGCGTCGGGCTGACGCTGCACACCATCCTCCCCGATCCGGATGACCGGAAAAAGCTCTGGGTCGGCATCTCGGCGGCCGGCGTATTTGCGACCGAGGACGGCGGCGCGACGTGGGAGCGCCGCAATCGCCTGTCGAACGCCGAAGCCTGCGGCCCCGCCGACCATCCCGCCGCGCCGCGCGACGGCGAGATCGGGCACTGCGTGCACAACATGATCCGCGCGCCGGGTGGAGGCGACGTGCTTTACCAGCAAAACCACTATGGCGTCTGGCGCTCGGCCGACGGCGGCCGGAGCTGGAGCGACTGCACCGAAGGCCTGCCGTCGACCTTCGGCTTTCCCATCCGCGTTCACCCGCGCGACCCGGACACCATCTGGACGCTGCCGCTGAACGGCGACACAGCGGGGCGTTTCCCGCCCGACGCCGCCGCGGCGGTGTGGCGCTCACGCGACGGCGGCCAAAGCTGGCAGGCGATGCGGCAAGGCCTGCCGCAGAAAAGCTGCTTCTTCACCGTGCTGCGCCAGGCCATGGCCGGCGACGACCGCGACCCGGCAGGACTCTATTTCGGCACCAACAGCGGCTCGGTGTTCGGGAGTATCGACGAAGGCGAGACCTGGCAGGAGATCGCGCGGCATTTGCCAACGATTCTGGCGGTTGAAGCGGTTGAGCTGGGATAACAGACGATGATCGACCCCTGACCGTCATTGCCGGACTTGATCCGGCAATCCATGCGGCCTCTCAGCATGGACCACCGGGTCAAGCCCGGTGGTGACGATGAAAAGGCGTTCGCTGCTGTCGGCGGGCCGCGCGAATCGCTACCATATGTGAAGACTTTCGCGTCAATCTACCGATGTCTTCCGGGGAATCCCGCTTCGACCGAGGCAATGGCGAGGAATCAAATGACCAAGCCGCCGATGCTGACCCTCCTGGCCGCGGCTGCGCTGACGGCGCTTACAGCAATACCGCCCGCCGGCGCCAGGCAGGCGGCTGCGCCGCGTCAGACCGTGATGACGGCGCCGCGCCCGGCGGGCGACCCCATCATGGCGATCGTGTCGATCAAGAGTCAGCACGTGACCTTTTACGATGCCGACGGCTGGATCCTGCGCGCGCCGGTCTCGACCGGCACGACCGGGCGCGAGACGCCGGCCGGCGTGTTCGCCGTCATCGAGAAGAACAAGGATCACCACTCGACCATGTATGACGACGCCTGGATGCCGAACATGCTGCGCATCACCTGGAACGGCATCGCGCTGCACGGCGGGCCGCTGCCCGGTTACGCGGCCTCGCACGGCTGCGTGCGCATGCCGTTCGATTTCGCCGCGAAGGTGTTCGACAAGGCGCCGATGGGCATGCGGGTAATCATCTCGCCGACCGACGCCGAGCCCGTCGCGTTTTCCGATCCAGCGCTGTTTCAGCCGAAACAGGACGCGATCGACGCGATCCCGGCGCGCGCCGCGGCGCTGGCCCGCGACGCGGACGACGCCGCGCGAGCCGCCGCCGCCGCGAAAGCCGCGCTCATGCCGGCGAAACGCGCGGCGGCCGCGGCGCCCGCGGCGGTGCGCAATCTCGCCTTCCTCACGGCCCGGGCCGACGCCGAGCTTGCCCGCGCCGACAAGGCGCTCGCCGCCGCCAATGCCGACCCGAAAGCGACCGACCAAAGAAAGGCCGCTGTGGCGGACGCGCAACAGAAAGCCGCCGCCAAGGCCGCGGCGCTGCACACGCAGCGCGACGCCGCCAAGGCCGACGTGAAAACAAAGCAGGATGCCGCCGCAGCCGCGCAAGCCGCCGCCAAGGCGGCCGATGCCGAGCGGAACGACACCGCCAAGGCCGCAACCGAGGCCAGGCTCGCCAGCGAACCGGTCGCGATCTACATCAGCCGCACGACGCGGACGCTTTACGTGCGGCGTGACACGCACAAGCCATGGCCGGACGGCGGCGAGGTATACGACTTCAGCCAGCAATACCCGGTCGCCATCAAGGATCCCGACAAGCCCCTCGGCACGCACATCTTCACCGCGGTGGCGCGCGATGGCGGCGGCTTGCGCTGGACCGAAGTCTCGATCGACAACGGCGACAGCGCCAAGAACGCGCTCGGCCGCATCACCTTCCCGCAAGCGGTGCTCGACAAGATCGCGCCGACCGCAGTGCCGCTGTCCTCGATCATCATCTCGGACGAGCCGCTGTCGAGCGAAACCAATTACCGCACCGAATTCGTCGCGGTGCTCAGCAATCAGCCGCAGGGCGGCTTCATCACGCGGATGCCGTCGCAGAACACCATGGCGCGCGATGACGGCGGCTATGGCTACAACTCCGGCTGGTACGGCGGCGGCTATGCGCAGCCGCAATACGGACTGCCCCGCGCCCAGAACTATTTCTATCAGCGGCGGTGGTGGTGAGTTAATGTCACCTCATCCTGAGGCGCGAGCGGAGCGAGCCTCGAAGGATGCAGGCCGAGGCGCCGCGGCCTCGCCCTTCGAGGCTCGGCGCCACAGCGCGTCGAAGACGCGCGTAACCGCGCTTATGGCGCCGAGCACCTCAGGGTGAGGAATATGTTTCGTCATTGCCGGACTTGATCCGGCAATCCATGCGGCCTCTCAGCATGGACCACCGCGTCAAGCCCGGCGGTGGCGAGAAAGACGCCCATCGCCGCATGGCGTTCGGCGGCGCGATAAATTTCCTCCTTCACCGGGCAGGCATCGACGTCGATGTAGATTGAGATAATTGGCAACGACCACATTCCGACGTCAACGGATTGCCTCGATTGGCATTGTTTTCCTGAGATTGGTTGCGCTATCTTCCTATTGCAGCTCGGGAGGGTCGCGATGGCGAAGCGAAAAAGACGGCCATTGAAAGGGCGTCGATTTACAAATGCTCACAAAGACGGAAAGCTGAAAACGCTCATCCGCAACATATTGAGGACTTTCAGTTTGCCGAAAGGCTCTGTCTGGATTGTAAAGCCAGACGGAAGGCGCATGCGCCGCGATGCGACAGTGAAAGCATTACGACAATCTTGGTCCTGAGTGTCGGCGGGGATTTGAATGGCGTTCTACGTTTTTTTTGGAAAGCCTCGGAGACGCACCCGTGTGCACGATGGCGATTGCACACACTGCCGTCATGGCGAAGGACAGGAGAACCAACACAAGACTGGCTCCGGAGCGACCGGCTGGATCGGACCTTTTGCTACACTAAAAGCCGCCGAAACGAAAATGCGTTCGTTCCGGTACAAGGATTCAGGTCTCTGCCAAAAATGCCTTTCTTGAGCATGAGCGAAACCTTCTATGTGGTGCCAACAATTTCAAATTCGGTGAGGTCGAACCTCAATCCACTTTTCGGAATGACGATCGTTAGCTGCCCGGTGTTATTTTCCTCCAGCTCAACATGCCAATGCCGATCCTTCGTCCTATGGAAGTGCTTCAAGAGCTTTTTTATGCTCGAATAAGGAACGGCGTAAGCATTGTTACGATCCATAGATCCCAAAACCAAATAGGAGTCACTTGCGCCGGACAGATACTCATCCCACTGCGGGGAGTATCCGTACCAATAAGGAGCCCCGGTCGGCCGTCGGTTTGATAGAGTACAGACTGCCCGAGCGGCTCCGTCAACGCTTGAGTACAATGCCCCGCTGCTCTGAATTAATTCTTTGCCATCTCGCTTGCTAAGAGCCCGCATGATTAGCTCACGTTTTGCTTGAATTTCATCCGGGCTTGGCTTGGCTCCTTTAGAAGAAAGACCACCTTCAGACTCCTGAATTCCAACTTTTGAAATATCCAATTTCCAGACTTCAGCCAATCTCTGTAGAAGGTGCGATTGCCGTTTAATGAGATGTTGTAGGGTCCATTGTTTGGTACGCAACACTTCTTGCGTGATCACAAATGGCGACGAACCATCCTCCGAACCAAAATATTCAGCCTTCTTTCTTTCACAATCCCAATTCGAAGCGCGCGTATTAACGCGGTGGGTCAAGAAGACCAAATTAGCCAGCCTGTGTGTCCAGGCCGCTCTCTCTTCGTCATCGGGAAACAGCTTTTTCCATTCACTATCATCATCAACTGTTTGTGGTAGCACATGCTCGATTGAGACGAGCTCATCATAGCTCGCACCACCCGTTGACAAGGCCTCATCAAGCCGTTGAAGCACCGGCTTACAGACGCGGCTTTTTAGATAAATATCCCCGTCAAGTTGTTGAATGAACTCGGACTGTTCGCCATCCGCCAGCGCCAAGCCATTTCCTTTGGCGCCCTCGCGCAGATCTATTTCATTCATTACCGCAGCAAATCGCGCAATTCGATCGTTGACGCCGGCACGCGTCACGAAGAGATAATATGCGACTCGCTCAAGCCTAATTAGAAACTCGGAAACCGATTCCTTCTCGCCCGATTTTCGTTTCCACAACCGAAGTAAAGCGGGGGAAGCCAATCTTTGCTATCAATTCGGTTGAGCGAGCGAACTGCCTTAGTAGCCTCAGCACCAAAGTGAGCCTTGACCAGCTTATCGTCTTTGATGAGCAAGTATGCGTCCGCGATAGGTGGCCTGCACCCGGTTTGGTTGACACCCGCCTAAGCGAATCCGGCCTGCATTTCGAACTCCACGGGACTTAGATATCCGATCGTCGAGTGCCGACGTTTCGGATTATAGAAGCACTCAATGTAGTCGAACACATCGGCCTT
>DATAWA010000024.1:0-12943 GCA_036267435.1 Xanthobacteraceae bacterium | reverse complement strand
GGCGACTACCTCACCGAGATCAACGTCACCTCGCCGACCGGCATCCGCTCGGTAAAGAATTTCGGCGGCGCCGACATCGCGGCGCTGATCTGGGACAAGATCGAGGCGAAGCGGAAATAAAAGTTAAACTCAGCCTTCGCTTTCGATCTTTTCGCGCGCCGCACTGGCGAGAAAGGCGGAACGGGTGAGACCGCGGCGCTCGGCGGCTTCATCGATCGCATTGAGCAATCCGGCAACGAGCGACAGATTGGCTTTGACCGGCCGTCCGGCGTCGAGAACAAGCGGCACATAGGCGAGAATGCCGTCCTGCGCCAACGCCTTCCTAACGTCGGGATCAGCACGTAATTTTTCGGCAGTCCGCGGCTTCGGAATTTTTTCGCCGTCGGCTCGGGCGTCCTCGGCCCACAGCGTGATGGCCTCACCCCGTCAACGGTAGGACCGCCGGAGACACATCCGGGCAAATCGGGGATCACCACGCCGAAGGCGCCGGGTTTGCCGTCAACGAGAGCGACATACCGTGCCATGAATTTCTCCGATGCGCCGATATTTGCGTACGCGCAACGGGCGATCAATCCCCCGCTTGGCAGCCTCAACCCGTCGCCGCCGCCGTCGCCACGGCGAAATGCGGGGTGGATTTGCGCACCGAGATCGCCAGGAACGCCGCGCCGATGCACAGCACCCCGGCAATGAAGAACGCCGGCAGATAGGTCGAATATTCGGTGCGGATCAGCCCGGCGCCGATCGCCGCGCTCGCGGCGCCGATCTGGTGGCCGGTGAAGATCCAGCCGAACACCATGCCGGCGCGCTCGCGGCCGAAGCGGTCGGCGGTGAGCTTCACGGTGGGCGGCACGGTGGCGATCCAATCGAGGCCGTAGAAGACCGCGAACATCGACAGCCCGTAAAACGTGAAATTGGTGAACGGCAGATAGAGCAGCGACAGCCCACGCAACCCGTAATACCAGAACAATAGCCAGCGGCCGTCGAAGCGGTCGGACAGCCAGCCGGAGCCGATGGTGCCTACAAAGTCGAAGGCCCCCATCATCGCCAGCACGCTCGCGGCCATGGTCGCCTCAAGCCCGTAGTCGTGGCACAGCGCGACGAAGTGCGTCTGCACGAGGCCGTTGGTGCTGCAGCCGCAAACGAAGAAGGTCGCGAACAAGACCCAGAACACCGGCACCCGCGCGCAATCGCGCAGCACGATCAAGGGCGACATCAACAGCGAGCCCAGCCCGATGCCGGCCGGCGGCGGCGGCGAGATCGCGGTTTCGCCGTAGAGCGGCAGATTGAGGTCGCTCGGCCGGTCCTGCATCAAGAACAGCGTGACGATCGCGGTCAGGCCGAGAATGACCGAGACAAACACCAGCGCCATGCGCCAGCCATAGTGGGTGGTCAGCTCGGCGATCACCGGCAGGAAAATCAATTGCCCGGTGGCCGAGCTCGCCGCCAGCAGGCCCATGACCAGGCCCCGGCGATAATTGAACCAGCGGGTCGCTACCGTCGCCGCCAGCACCATGGCGGTTAAGCCCGTGCCGACGCCGACCACGATGCCCCACAGCACGACGAGCTGCCAGACTTCCGTCATGCCGAGCGACGCCAACAGGCCGGCCGCGATCAGCGCCAGCGCGCAGACGATCACCCGGCGTACGCCATAGCGATTCATGAACGCCGCGGCGAACGGCCCGAACAAGCCGAACAACAAAATGCGCAGCGCCAGCGCGGAAGAAATCTCGGCGTCGCTCCAGCCGAACTCGTGTTCCAGCGGCACGATCAGCACGCCGGGCGTGCCCATGGCGGCCGCGGTGACGAGCAGCGTGAGAAAAGTCACGCCGACCACCACCCAGCCGTAATGGATATCGCGGCGGCCCAAGGCCTCCGCCAGCGCAGTCGTTGCCATTGACCTCGTCCGTGCCTTCGTCCGTTGCCTTGGATCGTTGACCTAGCCGCCGTGCTTTAGATGACGGCCATCATCATTGCTTGCGTATTCATGACGACCGTCATATAACTTGTCAATCGTGAGGCTGCATAGCAGAGGCGCGCCGTGAGAGTAAGCCGAGCCAAGGCCGCGGAAAATCGCGAACGCGTCATCGCCGCGGCCGGCGCGCTGTTTCGCGAAAAGGGTTTCGGCGGCGTCAGCGTCGCCGACGTCATGAAAGCGGCCGACCTCACCCATGGCGGCTTCTACGGCCAATTCGGTTCCAAAGACGATCTGGTGGCGCAAGCCTGCCGCAAGGCATCGGCGGAGGCCGCCGACAATTGGCAACGCACCGCGGCGAGAGCACCCGACGAGGCCTATGCCGCCTTGCTGCTGCGCTATCTGCGGCCGAGCCACCGCGACGAGCCGGGGCGGGGCTGCATCTTCGCCGCGCTTGGCGCCGACGCCGCGCGCAGCGGCGCGGCGGTGCAGCGCGCCTTCGCCGACGGCGTAGAGCCCCTAATCGATCTCCTCGCCCAATCGGCGCCCGGCGCTTCGAAGGCTGCGCGCCGCCGCAAAGGCGTCGCCGCCATGGCCGGGCTGGTCGGCGCCTTGCTGCTGGCGCGCGCCGTCGGCAAGGGCGAGCTTTCCGACGAGATTCTCGAAGCGACCCGGCGCGAATTGCTCGCCGCCGGCGGCCGCTGACAGCAATCTCCGGAAACGCTTACGGCCAACGCTTGAGGCCGACGCCATGTTCATGAATTGTTCTTGCAACTTCTGCGGGAATATGGACTTGACAAACCCCGTTGGCTCTGATTCAGTAAGGAAATAGCTAATATATAAGGGTTTTTACGATGTCTGTACTCGATAAAAAGCATTTCAAAACCGAGGCGGCAGCCTTTCGGTATCTCGAAAATATCCTTTGGAATGAAGGGGTTGTTTGCCCCCATTGTGGCAGCGTCGATAGTGCTGGCCGACTGAAGGGCGTCAAGGACAAGAAAGGCCGTGTCCGCGCGAGTCTTTGGAAATGCTACGCCAAGGAGTGCCGTAAGCAGTTCCGCGTTACCGTGGGCACCGTCTTTGAATCCATGCTCATTCCGCTCCACAAGGCGCTACAGGCGGTTCACCTGCTTTGCTCTAGCAAGAAGGGCATCAGCGCCCATCAACTCAGCCGGACGCTAGAACTCGATTACAAGTCGGCATGGTTTTTGGCCCATCGCATCCGCGAAGCGATGCGCGATGGCACGCTTGCCCCAATGGGCGGTAGCGGCCAGACCGTCGAGGCCGACGAGACCTATATCGGCCGCTTGGAAGGCGTCCCCAAGCAGCGCCACGGCGGCGCGCACAAGAACGTCGTTCTGACCCTCGTGGAGCGCGGCGGATCGGCCCGCAGCTTCCACGTCGACAGCACCAGCATTGCCGACATCGTGCCGGTGGTTCGCCAGAACGTGCGCCGCGAGAGCCATTTCATGACGGACGAGGCCCAACACTACAAGGCATTGGGCCGAGAGTTTGAATCGCATGGCCGCGTCGAACATACCGCCGAGGAATACGTTCGCTATCCGCAAGGTGACAATCCGATCATCCACAGCAATACGGTCGAGAATTACTACTCGATCTTCAAGCGCGGCATGAAGGGCATCTATCAGCATTGTGCTGAAAAACACCTCCATCGGTATCTTGCTGAATTTGATTTCCGTTACTCGAACCGCGTTCGCCTCGGGATTGACGACGAAAATCGCGCCGCACGCGCCCTTAAGGGCATCACTGGCAAGCGCCTCACATATCGAAGAACTGACGAAAACGCACCCATGTAGGCGGAAGGCAAAGCGTTTCCGCCATTGGCGGAGGAAGAAGAAATGACAGCGGTCCGTAATCCCCTACTTAATAACACCGATAAAATGGCTCGCTGCCAGCGCGTCAAACCTTCGACGGAGATATTTTGTGTCGCGGAAGCCCTCGAAAAAATCGCGCTTAGGCATCCGTCGAATACTCTCCAGAGTTTTGACTGGAAAGAGGTTCGCAATTTCTTTTCCTCCGAGTTCGGTATTGAGTTGAGGGCGATTAATCCGAAGCCACCAAAGAAACGTTGATTCCTCTTGGCTTTCTTGAATGTTACAGTAGTAGCGGGCAATCGTAGCAAAAAGAATAAACGGCACATTGATGTTCGGGTCGAAGTTTATGATGCCTTCGGGTTCACGATCTGCGTGCTTGAAAAAATAGGCGGGCTTTTTGATGATCTTGTTAAATTCGGATCGGTACTCATCCTTGATCCGGTCTGAATCGAATAATAGGTCTCGACGCGAAGGAGTACGTTTCTTGCTGACTGTGTGGAGAACTTCATAGGCAGCAAAGACGAGTGTGTGAGTTGAAACGGGATCGCTTTCAGCGAACCACAAGGTGATTGCCGTTCGTAACTGCCGATGTGCAGCGTCAACTTTGCTAATCGTCAGAGAGGGTTGTTTGGTCATGGCTAAGTCTCAAAAGCGTTCCGACAAAACGCAAATCGATAAATTCCGCGACAAGGCGCGCGAACTCGAATGCGATGAGGATGAAGATCGCTTCAAGGCAGCTCTAAAAACAGTGGCGTCAAAGCGAAATAACACGACTGACACTCGCAAATAATAGGAACACGTCATGCGCTCATGGCTTGCTGTTCGGCTCATTCCGATCTTGGACCGTCTCGCCTATTGGCTTCTGGCCGTCCAGAAGCCATTAGCTATTTCGGATTGTGATCCGCGTACACAATCAACCACCAGCGAATAGGTCCTTGCTGCGGGGTGTGTTGATGATCGGTTTGCGGGGGAAGGACGTGCCCATGAGCAATGCCAATTTCTTTATGGCATCCCATGCAGCGATAGATGCCGGCCCACGGCGCGGCAACGCCAGGCGGATGATCCTGGTCGAAAGCTGCATTCACCACATGCGCCAGAAAGGCGGCTTCCTGATACGTGGCCACAACGAATCTCCTAGTTGTAAACGCCTACATCATCAACTGGAGCGATTCTGTAGGGTTTGTCAAATCCACAATCCCCAACTTCTGGGAGCTTCGGTTAGTCTGGGTTGAGGACGGGGCTGACAGCCCCGCCGCGTCCTGAGCAGGGGCTGAGATGGTCCAGCGCGTCTCAACGGTTGCGTTCGAGGGCATCGAAGTCCGCCCCGTCGATGTTCAGGTCCAGGTGGCGCCGGGGATGCCGGCTTTCGCCATTGTGGGACTGCCCGACAAGGCGGTGTCCGAAGCGCGCGAGCGCGTCCGCTCGGCGCTGATCGCCTCCGGGTTGGCTTTGCCGGCGCGCCGCATCACCATCAATCTCGCGCCGGCCGATCTGCCCAAGGAAGGCAGTCACTACGACCTGCCGATCGCGCTCGGCCTGATGGCCGCGATTGGCGCCATCCCGCACGACGCGTTGTCGGGGTTCACGGTTTTGGGCGAACTCGGCCTCGACGGCTCGATTGCTCCGGTCGCCGGGGTGCTGCCGTCGGCGATCGGCGCCAATGCGCGCGGCGAGGGCTTGATCTGTCCAGGCGCCTGCGGCCCGGAAGCCGCATGGGCGAGCCCCGACATCGAGATCATCGCGGCGTCTTCGCTGATCCAGCTCGCCAACCATTTCAAGGGCACGCAGGTGCTGTCGCGGCCGCAGCCGAAAATCCTGGAAGTGGACGGCCCGGCGCTCGACCTTGCCGACATCAAGGGCCAGGAAAGCGCCAAGCGCGCGCTGGAAGTCGCTGCCGCCGGCGGCCACAATCTGTTGATGGTCGGGCCGCCCGGCGCCGGCAAATCGATGCTGGCGGCGCGGCTGCCGTCGATCCTGCCGCCGCTGGCGCCGGCAGAGCTTCTTGAAGTCTCCATGGTCGCCTCGGTCGCCGGCGAAATCGAGGGCGGCGCGCTGACCAGCCGGCGGCCGTTCCGCGCGCCGCATCACTCAGCGTCCATGCCGGCTCTGGTCGGCGGCGGTCTGCATGCGCGGCCGGGCGAGGTGTCGCTTGCCCATCATGGCGTGCTGTTTCTGGACGAACTGCCGGAGTTTCAGGCGCAGGCGCTCGATTCGCTGCGCCAGCCATTGGAGACCGGCGAGGTTTCCATTGCGCGGGCCAATCACCGCGTTACCTATCCGGCCCGCTTCATGCTGGTGGCGGCGATGAATCCGTGCCGCTGCGGCCGCGCCGACGAGCCCGGCTTTGCTTGCCGCCGTGGGCCGAACACGCGTTGCGCCGCCGATTATCAAGGGCGGCTGTCCGGTCCGCTGCTCGACCGCATCGACCTGCATATCGAGGTGCCGGCGGTGACCGCCGCCGATCTGATCCTGCCGCAGCCAGCCGAAGGCAGCCGCGAGATCGCCGAGCGCGTCGCGCGCGCGCGCGAACGCCAAGCGGCGCGCTATGCGGCGATCGGCCTGCCGCATGTCCGCAGCAACGCCGTGGTGTCCGGCGCGGTGCTGGAAGACGTGGCGCGGCCGGACGCAAGCGGGCTTGCGCTGTTGCGCGAGGCCGCGGACGCGATGCGGCTCACCGCCCGCGGCTATCACCGCGTGCTGCGGGTGGCGCGTACCCTCGCCGATCTCGACGGCCTCGATAAAGTCGGTCGCGTGCATCTGGCGGAGGCGCTGTCGTATCGCGCGCTGACGGATGAGGTCAGGCGCGCGGCTTAACGCGCGCCCATTGACTGCCATTTCGCGACCGCTGAGCATCGGCTCGCGCTGATTCGCGGCCGGTTTGAGCGTCAGGCGTAGCGCGCAGGACCATAATGGAAAAACCACGGCGGCCCCAGGCGTTCATCGTTGCGTCGACCGACCACGGCGCCATGATCGTGAACCGGTTCGACCAGCATACGACGGCGCCCGACATGGTCTACGGCGCCGGCTTTCAGCTTCTCGACAAGGCCTCCTACGATCCCAACGAGGTCACCTTGGCGTTGAAGCTCCTCGATATCCGCTGCCAGCACTACGGCGACGGTGTCGTCGCGGTCGATTGCGGCGCCAATCTCGGCGTGCACACCGTCGAGTGGGCCAAGCATATGACCGATTGGGGCGTGGTGATTGCGTTCGAGGCGCAGGAGCGCATCTACTATGCGCTCGCCGGCAACATCGCGATCAACAATTGCTTCAACGCGCGCGCTTTCCATGCCGCGGTGACGCGGCAGCCCGGCACGATGAAAATTCCGCGGCCGAATTACCTGGTCAATTCAAGCTTCGGCAGCCTCGAGCTCAAAAAGCGCGACAGCACCGAATTCATCGGCCAGACGATCGATTATTCCGAGAAGAACATGACCGAGGTGCGGGCCATCACCCTCGATTCGTACAATTTCCAGCGTCTCGATCTGATAAAAATCGACGTCGAGGGTATGGAGCTGGAGGCTCTGGCGGGCGGCGCCAAGAGCATCGCCGCCAATCGCCCGATCATGCTGATCGAGGTCATCAAGACCGATTTCGCGGCCTTGCGCGCCTGGCTGGAGAGCATGGGTTACATGCTGATTCCGAGCGGACTGAATGTCCTCGCCATTCATCACGAGGATAAATGCCGCGAGAGCATCAAGATCGAAAAAAAAGGCGGAGGCGCCGGCGCCTTAGATTTTCCGGCGCCTTAGATTTTGATGAAGCTGTTCACGGACCGTTGCCGTGAACCATACCGCGCATGCCGACGGCGGAGAGAAATTCCTGGCGGGTCTCGGCATGGTCGCGGAACACACCGAGCATCCGGCTCGTCACCATGGTGACGCCCGGCTTGTGCACGCCGCGCGTCGTCATGCATTGATGGGTCGCTTCGGTGACCACGGCGACGCCGTGCGGCTTGAGCACGGCTTCAAGACAGGACGCGATCTCCGCCGTCATCTTCTCCTGAATCTGCAGACGCCGCGCGAAAACCTCGACCAGCCGCGCTAGTTTGGAAATGCCGACGACGCGGTTGCGCGGCAGATAGCCGATATGCACGCGGCCGATGATCGGCGCCAGATGGTGCTCGCAATGCGATTCGAAGCGGATGTCGCGCAGCACCACGACCTCGTCATAGCCGCCGGTCTCTTCGAAGGTGCGCTTGAGGTATTCGCTCGGATCGTCGCTGTAGCCGGCAAACCATTCCTCATAGGCGCGCACGACGCGCGCCGGCGTTGCCTTGAGCCCCTCGCGGTCCGGGTCGTCGCCGGCCCAGCGAATGAGCGTGCGGACCGCGGCCTCGGCCTCGGTGCGCGACGGCCGCGCCGCGCCGGCCGATCCGGTCGATCCCGCGGGCTTGCCGCGCATCCGTTTCGAACTCACAGCTTTGTCCATCACATTTCTCCGGCACAGGTCAGCAAAGCAATCCCACCAACACGGCATGTTAACAAAGCATCAACCCTTTCACCAATCGCGGCCGCCCACGCCTCAATCGCGCGCCCGGCGCAAGCAATGCGCAAGGGTTCCGGGGGCAAAATCCCTCACTGCATCGGCAATTGCGACTGAAAGCGCGGCTCGCCACCGCGCGCGATCGCCGCCGAGGCAAACGGGGACACCGACCCAATGCGGGATCGCACCAACATCCGAAGACCCGCCATCATCACCCGGCGGTTGTTGTCGATCCTCGTCCGCGCGCTCGCCATCACCTCGATGGCCTTCGCGGTCGCCTTCGGCTTTTTGTCGGGCGCCACCTCGCCCGCCGCCCATTACGACCCGAAGTCGTTCGCCATCGGCGTGGCGGCGCTGTTCGGCGCGGCTTGCGGCGGCATGGGCATCCTGTTGTCGCGCGTCCGGCAGATGAAGGCCGAGCTGCGCGGTCTAGAATCGCGTCTCGATCAGGCCGAAGACCGGCACTGGGAATTCCGCGAGGCGCAGGAACGCGCCAAGAGTTTTTTCGAGGCGCAAGGCGACGTCATCGTGCGCCGCGACGGCAACGGTGCGATCACCTACGCCAACGACGCGTTCTGCGCGCTGGCGGGACGCCCGCGCGAGGACTTGTTGGGCACGAGTTTCGCGCCGGCGACGGAACAGCAAGGCGAGACCATGCTGCTCGCCGACGGCACGCGGATCTACGACCAAAAAATCGCCACGCCCGACGGTGCGCGCTGGATTGCATGGCGTGAAGTGACCGTGCGCTCCGATCTCGGCAGCGAAATGCAGAGCGTCGGCCGCGACGTGACCGACCGGGCCATCGCCGAACGCGCGCTCGCGGACGCACGCGACCAGGCCGAGGCCGCCAACCGCGCCAAATCCCGCTTTCTCGCCATGGTGTCGCACGAAATCCGCACCCCGCTCAGCGGCATCCTCGGCATGGCCGATCTGCTCGGCGACACGCCGCTTGGGCCCGAGCAGGCTACCTATCTCGCGGCCATGAAGGCTTCCGGCGGCACGCTGGTGTCGTTCATCGAGGAGTTGCTCGATCTGGCCAAGATCGAAGCCGGACGCCTCGATCTGGCGCCGGCCCCCTTCGCGCCGGCAGCGTTTGTCGAAGAAGCGGTCGAGCTGTTGGGGCCGCGGGCGCAGGCCAAAGGTCTCGAAATCTGCAGCTATGTCGACGAGCGCCTGCCGTCGCGCGTCATCGGCGATGCGGCGCGGCTGCGCCAGGTCGTTTTCAACCTGGTCGGCAATGCGATCAAATTCACCGAAACCGGCGGCGTCTCGATCATCGCCGAGCCCGGCCGGCATCCGGATGAAATCGTCATCGCCGTGCGCGATACCGGCATCGGCATCTCGCCCGAGGATCAGGCCAGAGTGTTCCTCGAATTCGAGCAGGCCGACGTCGGCTCGACGCGCAAATATGACGGCCTCGGTCTCGGCTTGACGATTTCCAAGCGCATCGTCGAGCGCATGGGTGGTGCGATCGCGCTCGACAGCACGGCCGGCGCGGGCGCGACCTTTCGCGTGACGCTGCCGCTGCCGCGCGCGGGCGACGACGAGCAGCCCATGACGGTGCCCGATCTGTCGGGGAGCGACATTCTCATCGTCGCACCGGCCGCCGTCGAAGCCTCCCTTCTGGCACGGCGGCTGCAGCGCTGGGGCGCCTATACGATGATCGTGCCCGACGAAGCGGTGGCGGCGGCGCTGTTGCCGGAGCGGCCGTGGGCCGCTGTCTTGGTGGATCAAGCGCTGGGTAGCAGCGCACGTGCAGCGCTCGCCCGCATGACCGCAGCGATCCCACGGCGGATCATGCTGATCACCCCCGCGGAGCGCAATGAACTATCAAACCTGAAGGACGCCGGATTCACCGGCTATCTGATCAAGCCGGTGCGCGCCACCTCGCTCGCCGCCCGCTTCGCCGCCGATGATGCGTTCGATCACGGCGCCCCGATCGAGCCGCCGGAGACGCCGGCCGCGGCGCCGGTTGCGGGCGGGCTGTCGATCCTCGTCGCCGAGGATAACGAGATCAACGCGCTGTTAGTGCGCGCGCTCCTGCAGAAGCTCGGTCACCGTCCGACCATGGCCGGCAGCGGCAAAGCCGCGGTCGATTGCTGGCTGGCCGCCCGCGCCGCCGGCACGCCGTTCGATCACATATTGATGGATCTGAATATGCCGGGCATGGATGGCCTCGAAGCCACCCGCCGCATTCGGCGCTTTGAAGCCGAGGACGATGCGCCGCACACGCCGGTCATTGCCTTGACGGCCAACGCCTCGGCCGAGGACCGCGAGGCCAGTCTTGCCGCCGGCATGGACGGGTTTCTGATCAAACCGCTCGATCGCGAGCGGCTGGCGGCTGCGCTCGCGACCGCCGACGCGGCGGCCGTCGCCGCATAAAGCATGATCCGGAAAAGTGGAAACCGGTTTTCCGAAAAGATCATGCTCCATCAAAATGCTCGAGCGGCAATCGATTCAATTTGAAACGATTGCGCTCCAGTCACCAAAATTGAATTGAACCGTCAAATCCGGCGCAGCGCCACCTGCGCGACCTGATGGCTTTCGGTCTTTTTCAGAATAAGATCGGCGCGCGGCCGCGTCGGCAGAATGTTTTCGCGTAGATTGACGAGATTGATGCGGTCCCAGATCGAGGTGGCGGTGGCGATCGCCTCCGCGTCGGTCAAGCGCGCGTAACGATGGAAATAGGATTTCGGATCGGCGAAGGCGGTGCCGCGCAGCGTCAAAAACCGGGTGACATACCACGACAACAAGACGTCCTCCTCGGCGTCGAGATAGACCGAGAAATCGAAAAAGTCGGAGACGAATGGAATCGCCTTGCCGTCCTTCGGCAGCCGTCCGGCCTGCAGCACGTTAAGCCCCTCGACGATCAAAATGTCCGGCCGCTCGATCTCGATCCACTGATTGGGAATGACGTCGTAGATCAGATGCGAATAGACCGGCGCCCGCACCGGGTGCAGGCCGGCCTTGATGTCGGAAAGAAAGCGCAGCAGCGCCGGCAGGTCGTAGCTCTCCGGAAAGCCCTTCTTCTCCATCAGGCCTTCGCGATCGAGCACGGCGTTGGGATAGAGAAATCCGTCGGTGGTGATGAGATCGACCTTGGGCACGTTCGGCCAGCGCGCCAGCAGCGCCTGCAGGACGCGGGCGGTGGTCGACTTGCCGACCGCGACCGAGCCGCCGACGCCGATGATGTACGGCACCTTGGCGTCTTCGGTGCCGAGAAAGCCCTCCTGGGCGCGGAACAGATATTGCGTCGCCGCCACATAGAGCGACAGTAGCCGCGACAGCGGCAGGTAAATGTCCTCCACTTCCGACATATCGAGCCGGTCGTGCATCGAGCGCAGCCGGGTGACCTCGGCGGGATCCAAGGTCATCGGCGTGTCTTCGCGCAACTTCGCCCAATCGGCGCGCGCTAACACGCGATAGGGCGAGACATCGGTTTCGGTGCGTTGCTCCATGCGCCTGACCTTAGCCGCCCTTGCGCGAAGCTTTCTCGTCGAGGCCGGACTGGCTACTACGAGCGCCGAGCTCGGCCTCCACCTCGTCCAGCGCGATGCCGCGGGCATGGAGGACGACCAGAAGGTGGTAAAGCACGTCGGCCGCTTCGGCGATCATGCGCTGTTTATCTTCGCTGACGGCGGCAATTGCGGCCTCGACCGCTTCCTCGCCGAGCTTTTTGGCGCAGTGCGCGACGCCGCGGTCGAGCAATTTGCGGGTGTAGGACACATCCGCACTCTCGCGCGCGCGGTCGTTGACGCGCTTTTCCAGATCGTGAAGGGTAAACGTCGGCATCGCGGATTCTCTCGTCATCCCTGCCTTATCATTTCTCGGGCAAGGCAGCTACGGATCGAGCCGCATCGGCAGGCCGGCCGCGGCCATATAGTCCTTGGCCTGCCGCACCGAATATTCGCCGAAATGGAAAATCGAGGCGGCGAGCACGGCGGTGGCATGGCCGTCGCGGATCCCGGCGACGAGGTGATCGAGGTTGCCGACGCCGCCCGAGGCGATCACCGGTATGGCAACCGCATCGGCCACGGCATGGGTCAGGGCAATGTCAAAGCCCCGCCGGGTGCCGTCGCGATCCATCGAGGTAAGCAGGATTTCGCCGGCGCCGAGCGCCGCCACGTCGCGGGCATAGCCGACGGCATCGATCCCGGTCGGATTGCGGCCGCCATGGGTGAAAATCTCCCAGCGTTCCGGCTCGCCGGGCCGCGACACTTGCTTGGCGTCGATCGCGACCACAATGCACTGGTCGCCGAATTTTTCCGCCGCCTCCTTGACGAAAGCGCGCCGCGCCACGGCCGCGGTGTTGATCGAGACCTTGTCGGCCCCGGAGGTCAGCAGCGCCCGGATGTCGTCAATGCTGCGCACGCCGCCGCCGACGGTGAGCGGCATGAAACAGGCCTCGGCGGTGCGCCGGACAACGTCGAGCATGATGCCGCGGTTCTCGTGGCTCGCGGTGATGTCGAGGAAGCAGAGTTCGTCGGCGCCCGCCGCATCATAGGCGATGGCGCAGGCGACCGGATCGCCCGCGTCGCGCAGATCGACGAAATTGACGCCCTTGACGACGCGCCCGTCCTTGACGTCGAGGCAGGGGATGAGACGTGCCTTAAGCAAGGCTCTTCTCCGCCGCGCGCACAAGCGCCAAAGCCGCCCGCGGATCGAGCCGCCCATCGTAAAGCGCGCGGCCGGTGATCGCGCCCTTAAGCTTCGC
>DATAWA010000023.1:0-17063 GCA_036267435.1 Xanthobacteraceae bacterium | reverse complement strand
TATTTTTCCTGTCGCAACGCCGACGGCACGTTTTGCGCCGACAAGTTCGCCGCCAATGCGGCGCAGGATCAGATCAAGATGGTCGAGCTCAAGCTCAGCCAGGGCGCCAAGCCCGGCCATGGCGGCGTGCTGCCCGGCGCCAAAGTCAGCGCCGAGATTGCAGCCACGCGCGGCGTGCCTGTTGGCGTCGACTGCATTTCACCGTCGTGGCATTCGGCGTTTTCAAGCCCGATCGAGATGCTGCAGTTCATCGCCACCATGCGGCGGCTGTCGGGCGGCAAGCCGGCGGGATTTAAGCTCTGCGTCGGCCATCCATGGGAGTTCCTCGCCATCTGCAAGGCGATGCTGGACACCGACATCTACCCGGATTTCATCGTCGTCGACGGCAAGGAAGGCGGCACCGGTGCGGCGCCGCTGGAGTTCACCGACCATCTCGGCATGCCGCTGCGCGAAGGGCTGAACTTCGTGCACAACGCGCTTGTCGGCATCAACGCGCGCGGCCGTGTCAAGCTCGGGGCCAGCGGCAAGATCATATCCGCATTCGACATCGCCCGCGTGATGGCGCTCGGCGCCGACTGGTGCAATTCGGCGCGCGGCTTCATGTTTGCGCTCGGCTGCATCCAGTCGCAGTCGTGCCATACCGACCGCTGCCCGACGGGCGTATCGACCCAGGATCCGGCGCGGCAGCGGGCGCTCGTGGTGCCGGACAAGGCCGAGCGCGTCTACAATTTCCAGCGCGCCACGATCGAGGCGCTGGCCGAGCTGGTTGCGGCGGCGGGTCTCGATCATCCGACCCAATTCGCGCTCGCGCATTTTTCGCGGCGGGTGTCGCCCAGCGAGGTGAAAAGCTTCGCCGAGCTCTATCCGCCGCTCAAGCCCGGCGAACTCATCGCCGGCACCGCCGACCGGCGCTACGCCTCCGCCTGGGACATGGCGAGTCCCGGAGAATTCCGGGCGCTGCCGCGCGCAGCTTAAGCCAGCTTGTAACGCTTTCCGACCTGAGCGATAGTGAAGTCAGCTAAAAAAAAGAAGCTCAGGGAGGAAAACGATGCGGTACCGCGTCACGCCTTGCGTTGCGGGCCTAACGACAGGACTCGTAGCGGCACTGGCCGCATTTACCGCTCAAGCTGCGCAGCCCTATGAACTAACGATATTGGAATCCACTCCCGGATTTTTTGATTTGCCGCTGCGCAATGCAATCGCCGACTTCGCGCCTAAGCTGAACCTCAATGTAAAGCTCATCACGGTTACCGGCGGCGGCGGACTGGCCACCGAGTTCGAAGGCGGGACCGGCGATATTGCCATGGTCGCTGCCGATACGCCGTTGCGCCTGGCGCAAGCCAATGCCGTTCCCGGCGGTGTGACGATCGTTGGCACGAATATGACGAACATGCTGTACGCGCTCGTCGCCAAGCAGGGGTCCTCGTATCACGCGTTGGCAGACCTGAAAGGGACTAATGTCGGGATTACCGGCGCCGGCGCGGCCAGCGAGGTGGTGTTGAAGTGGGCGCTGAAAACCAAAGCGCACATGGATTTCAGTGCCGTGCATCTCGTGCCGCTTGGTCCACCGCCCACCATCCTGCAGGGCATCATCCGCGGCGCCGTGGCGGCAGGGACGCTGTTCAGCCCGGCGCTCGATCAGGGCATCAATCAGCACGAAGTCCAGATGGTTTTCGACTTCCGCGACTATCATTATGCGCAAAACGTTTTCATGGTGCGCACCAATGAGGTCAAGAAGGATCCCGAGCCGTTTCGACTCATGATGCAGGCGTATAACGAGGCCGTCCAGCGCATGTACTCCGACCCGAGCTACGCGGCGTCGACGGCACAGAAATACTGGGGCCAAGGCACGAGCGAGGACGTCCTGAAGGCGGAGCTGGAGTTCTACATGAAGGCTGAATGGAAAGAGACGCGGTTTACGCGCGAGCTCTATGACGCCTGCAAGGATGTGCTGCTGAACTCAGGCGACTTTCCGACCAACGATTTTCCGAGCTACGAGTCGCTGACGCAGAACGCTCCCCACTCTTAAACGGTCGCGTTGATCACGGCCGTGGATGCGAGCCGCAGCAGCTTGGTGGTGAAGAACGTCTCCGTGCGTTACCCGCAGCGGGGCGCGCAACGGATATCCGAAGTGCCGGCGGTAAGCGATGTAAGCTTTTCGGTTGCGGCGGGCGAGTTTGTCGCCATCGTGGGTCCGAGCGGTTGCGGCAAGTCAACGCTGCTTAAGGCGATTGCCGGATTGGTGCCGCTGACGTCCGGCAATATTGAATTCGGCAGCGGCGGCGAAACGCGCGTCGGTTTTGTCTTTCAAACCGATGCGCTGTTGCCCTGGAGCACCGCCAGCGGCAATATCGAGCTCGCCCTTCGATTGGCGGGTGCGTCCGCCGCCGCGGCGCGAAGTCGCGCGCGGGCATTGCTTGCCCACGTCGGACTGGACAATGCCGCCGATCTGTTTCCGGGACAGCTTTCCGGCGGCATGCGAAAGCGCGTCGCCATCGCCCGTGCGCTCGCTTACGATCCGGCGGTCTTCCTGATGGACGAATCCTTCAGCGCGCTTGACGCCCAGACCCGGATCCACGTCGGCAACTTCTTTCTCGGCTTGCTCGCGGAGTCGCAACAGACGGTGGTGTTCGTGACTCACGACATCGAAGAGGCCGTCGTGCTGGCCGACCGCGTGCTCGTCATGTCCCATGGTCCCGGACGGATCGAATGTGAAATCGCCGTTCCGCTGCCGCGTCCGCGCGACTACCATGCCAGCCGGTTTATCGCCGGTTTCGACGATCTGCAGCGCCGGGTTTGGGACGCGCTGCCGGCTGCGCGGGAGATGGAGCAGTGAGGACCGCTACACGCTCGGGCCAAGGGAGAAGCGGCGGCGCTTTGCGCCTATCCTCTCGTCTTGCATCATGGCTGCTGGCGCTTGTCCTGATCGTGGGCTGGCAGATCGCGGCGGATACCGATCCCGGCATGAGTTCGCTTGCAAGCTCGCCGTTGCTCGTAATCGGTCGGCTCGCAGCAATGGCGGAGAACGGCGATCTGTGGCGCAATCTGCTGCCGACCCTGGAAGAAACCGTCGGTGGCCTATTCCTCGGGCTTCTGGTCGGTATCTGTGGCGGGGTCCTGATGGCGCGCTCGCGGTTCGCAGCCACCGTGTTGGACCCCTATGTCATCGGTATCAACGGCCTGCCACGCGTGGCGCTGGGGCCATTCTTCGTCGTCTGGTTCGGTATCGGCATTTTGTCGAAAATTCTCCTCGCCGTATCGATCGTTTTTGTCGTCGTGCTGTTCAACACGCGTGAGGGAATCGAAAGCATCGATCATGATCTGGTCGATGCACTGCGCAGCATGCGCGCGAGCCGATGGCAGATGCTGCGCCATGTGCTGATCCCGTCGCTTATTCCCTGGTTGCTCGCCGCGACCAAGATTGGGATCGGTTTGGCGCTGACCGGCGCGGTGGTGGGAGAGCTTGTCGGCGCCAGCGCCGGGCTTGGCTGGTACATCACCAATTCGCTGAACGTGATTGACATGACGGGGGCGGTCACCGCACTTCTGATCATGGCGGTCGTCGCGATGGCGATGTACTACGCGGTTCTTCTCCTAGAGCGACGGCTGCTGGCATGGCGCCCGCAGGCGGCATCGCGCTGACGCTGCCTGCTCCTTCTGTCGGCGATTTCCGGGCGCTGCGGCGCGCGGCCAAGCTTCAGGCGGCGGCGTTTGATCGGGCGAGACTGTGTTGTCCGGTCGGACGACGGAACAACGGATCATTGTAGCTTAACCGAGAGTCCAATAGCAGTCCGACTTGATCACCCCGCGTGCTGGCGATTTTTGCCTTGAGCTGACGTCCGTCTTCCAGGACCAAAACAATGGCTCCTTTGTCGGGGAGGGGTTGAGCGCAAACAATGCCTATGCCCCTCACCGAAATGTCCTTTAAGTCGGCGGCAATGGACCTTTCTCCGAGCATGACCGTGCATCGGCCTTCGATCTTTATGCGCGGCTGATGGCGCATTTGTTTCAGCACCGGCAGTGAAATGTCGCCGCAAAAGCCAACGCGCCTGTCACTGCCAGCGGCTGCTTCATTAAGAAATTGCAAAAGCGTCTGCGTGTCTTCGCTGAGGAGATTTCCCAAATGACGCGCGCCAATGCCCTCAAAGGTCGTCAGGATCGACTTTGCGTTCTTGGCCAGATGCCTCCATGCCGTGCCAGCCGAAATGACCTGTTGGCGGTCCACGCTCGATCGACCGGTTGAGCTTTCGACTAATGGCGCCAGCCGAAGCTTTTCAGCGGCTAACGCGTCGTAAAGCTTTCCTATGGCGACGGTCATTTCCTGCGTCAGCCCGATCTCCGTGCCGTAGCGGAGCGCCAGTTGCATGATCTTGTTGTTGTCACTGAGGAGGTGGCGCCACGGCCTCAGTGTCGTACTTCCATCGTTTCGGCCGCAACCGTTCAATAGCGTGGTAACGGTGCCGACATGAAAAACAGTCCACAAAAGGTCGTAGGCAATGGTTTGGAGCAGCAGCTCTTTGTTAAGTTCAGTCTTTTCATGATCCGGCGGAACGGGCATGTTCTACCTTAAGCGGCTTCCCGGGCGGATCCGGCAGCTCGCGCTCCTGCCGTGCTGCGGTCTTCGCCGAACCCGCCGAACTCGCCGGACGCCCCGGCCTGCGTTTGCACATCCCTGAACACGAATTTGCTCAGCAACTCGGTGAGTTGCCCGCTTTCATCGGCGAGAGAGCGGCACGAAGCCGACACCTCTTCTCCCATTGCGGCGTTCTGCTGCGTTGTGGCGTCCAGCTCGCCGATCGCCGTGTTGATCTCCTTGATCGTTGAGGATTGCGCAACGGCGTTGCCGGCGATGTCGGCTATTCCACCGTCGATGACTCCAATCTGATCCCGGAGATTTTCGAAAGCTTGCCCCGTCGCCCCGACATGTTCGACGCCGTTCGCAACGTCGTTCGTGCACTGCACGATCAATCCCTTGATCTCCCTCGCAGCATCCGCGGAACGCTGTGCAAGATTGCGCACCTCCGACGCGACGACCGCAAAACCGCGGCCGGCTTCTCCGGCCCGGGCTGCCTCAATGCCGGCATTCAAGGCCAAGAGATTGGTTTGAAAGGCGATCTCGTCGATAACGCCGATGATGGCGCCAATTCTCTCCGACGAATCCTTGATGCGCCCCATCGCTTGGACGGACTGCTGCACGACTCCCATGCTCTCGACAGCGTTGACCTTCGCGGCGGCAATGATGTCCTTGGTTCGGGTAGAGGCGTCCGCCGCCTTGTTCACGGCATCGACCAGTTCCTCGATGGAGGAGCCCGATTGGCCCAGCATCTCCGATTGCCGCTCGGTGCGGCCGGAAAGCTCGTCCGAGGCGCTGCTGATTTCCTGCGATTGACCATAGACCGAAGCGGCAACGTGCCCGACATTGGCGAGAGCCGTTTCGAGGTCGTGCACGGCCGAATTGTAGTTGACCTTCAGGGCGGCGAAGGCTTCGGGTAAATCGACGAGACGGAACGTGAGATCGCCCTTTTTTAGATTGTCGAGGCCCTGGCCAATCGTGCCGATGACCTTGGCATGCTCCAAATCGGCGTCGTGCCGCGCTTTTTCGACCGCCTGTTCCTGCATTTTTACCGCATTGTTGATGATTTCGGCGGCGACGTGGAATGAGCCGCGCATGCCGCCCAGCATGATCCGGCGGTAGTAGATATTTTGGCACACCGATTGAAGGCTGGCCGTTGCTTCGCGGACGAATGCGTCGCAGCGGTCGATCATATCGTTCACTTTGTGCTGGACATCGCCGAGAACTCCGTCCTCGGTGTTTTCTGTTATCCGGGCCTCGAAATTGCCTTTGCTTATCTCCCCGCACACCGAGATGATTCGCTCGATCACGGTGAGTTCTGGACTTTCGGATTTGGTCTCGCCTCTCGATAGAAGGGCGAGCGAAAGTACCGCGTAGACAATCGAGGAGGCCATCCAGGCTTGTTCGATGAGGGGATAACCCAGCAGGCCGGAAATCAAAGCCAGCGATGCCGTGAGAATGCCGGCGGTTACTGCAACCACGGCTGCACGGCGGCGATCAAAGCGAGAAGATGAGCGCATCATAAGTCGTGTTCTTCGATTTCAGAAAGTTCGTCACGAAGCTATAGCCTGCCGCGAGCTCTTCTTTTCCGTTGGCGTGTTTCTTTTCCTCGCGCAGAATCTCGGCATAGAGGGGAGCGATCGTATTCTTGATAATGGAGCGGTCGGGCACGCGACGGTTGGAATGAAAGCCGATAATTTTGTGGTTGGCGTCGTACGATGGCGTTACGTGAGCAATGACCCAATAGTAATCTCTGCTTTTCGTGATGTTCTTGACGTAAGCGAAGATCTCGCGGCCGGCCAGAACGGTGTCCCACAGCAGCTTGAACACCGCGCGTGGCATGTCGGGATGGCGGAGGATGCTGTGTGGCTGTCCGAGCAATTCGGCCTGGGTATAGCCGGCGATATGGCAAAACACCTGATTGGCGTAGGTGATGCGACCCTTGAGATCGGTCTTCGAGACGATGATGTCATCGGCGTCGAAAAATACCTCCTTCTGGGTCGGCTGTATGGCGTCTTTCATGAATAGCTTCCGTCGCGGCTGTGACCAGCTTCCTCGAACGTCGCGTCTGCAGCTCGGCTGCTGCGAGCCGAGGCCTCCGGCGCCAGAAATGCCACGTACGGCATTGGAAGCTGGTAAAGCCGGCGCCGTATCCCGATGGAAGTTTGCTTAACCTGGTATAGGAGGCATGAGCCGGACCGGTTGCGATCATTCCCCGAGGACGACCCACTTGCCGCGCCCCGGGCAACGCGCCAAGATCGCCTCACGGGCATCAAGACCCGACAAGCAAATACACGGTTTCTCCGGGAGGATTCCATGCGCTTTCAGCCCATGACGCTGAGGCTCGTCACCATGATCGGTGTCGTGCTCGGCGTGACCGCCGCGCGCGCGGCGCCGTTCATGATCGTCGGCGACGATGAGAAGCTGAGCTTCACGGACGGCAAGACCACGGTGTCGCCTCCGGGCAAAGACTCGGTCTTGATCGTCGACGTCGCCAACCCGCTGGATCCGAAAATCGTCGCCAATCTGCCACTGAAGAATTCGGTCGTCGGGCCGCCGGTCAATCTCGCCGTTGACCCGACGGATTCATTGGCGATCGTCGCCGACTCGATGAATGCCGTACCGGATGGCGATAACTGGAAGCAGGTTCCCGACAACAAAATCTACGTCATCGATCTTAAGGCCAAGCCGGCCAAGCTCGTCGCCACCGTCGAGGGCGACAAACAGCCGTCGGGCTTGTCGATCAACCCGGCCGGCAACCTGGCGCTGGTCGCCAATCGCGCCGGCAAGTCGATCTCGGTGCTGTCGATCCACGGGACCGACGTCAAGCTCGTCGGCACCGTCGACATGGGGGACGAAGTCTCCGCCGTGGTCTTTACGCCGGACGGCAAGCACGCGCTGGCTTCGAAGGCCTCCGCCAACAAGGTCGCGCTGCTCGACGTCGACGGCGACAAGGTGACTTACAATAAGAAGGATTTGCTGACCGGGCTGTTTCCCTACAACGTCGTCGTGTCGCCCAACGGCGCGATTGCGCTGACTGCGGACAACGGCAATAACGGCACGTCCGATGGCAACGTCGATACCGTCAGTGTCATCGATCTGACCGACCCCGTGCACGTCATCGATCACGTCACGGTGCCGGACAGTCCGGAGGGCCTGGCGTTCAGCCCGAAGGGCAATCTCGCGGTCGCGGTCGATGCGACCGGCTCCAATCATCCCAAATCGGATTGGTACTATCACCCGCACGGCGTCGTGACGGTGCTGAAAGTCGACGGCAAGAAAGTCACGCGATTAAACGACATCGAGGTCGGCGCCCTGCCGGAAGCGGTCGCCTTCACGCCCGACGGCAAATACATCTACGTCGGCAACTATATGGACAAAGACTTTTCCATTCTGCGCGTCGACGGCACCAAGGTCACCGACACCGGCAAGCGTTTCAAGGTGCCGGGCCAGCCCGGCGCGGCGCGCATGAGTCCGCACTGAGCGTCATTCGGCTTCGACGCGCGGTGAGACTTGAACCCGCGGCGGTTCTCCGCCGCGGCTGTTCCGTTGGCCTGAAGGCCGGAACCATCCTGGCGCCGGGACGTTTCGGCATTGCCTAACACCGATCCAATCCACAATGGAGAACGATCATGAAGGTGCTGCGCTTTCACGCTTTCGGCGGTCCGGGGGTCCTGAAAATGGAAGATTTACCTCGCCCCGATCTCGGTGAGGAGGAAATGCTGGTCAGGGTCATGGCGGCGAGCGTCAACCCCGTCGATTACAAGATCCGCGAAGGCAAATATCCCGCCGTTAAGGGCGACAATCTGCCTTACGTGCCAGGGCGCGACATTGCCGGCATCGTCGAAGCTCGCGGCGGCCTCGTCGACGACTGGAAAAAAGGCGACGCGATATTCGCCATGCTGGGCATCGAGCACGGCGGCTATGCGGAATATGCCATCGTGCGGGACAGCGAAGCCGCGGCCAAGCCGCGCTCGCTGGACTTCGTCGCCGCGGCGTCGGTGCCGCTGGCCGGGCTCACCGCATGGCAGGGCCTGTTCCGTTACGGCGAGCTCCGGGCAGGACAGCGGGTGCTCATTCACGGCGGCTCCGGCGGTGTCGGCCATTTCGCCATTCAATTCGCCAAAGCGCGAGGCGCCTATGTCATCACCACGGTGTCGACGCAGCATGTCGATTTCGTCCGCGGCCTCGGTGCCGACGAGGTGATCGACTACAAGACGCAGCGGTTCGAAGACGTCGTCAAGGATGTCGATCTGGTCTACGACCTCATTGCCGGGCAAACGCAGGAACGGTCGTTTGCGGTGCTCGAGCGGGGCGGCATTCTGGTCTCGACGCTGGCCGAGCCGTCGCAGGAGAAAGCGCGGGCCGCCGGCGTGCGCGCGCTGCGCTATACCTGCAAGGAAAACGGCGGCGAACTGGAAGAAATCGGGCGCTTGATCGACGAGGGCAAGGTCAAGCCGAAGATCGCCAGGACCTACGGTTTGGCGGAGGCGGCAAGCGCCATGGATTTTGTCGAGCAAGGCCACACCGAGGGGAAGGTCGTATTGAAAATCGCGGCGTGACGAAGCGGCGCCTCGATTGTCGTTGCGATTGCCGATCGATCATTGGAGACAGGACATTGGAGGCAAGAGATGGCCAAGAAGAGGAAACGCAAATATTCCCCCGGCGCGGGCAAGGACGTCGAAAACGAGATGCGGCGCTATGAGCGCGGCACCGCGCGAAGCGGTAAAGGCGGCGGCAAAGTGAAGAGCCGCGAACAGGCGATGGCGATCGGGCTCTCGAAAGCGCGCAAGGAAGGCAAGAAGGTTCCGCGCAAGCGCTCCTAGCAACAACGGTCCTCCCGCTCCCAGTTTTTCAAGGCAATTCGGGCATCGGACTGATTGTCGCGGCTCTTCTCTCGGTGGTTAGCGCGGGTTAGGCTTGCGCCGTTCTTAAGCGGCTCGGCCGGAGACCCGCCTATGGAAATCCCGCGTCGGAATTTTTTATCTATTGCCGCGGCCGCTGCGGGTTCGGCCGTTCCCCGCATTGCATTCGCGCTCGACTATCCGGCGCGGCCCGTTCACATATTCAATGGCTTCGGCGGCGGCAGCACGCCCGATCTGGTGTCGAGATTGGTCGGCCAGTGGCTGGCGGAGAAGCTGCAGCAGCCGTTCATCGTCGAGAACCGGGTCGGCGCCGGCGGCAATGTCGCGGCCGGCGCGGTCGCGAAGTCCGCCCCGGACGGCTACACGCTCCTTACCTCGGTCACCGCCGACGCGATCAACGCCTCGCTGTACAAAAATCTGGATTTCGATTTCCTCAAGGATTTTGTCCAGGTTGCCGGTGTTATCCGGCTGCCGATGGTGATCCTGGTCAATCCGGCGTTTCCGGCCGAGACGCTTGCGGATTTCATCGCTTACGCCAAGGCCAATCCCGGCAAGATCAATTTCGCCTCGCCCGGCGTCGGCACGCCGATGCATGTTGCGATCGAGCTTCTTAAAATGCAGGCCGGCATCGACGTGGTTCACGTGCCCTATCGCGGGCCGGCACCGGCGATCACGGATCTCTTGGCCGGGCAGGTGCAAGCCTTCATCATTACTCTCTCGACCGCCATCGGCTTCATCCGCAGCGGCAAGTTTCGGGCGCTTGCCGTCACCGGCGCAACGCGCTCGGAGATTTTGCCGGAGGTGCCGAGTGTCAGCGAAGTGCTGCCCGGATTCGACGCTACCGCCTGGGACGGCACCTCGGCCCCGAAGGGAACGCCCGACGCCGTCATTAAAATTCTCAGCGACAATATCACGGCGGGACTTACCGATCCGCAGCTCAAGGCGCGCATCAAGGACCTCGGCGGCGAGACCGTGCCGATCGGCACCGCCGCGTTTTCAAAATTCGTGGTTGCCGAAACCGCAAAATGGGCCAAGGTGGTGAAGTTCGCCAAGATCAATGCGGAATAGCGAAAGGGAGCAGGGGAGGTTGGGTATGGAATTGCCGCGACGGAGGTTTCTGTTGGCGGCGGGCGCCGCCGCAGCATTGCCGCGGCTCGCGCTGGCGGACGATTATCCGGCGCGGCCGGTTCGTTTCGTCGTCGGCTTTGTCGCCGGCGGCGCGCCGGACGTCGTCGCGCGGCTGATCGGGCAATCGCTGTCGGAGCGGCTCGGCCAGCCCTTCGTCGTCGAAAACAGGCCCGGCGCCGGCACCAACATCGCCACCGAAACGGTCGTTCGCGCCGCGCCCGACGGCTACACCATTCTTTTGGTCGGCACGCCGAACATGATCAATGCGTCGCTGTATTCCGATCTCAAATTCGATTTCATCCGCGACATCGCGCCGGTCGGCAGTTTCGGCGAAAATCCATTCGTCATGGTGGTCAACCCGGAGTTTCCGGCAAAGACGGTTGGCGAGTTCATCGCCTATGCCAAGGCCAACCCGGGCAAGATCAACGTGACCTCCACCGGCACCGGCAATCTGACCTATTTCAGCGCCGAATATTTCAAGATGCTGACCGGCGTGCAGATGGTGCAGGTGCCGGCGCACGGCGAAATGGAAGCGCAGATCGACCTGCAGGCCGGCCGCGTGCAGGCCATGTTCGATCCCATCGTGTCCTGCATCGGAGACATCCGAAGCGGAAAATTGCGCGCGCTCGGGGTGACGACCGCAAAACGGCTTGACGCTCTGCCCGGCGTTCCCGCCATCGCCGAGAGTGTGCCGGGCTATAACGTGGCCGGCTGGCTCGGCGTCGGCGTGCCGAAAGACACGCCGCCGTCGGTTGTCGATAAGCTCAATGCCGCCATCGCTGTGGCCCTCGCCGAGCCGGCGATCAAAGCGCGTCTCGATGCGCTCGGCTTCTTGCCGGCAGGGATGCCGGCCGCCGACTTCCGCACATTCATCGCCGACGAAACCGACAAATGGGCGAAAGTCATCAAATTTGCCAATCTCAAGCCGATCTAAATCCGGCCCGCCGGATAACAGAATAAAAGACCGTAAGGGAGGAACAGATGAGAACGTCACGCCGCGAAATGCTGCGTTCGGCCATAGGCGTCGCCGCGTTCGCTGCGGCGCCGCGATTTGCCTGCGCCGATACTTTCCCGTCGCGGCCTATCCGCCTCGTTTTGCCGTTCCCGCCGGGCGGGGTGTTCGACATCGTCGGCCGGCCGTGGGCCGACAAAGTCAGCCGCACGCTCGGCACCGTTATCGTCGAGAACATGCCGGGCGCCGGAGGATCGGTGGCGATGACCGCGGTCGCGCATTCAACGCCCGACGGCTACACCATCTTCCTCGGCAGCACCGCCATCCACATGGCCGACATGATCCTGCGGAGCCATCCGCTGATCGACCCGATGACGGCATTGCAGCCGGTCTCGATGCTGGGTATTTCGACCTTCGCCGTCGTCGTGCACCCGTCGATGCCGGCGAAAACGCTGATGGAGCTCGTGGGTTACATCAAGGCCAATCCCGGCAAATTGTCCTATGGCACGCCCGGCGCGGGAACGATGAATCATCTCAGCGGTGAAATGTTCAAATCGCTGACCGGCATCAAGGACCTGCCGCACGTGCCTTATCGCGGCGCCGGGCCGGCGATGGCCGATCTGATTGCCGGGCAGATTCCGATCGTGGTGCCGGCGATGACCAATCAACTGCTGGAATTCCACCGCACCGGCAAGCTGCGGCTGCTTGCCATCACCAATCCCGAACGTCTGCCGATGGCGCCGGACATTCCGACCGCGGTCGAATCGGGTGTGCCGGGTCTGGTTTCGCAGCAGGTGCTCGGCCTGTTCGCGCCGGCCGCAACGTCTTCGGACGTCGTCGGCAAAATTGCGGCCGCGAATGCCGTCGCCATGGCGGACAAGGCCTATACGCAATCGCTCAACGACGCCGCGGTGGTTCCGGTGACCGGCTGGACGCCGGCGAAATTCGACGGCTTCATGGCCGAAGAAGTGGCACGCTGGACGCCGCTCGTTCAATCGATCGGCATTCATATCGATTAGAGCGCCGCGCGCGCATCGAGGGAGCTTCATGTCAGTTATCATGTCAGGTGTTGCGTCGATTGCCCGCCGGCGTTTCCTGCAGCGCGTTGCCGGCGCGGCGTCGTTTGCCGCGCTGCCGCGGATCGCGGCGGCCGACAGCTATCCGTCGCGGCCGGTTCGTCTCATCGTCGGCTCGGCGCCGGGCGCGGCGCCCGATGTTGTCGCCCGCCTCATCGCGCAATGGCTGTCGCAGCGGCTCGGCCAGGCGGTCGTGGTCGAGAACCGCAACGGCGCCAGCGGCAATCTCGCCACCGAGATGGTCGCCCGCACAGCGCCGGACGGCTACACGCTGCTCCTGATCTCAGGCAGCAACGCCATCAACACCTCGCTCTACGACCATCTGAACTTCAACTTCCTGCACGACATCGTGCCGATTGGCGGCGTGGTCGCCTTTCCCATGGTCATTACCGTGCGCCCGGCGTTTCCGGCGACCTCGCTCCCCGAATTGATCGCGGCGGCGAAGGCGCGGCCGGGCAAGATCAATATCGGCACGCCGCCGCTTGGCTCGCCGCAGCATGTCGCCGGCGAATTCTTCAAGATGCAAACCGGCGCCGACGTCGAATTCATTGCCTATGCCGGCGGCCCACAGGCCATCACCGACGCGCTCGGCGGCCAGATCGATGGCGTCGTCGGCACCGTGCTGCTGCTGATCGATTTCATCCGTTCCGGCAAGCTGCGCGCGCTCGCTGTGACCGGCACGGTGCCGTCGCCGCTGTTGCCGGGCGTGCCCACGGTGGCGAGCGTCGTGCCGGGTTTCGAGGCCAGCCAGTGGGTCGGCCTCGGCGCGCCGGCTGGAACGCCGCCGGATATCATCGCGCGGCTTAACGCCGGCATCCAGTCGGCGCTTGCCGATGCCACTTTCCAGCAGCGCCTGACCGCTCTCGGCGGTGCGGCATTGCCAGGAAGCGCGGCCGATTTTGGCGCCTATGTCGTTGCCGAGGCGGCGAAGTGGCGCAAGGTCGTGAAATTCGCCAAGCTCAAGCCGGAGTGAAGAAAGAAAAATCGCGCTTCCCCGCGAATGCGGGGACCCAGTGGCACCCGGTCTGGTCTGGATTCCCGCTTGCGCGGGAATGAGCGGCACACGCATTTTAACTTATCGCCCGTTCAGAATCGCCTTCAGCCGCTGCGGCGTGATCGGCAGCTCCGTCACCGCGCCGGGAATGCCAATGGCGTCATCGATTGCGGAGGCGATGGCGGCGCCGACCCCGGTGATGCCGCTCTCGCCGGCGCCCTTGATGCCGAGCGGATTGAGCGGCGAGGCGTAATCCTCGCGCAGCAGAACTTCCGGCGCCGGCGTCTCGTGCATGGCGGGCAGCAGATAATCGGCAAAGGTCACCGCCAGCGGATCGCCGCGGTCGCTGTAGGTGAATTCCTCGAACAGCGCGCCGCCGAGCCCCTGCGCGTAGCCGCCGACGATCTGGCCGTGCACTGTCGCGGGATTGATGGCGCGGCCGATGTCGTAGGCGATGCAATAACGCTCGACGGTGACGCCGCCGGTGTCGCGGTCGACGCACACCACCGCGACATGACTGCCGTAGGGGTACACCTGATGCTCGGTGCGGAACCAGCCTTCGGCGGACAGCCCGGGATCGCGGTTGCCGCGCGTCTTCGAGGTCGGCGCCAGGTTTTGCGCAATGGCACCGAGCCCGATCGATGGCCCGCCGGGCCGGTCCTTGCGCGTGACTTCGCCGTCGACGATGTCGAGCGTCTCGGGTGTCGTCTGCAGGAGTTCGGCGGCGATATCGAGTGCCTTCTCACGCAGCTTGAGCGCCGCGACATGGGTCGCCGAGGCGGTCATCACCGTGGCGCGCGAGGCATGCGCGCCGATGCCAAAGGCGATGCGGTCGGTCTGGCCGTGAATGACGCGGCATTGGCGATAGTCGACGCCGAGTGCGTCGGCGGCGACCTGCGCCATCACCGTCTCAAAACCCTGGCCGATCGAGGCACCGCCGGTGACGATCTCGACCATACCCGAGGTGTCGATCGAAATATTGACGCCATCGGTCGGGCCGAGGCCGCTTTTCTCGACGAACATGGCGACGCCGATGCCGACCAGTTCGCCCTTGGCCTTGCGCGCCTTGACTGTCGCGTTCAACTCGTCCCAGCCAATCTTGGCGAACAGCTTGTCGAGAAGTCCGACATAGTCGCCGGAGTCGTAATGAATCTCTTCGCCGAGCGCTTCGAGCGGGCGAGGATAGGGCATCTCTTCGGCGGTGATTGAATTGCGCCGGCGGATGTCGATACGGTCGATGTTGAGTTGTTGCGCGATGGCGTCGACCAGCCGTTCGCGCACGAAGGTCGTCTCATAGCGTCCGGGCGCGCGATAGGTCGCCGCCGGCGTCTTGTTGGTCAGCCGGAAATGACCGATGGCGCGGTAGGCTGGCACGCGGTACGGCCCCGGCAGGATGCCGGCCGTCATATGCACGACGCGCGCCGCGTGGGTACGGACATAGGCGCCCTGGTCGTGGAAATAGCGGTCGTCGATGGCGAGGATGACGCCGTTGTCGTCGACCGCGGCGCGGATATTGTGCAGCTGCTGGCGCGAATGATTGGCGGCGATCAGATGCTCGCGCCGGTCCTCGATCCATTTCACCGGGCGGTTGAGCCGTTTCGCCGCGACGCAGACCAGCACATCCTCGGGATAGAGTTCGCCGCGCACGCCGAAGCCGCCGCCGACATGGGATTCGTGGACGTGAATGGAACTCGGCGGCAGGTCGAGCATCCGGGAGAGTAATTCCTGGATGCGGTGCGGCACTTTGGCGGCGCCATGCAGTTCGAGAATGCCGCGCGCGGCGTCGTAGCGGCCGATGGCGCCGCGCGTCTCGAGCGGCACGCCGGAATGCCTTCCGACGGCAAGCGCGGCTTCGACGATATGCGGCGCGGTGCGAAACACCGCGTCGACGTCGCCATAGCCCTGGCGGATCACGGCGGCCTCGCTGGAAAAGCCCGGCGAGAACTCGGCCGGCGCGGCTTGCGCGTCTAGAAGCGGCGGCAATTCTTCGATCTGCACGTCGACCAGATCGGCGGCGTCCTCGGCGAAATAGGCGTCGGAGGCGAACACCGCGGCGACCGGATCGCCGACATAGCGCACGCGGTCCTTGGCCAGCACCGGCTGGCGATAGGGATCGAGCGCCGGGATCGAGCCCTCGCGGAAATCGATCGGCGGCACCTCGGCGATGTCGTCGGCGGTCCACACCGCGAACACCCCCGGCAGCGCGCGCGCCGCCGCGGTGTCGACCGCGACGATGCGGCCATGCGCATGCGCGGAGCGCACCACGCGCATAAAAAGCTGATGCGGGAAGTTGATGTCGCCGGCAAACGCGCCGCGGCCGGCGACGAGCGGCGGGTCCTCGAGCCGCGTCACCGGCTGGCCGATCCAGCTTTTTTTGGTCTGAGGGGTCAGCACACTCATCCGCTCATTCCCGCGCAAGCGGGAATCCAGGACTGGGTCCCCGCCTTCGCGGGGACGAGCGGACATTGGATTCTCCGCTCACGACTTCGCCGCCGCCCGCTCCAGCGCCCGGCGCGTCACCGCCAGCACCAGATCGCGCCGGAATTCGGCGGTGTTGATAATGTCCTCCATCGGATCGACCGCGGCGGTGGCGGCTTGCGCCGCGGCGCGAAACGCAGTGTCACCCGGCGTCGCGCCGTCGAGCGCGCGCTCGGCTTCGCCGATGCGGCGCGGCTTGACCTCGGCGCCGCCGATCGCGACGCGCGGCGCAACGATCTTGCCGGCCTCCAGGCGATAGGTGGCGACCGCCGCGGCTAGCGCGAAATCGCCGGCGCGGCGGCTGAACTCGTAGAAGCCCGCCGCCGTTCCCGCAGGCAACAGCGGCAGCCGCGCCTCGACCAGCAACTCGTCATCGGCGAGCGCCGTGGTCATGACGCCCTTGAAGAAATCGCGCGCCGCGATGACGCGCTCGCCGCGCGCGCTTTTGGCCAAAATCTCGCCGTCGAGCGCCGCCAAGACCAGGCACCATTCCGAGGCCGGATCGGCATGCGCCAGCGAGCCGCAAAACGTGCCGCGATTGCGGATCGGATAATGGGCGATGTGCCGCACCACGTCGGACAACAGCGCGCCGAGCGGGCCCTCGCACGCCGGCTGGTGAAACGCGGCGTGGCGCACGCAAGCGCCGATGCAAAGCTTGCCGCCCTCGACGGCGAGACGATTGAGCGAGGCAACGCCGTTGATGTCGACGAGATGGGTGGGCTTGGCCAGGCGGAACGCCATGGTCGGCACCAGCGACTGGCCGCCGGCCAGCACGCGGCCGTCGTCGTCGGCAACTTCGGCGAGCACGGCGACCGCTTCGTCAAGCGTCTTTGGCGCGTGGTAGCGGAATGCCGCCGGCTTCATCGCGCTGCCTTCATCGCTGGTTTCAACGGTGGAATTGATCTATGTCTTTGGATTGATGCACAGATTTTGGCACCGAGTCAAAGCGCGTGCCGAGAGTGTAACCGCCGGATGAAGCCGCCCGCCTTTTCCTATC
>DATAWA010000022.1:0-16012 GCA_036267435.1 Xanthobacteraceae bacterium | reverse complement strand
CGCTCCGAGCCGCCCGCATTCATGAGAACCGGATACGGTCTTTGCAGCGGCTTAGGCTGCAGATGGCCGCGTTTGATCTGGTAAAAGCGGCCGGAAAAATCGAAATCCTCCTCCTCGCTCCACAGCCGCTTGATGATCGAGAGCCACTCTTCGGCCATGTCGTAACGCTTGTCGTGATCCATCAGCGGAGCGCCGAACATCTCGATCTCCGGCTTGTGCCAGCCGGTGACGATGTTCAGCGCAAAGCGTCCGCGGCTGATGTGGTCGATGGTCTGTCCTTGCTTGGCCGCCATGATCGGGTGAACGGTCGGCACGTGGGAGGTGGCGAAAATCCCCGGATAGCGCGTCGACGCGGCGATGCCGGCGGCCCAGGAAAAGGCCTCAAAACCGGCGCCGTTGAAATTGGTCTTGCCGCCAAATCCTTGCCAGCGGCCGACCGGCACCAGGGCCTCGAACTGCATGGCGTCGGCAAGCTGCGCCAATTTCAGCGTGCTCGGCCAGTCGGCTTCGAGAACGCCATCGATGGTCGTGATCGCACAGCCGCCGCTCAGGTTGGTGCAAAACGTCCCGAGCTTCATCTTCCGATCGTTGTAGAGCGGATTAGTCGCTCTGCGGGTCGCGTCCGCCTTGTCCGCCATGACCATCCTTTTCTCCGGGGTTGAGGGTTCTCGAGAACGTCCTGCATCATTCCGGGGCGCAGGCGGAGCCTGCGAGCCCGCAATCCATAATCACGGACGGTGGTTATGGATTCGGGTCTCCCGGCTACCGCCTTCGCGCTGCGGCAGACTCATACCCGCCGTCGTTCGCCCAGGGAGCGAAGGCGGGACGATCCGCGCGTGCAAATCCGATGCGATGGTGCGTGTTATTTCACCGCGGAAAACGCGGTCGGCTGCAGGAACTGATTGCTGATGTTTTGCAGAATTGGGCCGTCCTTCTCGCTGTCGGCGCGCGCGGTAATCCAGGCCTGGTCGCTCATGAAGCCGTTCCACTTCTTTTCGCGATCGGCGAGCGATTCCCACGCCAGAAAATAAGTCAGTTCATGATTGGATTCGCCGATCAGCGTCGTGAAGAACCCGGCCTGCTTGATGCCGTGCTTCTCCCACAGCGTCAGCGTGACGTTGGCGAAGCGGTTGAGCAAGGCCGGCAGGCGATTCGGCAGACAGCGATAGACGCGCATTTCGTAGATCATTGGGGTTTCCTCTCCTGTCCGATTATGGACGCAACATTACATCGTCATGGCCGGGCTTGTCCCGGCCACCCACGCCTTATTGAATTTTACGAAGGAAGCCGTGTCGGATTTTATCGAAGGAAGACATGTTGAATTTTACGAAGGAAGACATGGACTCTCGGTTCCAGCATGCGAAACGATCTTCGACGCCAGCAAAGCGTTATTGACGGTGCCATGGTTTTGTCAACTTCAGACCGGACATCGATCGCGGATACGCCTGCGTTGTTGGTGGCTTGTTCGGGTGTTCCTTCCGGTTTCGGCGATTATTCGGGCCGGTGAGCCGCGGCGGTGCCGTAAACGTGTACAGGCGGATGACGCCTTCCGAGTTTCAATTCGTTATATTGGTGTGTCGGTTTTGCTGTCAGAGGGATGGAGACATGCTCACTCTCACGATCAACGGACAATCGCGACAGGTCGATGCGCCCGACGACATGCCGCTTCTGTGGGTGCTGCGCGACCATCTCAATCTGGTCGGCACCAAATATGGCTGCGGCATCGCCCAATGCGGCGTCTGCACCGTGCATGTGGGGGGCAAGCCGGTGCGTTCTTGTCAACTGGCCGTTGGCGATGTCGGCACCCGCGCCGTCGTCACCATTGAAGGCATTGGCAATACGCCCAACGGCGCCAAGGTCCAGCAGGCCTGGATGGAAGACACCGTGCCGCAATGCGGCTATTGCCAAGCCGGCCAGATCATGTCGGCCACGGCGCTGCTGGACGGCAACCCTCACCCCGACGATTCGGACATTGACGCGGCCATGGCAGGCAACCTTTGCCGCTGCGGCACTTACATCCGCATCCGCCGGGCGATCAAGAACGCCGCCGCCAAATCGGCCTGAGCAAGTCGGCATGAACAAGTCGGCCTGAAGATGAAAAAAATCATCGGCATTATCGGCGCGGGAATTTTCTTCGTCGCGTTTGGTTTCGCAGGCTGGACGTTCCTTGGCCGCGATCCGATGTCTTTCGCCGGCGGCTCGACCGTGGCGCTGGCGGATTACAAAGGCGGCGATATCACCGGGGTTCCGAAGGAGCTTGCCAGTGCCGATCCGGTCAAGCGCGGCGAATATCTGACTCATGCCGCGGACTGCCAAGCCTGCCACACGGCACCCGGCGGTGCGCCCTACGCCGGCGGCTTCGCCTTCAACATGCCATTCGGCACCATCTATTCCACCAACATCACACCGGACAAGCAAACAGGCATCGGCAACTACACCGACGCCCAATTCCTGGCCGCTGTGCACAAGGGCATTCGCGCCGATGGCGAGAAGCTCTATCCCGCCATGCCGTACACTTCCTATTCCTTGATGACGGACGACGACGCGCTGGCCATCAAGGCTTATCTCTTCACGCTGGCGCCGGTCCATGCCCCCGCCAAGGAAAACCAGCTTTCCTGGCCTTTCAATCAGCGCGCCCTGCTGGCGCTCTGGGACGTGGTGTTCAATCCCGATGAACGCTTTCGTCCCAATATCGGCCAGAGCCAGCCATGGAATCGCGGCGCTTACCTTGCCGAGGCCATGGGACATTGCGGCGAGTGCCATACACCGCGCAACCTTGCCTTTGCGCTGAACAATCACCGGAAGTTTTCGGGCGCCGTCACCGCGGGCTGGCGCGCCTACAACATCACCGGCGACAAGGAGTCCGGCATCGGCGATTGGAGCGACGAGGACGTCTATCTCTATCTTTCCACCGGCCATGCCAACGGACATGGCGGCGCGGCCGGCCCGATGGGCGAAGCCGCCGACGACAGCCTCAGCTATCTGGTGCCGGATGACGTGCACGCGCTGGTGGCTTATCTGCGCAGCATACCCGCCCAGGCGAGCGACCTGCCGCGCACCGTCACGACGCCTGCGCCGGCGTCGTACAAGGAGGGTGTGGTGGCGGGCTTCGATCCGCGCGGCGAAAAGATCTTTGCCGGCGCCTGCGCCAGTTGCCATGACTGGACTGGCGTGAGCCCGGTCACCGGCTATGCCACCCTCACTGGCGTGCGCGCGGTGAACGATCCGAGTGCCACCAACGTGGCGCAGACGGTCATCAATGGCGTCAACCGCAAGACCGCCGAGGGCAAGATTTTCATGCCGGCCTTCGGCGAGGGCTATTCCGACGATGACATAGCGGCCGTGGCCAATTACGTCACCGCCCGTTTTGGCGCCAAAGGCGCGCACCTGACAGGCAGCGATGTGGCCAATCTGCGAATGCAGGCGACCCAGCTACCCAACTCCCAGCTACCAAAGTCCCAGCTACCAAAGTCCCAGCTACCCAAGTCCCAGGCACCCGAGTCCCAGGAGGCACCCCATGGCTGACATCCTGTCCAACTTTGCCCGGTCCGACGTTTATTTCTCGGCACTGATGCGTGAGGTCGCCTCCGTACCGGCAGCCAATGCTTCATCGATGGGACGGCGCACCTTATTCAAACTGGCCGGCGCCAGCGCCGCCGGATTGGTGCTGGGCTTCCATCTCGGGGACTCGGCATTCGCAGCCGAGACAGCGGACGCCAACGATCAGGTGATGCAAGACCAGGCGATCAACGCCTTCATCCGCATCGCCCCTGACAACACGATCACCATCTATTCCAAATGTCCGGAAATCGGCCAGGGCATCAAGACCTCCTTCGGCGTGATCATTGCCGAAGAGCTCGACGCTGACTGGAACCACGTCGTGGTGGAGCAAGCTGACATCAATCCCAAGGTCTATGGCTACCAGGGCTCGGGAGGCTCGACTTCCATCCCGCGCGCCTGGGACCAGCTGCGTCAGGCGGGCGCCGGCGCCAGGTCTATGCTGATCGCCGCCGCCGCCGCGGCGTGGAGCGTGAATCCGTCGGAGGTCACTGCTCGGGATTCATCTTTGACCCATACAGCCAGCGGCAGGTCCGCGACCTACGGGTCGCTGGCCGCTGCGGCCGCGAAAATGCCGGTACCCGACCCCAACAGCCTGAAGCTGAAGAGCCGCTCCGAATACCGTCTGATCGGCAAGCGCTTTCGCGGCGTCGACGATCCCAAGGTCGTCAGCGGCCAGCCGCTGTTCGGTATCGATGTGCAACGTCCCGGCATGGTCTATGCCAGCTACACAAAATGCCCGGCAGCAGGCGGCAAGGTCCGATCGTTCAATGTGGATGAGATCAAAGGCCAGCGCGGCGTGCTCGACGCCTTTGCCGTGGACGGCACAGGCGTGCCGGTCGAGGTGATGCCGGGCGTGGCCATCATCGCCAAGGACACCTGGAGCGCTTTCCAGGCCAAGGACAAGCTCAAAGTGGATTGGGACTTCAGCGCGGCGTCGCGGGATTCTACCTCGCGATTCTCGGCCCAGGCCAAGACAGTGGCGAATGATTTTCCGCAGCAGCCGGACAACAATGTCGGTGACGTGGACAAATCGTTCGCCAACGCCGCCAAGACGGTGGAGGCCTACTACGAATATCCCTTCGCCGCCCATGCGCCGCTGGAACCGATGAACACCACGGCGCACTGGCATGATGGCGTGATGGAAATGTGGGTGCCGACCCAGCAACCTGATCGCGGCTTGCCGCTGGTCGCGAAGGTGGCCGGCATATCGCAAGATAAAATCGTCATGCACCAGACCCGCGTTGGCGGCGGTTTCGGGCGGCGACTGGTCAATGACTATACCTGCGAAGCGGCGGCCATCGCGCAGAAGGTCAATGGCCCGGTCAAACTACAATGGAGCCGGGAAGACGATTTCGGCCACGATTTCTACCGTCCCGCCGGCTACCATCAGTTCAAGGGCGCGATCGACAAAGATGGCAGGCTCGACGCCTGGCGGGAACACTTCATCACTTTCACCGCCGACGGCAAAAAGGAAGCCACCGGCGCAAACCTCACCGACAATCTGAAATACTCGATCAAGGCGCCTAACCTGCGCCGCGCCAAGACGATGTTCCCGCTAAAAATTCCCACCGGCGCCTGGCGCGCGCCGGGCGACAACGCCCAGGTTTTCGCCGCGCAAAGCTTCATGCATGAACTGTCGCTCGCTTCGGGCCGCGACCACGTCGCGTTTCTGATCGATGCCGTGAACCGCGACGTGCCCGAGCTGGCGCCCAAGGACAAGAGCGTCAACTTCAGCCCCAAGCGGGTCACCGACGTGATCAAGCTGTGCGCCGAGAAGGCGGGCTGGGGCAAGACACTGCCAAACGGCAGCGGTCTCGGCTTGGCTTGGTGCTACTCTCACGCCGGCCATGTGGCGCAGGCGGTCGAGCTCAGCGTGGACGCCAACAAGCGGATCAAGATCGATCGCATCGTCGTCGTGCTCGATGTCGGCCCTATCATTGACATGGCTGGCTCCGAGGCCCAGGCGCAAGGCGCGTCCACCGACGCTCTCTCCACCGCCATGGGGCTGAAGATCAACATCGAAAACGGCCGAATTCAGGAGCAGAACTACAATGCCTATCCTGTTCTGCGCCTGCCTTTCGCACCGATGACGATCGATGCCTATTTCATCCAGTCGGAGAATCCACCGACCGGCATGGGCGAACCCGCTTTCCCGGCGCTGGCGCCCGCGCTGGGCAACGCCATCTTCGCCGCCACCGGGGAGCGGGTGCGCCGCCTGCCGTTGCGCGATCTGGGCTACGCGCTGGCGGCCTGACAACTTGGCCCCATGTTCGAACGCATTGGCCTTCGCCAAGGTCTATGCGGGTTTTGTTTCTTTGAAGCTACAATTCACGAACCGCGTGCGGGCCTTAGCCGCGCCGGATACCGGCGCACCAAAGATGCGCGGCACGGATCGCGCGCCGCTCAACGCGGTCGCGAGGCCGCCTTACACCAGCCGCGACTGCTCCACCGCCGCCTCGATGAACGACGAGAACAGCGGGTGCGGCGCAAACGGCCGCGATTTCAGCTCGGGATGGAATTGCACGCCGATGAACCAGGGATGATCGTCGTATTCGATGATCTCCGGCAAAATGCCATCCGGCGACATGCCGGAAAACCGCATGCCGTGCTGGGCGAGGCGGTCCTTATAGGCGGTGTTGACCTCATAGCGGTGGCGATGGCGCTCGGAAATCTCGGTGGCGTTGTAAATCGCGGCGACCTGCGATCCGCGCTGCAGCACGGCGGGATAGGCGCCGAGCCGCATGGTGCCGCCGAGATCGCTACTGATGCCGCGCTTCTGCAGCTCGTTGCCTTTCATCCATTCGGTCATCAGGCCGACGACCGGCTCGCTCGTCTGCACGAATTCGGTCGAATTGGCCGCCTCGATGCCGCAGAGATTGCGCGCCGCCTCGATCACCGCCATCTGCATGCCGAAGCAGATGCCGAAATACGGCACCTTGCGCTCGCGGGCGAATTGGGCGGCGAGAATCTTGCCCTCGGCGCCGCGCTGGCCGAACCCGCCCGGCACCAGAATGCCGTCGACATGTTCGAGGAACGGCGCCGGATCCTCCTTCTCGAACACCTCGCTCTCGATCCAGTCGAGCCTGACCTTCACCTTGTTGGCGATGCCGCCGTGGGAGAGCGCCTCGATCAGCGACTTATAGGCATCCTTCATGCCGGTATATTTGCCGACGATGGCGATGGTGACGTCGCCTTCCGGATTGCGGATGCGCTCGTTGATGAGGTGCCAGGTGGCAAGGTCGGGCGGCGGCGGATTGTCGATACCGAACGCGGCGAGCACCTCGGAATCAAGGCCGGCGGCGTGATAGGCCTCCGGCACCGCATAGATATTGTCGACGTCGCGCGCCTCGATCACCGCGCTTTCGCGCACGTTGCAGAACAGCGCGAGCTTCTTGCGCTCGCTTAGCGGAATTTCACGGTCGCTGCGGCACAGCAGAATATCCGGCTGAATGCCGATGGCGCGCAATTCGCGCACCGAGTGCTGGGTCGGCTTGGTTTTCAGTTCGCCGGCCGAGGGAATGAACGGCATCAGCGTGAGATGAATATAGATGGCGTGGCCGCGCGGCAGGTCGTTGCCCATCTGACGGATGGCTTCGAAATACGGCAGGCCCTCGATATCGCCGACGGTGCCGCCGATCTCGCACAGCACGAAATCGAAGCCGTCGTTGCCCTCGCGGATGAAATCCTTGATCGCGTTGGTGACGTGCGGAATGACCTGGATGGTGGCGCCGAGATAATCGCCGCGGCGCTCCTTGAGCAAAATTTCCTGGTAGATGCGGCCGGTGGTGATGTTGTCCTGGCGGGTGGCGGGCCGCCCGGTGAAGCGCTCGTAATGGCCGAGGTCGAGATCGGTCTCGGCGCCGTCGTCGGTGACGAACACCTCGCCGTGCTGGTAGGGCGACATCGTGCCCGGATCGACGTTGAGATACGGGTCAAGCTTGCGCAGGCGGACTTTGTAACCGCGCGCCTGCAACAGCGCGCCGAGCGCTGCGGAAGCGAGACCCTTGCCAAGTGAGGAAACCACGCCGCCGGTGATGAATATGTACCGCGCCATGGGACCTATCGCTTAGCCTGCCTTGTTCGATTCGACGAGCGATTTTCCGGAATAGCTGCCGCGCCCTGGATAAAGGCCCGCAAGCGCCCGTTAAAGTCGATGACTTGCATAGGCTTATGTGGGCCTTCTAATGCAATAGTGAAGCCGCCGCGCTGTGGTTAGTTTGGACCTCGGCGCGGGGGCTGCGGCACTCATTGGGGCGCCGCTATTTCGATTGCGGCGCTTGCGGCGCGCTCGGCGGCTCGGGCTTGAAGTTCGGGTTCGATCCCGCCGGCAGGGTCGGGAAGCCTTTTTCCATCTGGTTGAGGAGCCCGCCGCCGGTGCTCAACGGCGCCGCCGGCTGGCTGCCCCCGGGCCCCGGCGGGGCCGGCGCCACTGGGCCGCCCGAGGTATTGATGACGGTGGCCGGGCGGTGCTCGTAGCTCGCGATCCATGACAGCGCGAGGCTGGTGAAGAAAAAGCCCGCCGCAAGGAGCGCCGTCGTGCGCGACAGCACATTGGCCGTGCCGCGGCCGGACAAAAACCCGCTGGTCGAGCTCACCAGCCCCCCGCCTTCGGATTTCTGCAGCAAAACAACGCAGATAAGGGCGATAATGAGCATCAAGTGAATAACGATAACGACAGTCAGCATACCAAAACCCGCCTGCGATCGAGCGGGGGCCAACCAACCGCCCCTGCCATCTGTGCCCCGATATGGGAAGTTGGCGGGGTCTCTACACGATCCGCGGCGGCATTTCCATGGCTTGGTCGGCGCGCCAATCCGGCATGCGGCATCAAGCCTTACGCCCTAAGCTTCGGGCTTTCGCCCAAGGAGGGATTATCTGCGAACACCCCCAGCCGAATTGGCAGAGAGAGAGAGAGAACCGGCGACGCCTGCCCTCCCCCGGCTCAGCCCGGCTCCATGCCCTTCGCCTTGAGCACGGGCGCTGCGGAGGGCGCGGTGAGGAACTTGATCAGCGCGCCGGAGGCGGCGGCATTCTTGCTGTCGGCCGCGACCGCACCGGATAGGACGAGATAAGACTGGTACTCGGCCGGCACCGGGCCCGCGAGTTGCGCGCCGGAGACCGCGACGACTTCGCTGATCGGACTCAGCGCCATTTCGACCTCACCGCTGGCGACAGCCACCGGGGCGCTGGTCTGCAACAGCTTGATCTTCGGCTTCAAGTCCTCGGCGATGCCGAGCTTGGCGAACATCGCCTCGATGCCGGCCCGGCTGGCGCCTTGGCCATTGAAGCCGATCGTTTTTGCGTTCAGGAGCGCGCGTTTCAAGGCGTCGGCCGTCCCGACATCCGGTTTCGGCGCGCCGGCGCGAACGGAAACGCCCAAAGCCGAGCGCGCGATCACGGCGCGGGTCGCCGGATCGACTTTGTGTGCCGTGGCGAGCGCCGCCAGTAACGGCGGAGTGACAATGGCGACGTCGAAAGCCGCGCCTTGATCGATCTGCGATTTCATAGTGGCGGCAGGACCGATGGTAAAGACGAGCTTGTTCCCCGTCGCTTTCTCGAATTGCGGGCCGAGTTCGTCGAGTACGGCTTTCAGGGCCGTCGAACTGAAGACCTTAATATCGGCGGCCTGCGCCTGCGCCGTCGCAAAGGCCAAGATCAAGCCACCGGCAAGCGCGGCGATACCACGATGAAGACCCATGGCTCCCCCCTCCCATCCGCCGGTTTCAATGACCGGCTGTGGGCGCAAGCTTAGCTATAGATACCGGCGATGGCGAGGAATTCGGCGGCATCGAGGCTGGCGCCGCCGACCAGCGCGCCGTCGACATTGTCGACGGTCAAGAGCTCCTTGGCATTGGCGGCCTTCACCGAGCCACCGTAGAGGATGCGGATGGCGTGCCCCGCCTCGCCGAAGCGCAGGCACAGGCGGGCGCGGATGAAATCGTGAATATCGCCGATGTCGCCGCGCGTCGGCGTTTGCCCGGTGCCGATCGCCCAGATCGGCTCATAGGCAATGACGATCTCGGCGGCATGGTCCGGCAGCGAGCCGTCAAGCTGCCGGCCGACCACATGGCGCGTCTGTCCCCGGTCGCGGTCGTCGCGCTCTTCGCCGACGCAGACGATGGCGGTGAGACCGGCGCGCTGCGCCGCAAGCGCCTTGGCGCGCACGCTCGCATCGGTTTCGCAGTGATCGCGCCGCCGCTCGGAATGGCCGACGATCACCGCGCGGGCGCCGGCGTCGCGCAGCATTTCCGCCGAGATGTCGCCGGTATGGGCGCCCGCCGCCAGCGCGTGGCAATCCTGACCGCCGATCATGACGCGGGTGCCGCTGGCGGCTTTGGCGAAAGCGGCAATCAGGGTCGCGGGCGGACACACCGCGAGGTCGGCGGCGTCAAGGCCGCGGGCGCCGGCAATGATGTTCTGCAACTGCCCAAGGGCGGCCGAAAGCCCGTTCATCTTCCAATTGCCGGCGACCAGGGGACGGCGGGCCATCAGGTGAGCTCAACAGAATCGGCGTTCATCGGTTGCGACAAAGAGGCGTTAGAGCGCCAATCGCTTCAAATGGAATCGATTGGCGCTCTAACATCTTGCCGGGGCGTGATCTTTTCGGAAAACCGGATTCCACTTTTCCGCATCATGCCTAGCAGAGCCGTTGCAACCGGAAAAGAGGCGCTGCAGAGCGATAGCGGCCCGGTGAAACGCGACGCGAACAGTGCAACAGTTTGAAAATACATCCATGATCGAACCACGTGCGGGGGGATGCGAAAGGAAAAAGGGATCGCGACATGCGCACGCTTACCGCTTACGCCATCGGCGTCGCTATCGTTCTGGCTGCGGCCAACGCCATAGCATGGCGAATGGGAACACCCCGGCTGCACGGCCTGAACGTGTTTTCCGCCGGGTTCGTTCTTGGCGTCCTCGGCACCTGCATGGCGGCTTGCCTTTACGGCTATCGCCGCGTCACCTGATCGCCGCCGACAAGGCTTCTGTCGCTGTGGACTGGGCCGTAACAATGGCCCCAAAGGAGGCAAATTGCCCGGCCCGGCCTTCAACTCCGCCGGTTGCGGCGTGCGGCATCGCTCCTTATAGTGCCCCGCCTCTCCACCATTTCAGCGCGCTGAAACCGGGTAAGTCGACCCATGTTACGAGGCATACGCAGAGTTTCCGAAAACTGGCTTGGCCGCACCGTCATGGGCGTGGTCATGACGGCGCTTGCCGGCAGTTTCGCGATCTGGGGCATCAACGACATATTCCATGGCTACGGCAACTCGGCGCTGGCCAAGATCGGCAAAACCGAGATCCAGGTCGAGCAGTTCCGCCAAGCCTATAACAATCGCCTGGAAACGATCAGCCACGACCTCGGCCATCCGCTGCCGCCCGATCAGGCCAACGCTTTGGGGCTCAACCGCCAAGTCTTGAGCGAGATCGTCGCCCAGGCCGGCATCGACCAGCAGGCGAGCCGGATGGGGCTCGGGGTCTCCACCGCCGAGATTTCCCGGCACATCACGTCCAATCCGCAACTGCAGAACGAGCACGGTCAGTTCGATCCGCAGCGGTTCCAGTTGCTGCTGCAGAACATGCAGATGACCGAGCCGGCGTTTATTGCCTCCGAGCGGCAGACCATGCTGCGCCGCCAGCTGATCGACAGCGTGTCCGGCAACTTCAACCCGCCGCAAGCCTGGCTCGACGCCATCAACCAGTTCCAGAACGAAGAGCGCAGCATCAAATATGTCGCACTCGGACCCGCTCAGGCCGGCGATATTCCGCAGCCGACCGACGAACAGCTCGGCAAATATTTCGACGATCGCAAGATCATGTTTCGCGCGCCGGAATATCGCAAAATCGATACCATCACGGTGACGCCGCCGGCGCTGGCGCAATGGATGCAGATTTCCGACGACGACATCAAGAAGGCCTATGACGACCAGCATTCGCGCTTCGTCACGCCGGAGAAACGCCACATCGAGCAGATCGTGTTTCCGACCATGGCCGACGCGCAGGCGGCCGCCGACCGCATCAAGAGCGGCACGAGCTTTGCCGATATTGCGACCGCGCGCGGGCTCAAGCCGCAGGACATCGATCTCGGCACGCTTAGCAAATCCGCCATGGTCGATCCGAAGGTTGCCGATGCCGCCTTCGCTCTCAAGGAGGGCGAAGTCAGCGCGCCGGTCGCGACCCAATTCGGCGCCGTGCTGGTGACCGCGCTCAAGATCGAGCCCACGGTCACCGAGTCGCTCGCCGCCGCGTCACCGGAGTTGCGCAACCAGATCGCGCTCGATCGCGCCAAGCGGCAGGTGCAGGACATCCACGACAAGATCGAAGACGACCGCGCCGGCGGCAGCACGCTCGCGGAGGCCGCGCAGAAGGAGAAGCTGCCGGTCGCTACTTTCGACGTCGACCGCTCGGGCCGCGATCCGCAGGGTAAGCCCGTCGTCACTATTCCGCACGGGCCCGAGATCGTCGGCGACGCCTTTGCTTCCGACGTCGGCGTCGACAACGATCCGGTGGACGTCGACGGCGGCTACATCTGGTACGACGTCGCCGCTATCACATCTGCGCGCGACCGCACTCTCGACGAGGTCAAGACCGAGGTCGCGCAGCGCTGGCGCGACGATCAGATCGCCGCACGGCTGAAAAGCAACGCCGCCGATCTTCTGAGCAAGCTCAAGAGCGGCAACGCGTTCGACACGCTGGCCGCCAGCGAGACTCTCAAGACCGAAACCGCAAACGATCTCAAGCGCGGCGGCTCGAGCGGCGACGTGTCGGCGAACATGACGCAGGCGATCTTCCACACCGCAAAAGGCGATTTCGGCTCAAGCGAAGGCGCCGATCCCGGCAAATGGATCGTATTTCAAGTGACCGACGTCAAAATGCCGAAGCTCGATCCGAATTCGCCGGACGCCAAGCACATCGAGGAAACCCTGCATACCCAGATGACCGACGATCTGATCGGCGAGTATGTCAATTGGCTGGAACAGGATCTGGGCACCACGGTCAATCCTTCGGTTCTCGCCCAGGCCATGGGCAACGGCGCCCCGGATACCAACTAAGATCGAAATCCGGACCGGACCATGCACACCGAGCCATCGGCGCAATCATTCGCGGCGCGCTATGCGGCCGGCGAGCCGCAGGTCGTGTGGACGACGCTGGTGGCCGATCTGGAAACGCCGGTTTCGGCGTATCTGAAGATCGCCGGCGGCCGCCCCGAAGGCTCCGCGCCCATGAGTTTCCTCCTCGAATCGGTGGAAGGCGGCGCGGTGCGCGGCCGCTATTCCATCATCGGTCTCGAACCCGACCTCATCTTCCGCGTCAGCGGCCGGCAGGCGGAGATCAACCGCACGGTTTCGACCGATCCCGCCGCGTTCGTGTCAGTGACGCAGCCGCCGCTCGCGGCGTTGCGCACTCTCATCGCCGAGAGCCGCATCGCGCTGCCGCCCGCGCTGCCGCCGATGGCGGCCGGCGTGTTCGGCTATCTCGGCTACGACATGGTGCGGCTGATGGAAGATTTGCCGCCGCCGCCGCCGCCCGATCGCCTCGGCATCGCCGATGCGATGCTGATCCGGCCGACCTTGATCGTGGTCTTCGATGCGGTGAAAGACACTATCACCATCGTGACGCCGGTGCGCCCGCATGCCGGGGTGAGCGCCGAGACGGCGCGCTTGCGCGCGGCCGAACGGCTGTCGGCTGTGGTCGACGCGCTCGACCGGCCGCTCGACAAATCGGCGACGCAGATGGACGACGGCCCGCTTGACGTCACGCCGCGATCCAACGCCACGCCCGACGCGTTCAAGCGCATGGTGACGCGCGCCAAGGACTACATCGCCGCCGGCGATATTTTTCAGGTCGTGCTGTCGCAGCGCTTCGAGGCGCCGTTCGCGCTGCCGGCATTTTCGCTCTACCGCGCGCTGCGGCGGGTCAATCCGTCGCCCTATCTGTTCTTCCTCGACTTCGGCACGTTTGCGGTCGCCGGATCGAGCCCGGAAATCCTGGTCAAGACCACCCGCGGGGTCGTCACCATCCGCCCGATTGCCGGCACCCGCCCGCGCGGCGCCACCCCGCACGAGGATCAAGCGCTTGAGACCGAGCTGTTGGCCGATCCCAAGGAACGCGCCGAGCATCTGATGCTGCTCGATCTCGGCCGCAACGACGTCGGCCGCGTCGCCAAGATCGGCAGCGTCAAAGTGACCGACCGGTTTTTCATCGAACGCTACAGCCAGGTCATGCACATCGTCTCCAATGTCGAGGGCGAATTGCGCGCCGACCGCGACGCCATCGACGCGCTCGCCGCCGGCTTTCCCGCCGGCACGGTGTCCGGCGCGCCGAAGGTGCGCGCCATGCAGATCATCGACGAACTGGAGAGCGAGAAGCGGTCGCTTTATGCCGGCTGTGTCGGCTATTTTTCCGCGGGCGAGGACATGGATACCTGCATCGCGCTGCGCACTGCGCTCATCAAAGACGGCACCATGTATGTCCAGGCCGGCGCCGGCATCGTCGCCGATAGCGATCCGGATTTCGAGCAGCAGGAATGTATCAACAAGGCAGCCGCGCTGTTCCGTGCCGCGGAAGAAGCCAAGCGCTTCGCTTCCGCCGCCCGGCGCGGGCAGTAGCTCCGCACCGGCGCCCGCCGCGGCATGCGCGTCTTCTTCAGGCCCCGAACCAATCCGGATGTTGTGTGAGCGCGACCACGCCACAGGCGAACATCAAGACGCAGATGGCCCAGACCAGCAATGTCACGTAACGTTCGTCAGTCATCACAACAAGCAATGCAATCGGCGTGCCAAAAGAGAGCCAACGCCATTTTCGTTGATTTATTGTGACCGCCGCCCCGGCATTTGAACGCGTGCCGACAACTCCGGCATAATGGAGATTCTTACGCCGGAACGGGCCCTCTATTATTTCACGTTTGGGTAAAGCCCCGACTCCTTCACCACGTCGAGGCCCTCGGCGCGGTCGCCGACCAGTTCCTTGGCGAATTGATCCGGCGGGCTGAACACCGGAGTGAGGCCGCGGCTCAGCAGAAACTTCTGCTGGAATTCCGGCTTCGTCCCGATCGCCGCAATGGCCTTGTACAGCTTGTCGACAATCGGCTTCGGCGTGCCGGCCGGCGCGAAAATGCCGAAGAAGGTCGGCGCGATATGCTTTGTGTAACCGACCTCCTTGAACGTCGGGATGTCAGGGGCCATCGGCGAGCGCGTATCGCCGTCGATCGCAAGACCGACAATTTTGCCGGCGCGGATGAACGACACCAGATTGCCGACGCCGAAAATGGCGATCTGCGTCGTTCCCGTCAGCATCGCGTTGACCGCATCGCCGCCGCCCTTGAACGGCAAACGGACGATATCGACGCCGTTTGTCTTGTCGAATTCCTGCATGAAGGCGACCTTCGACAGCGAAGGCGCCATGTAGTTCAGCGTGTTAGGCTTGGATTTGGCGAGCGCCGCCAGCGCGGCGAAGGATTTGACGCCGAGCGAGGCATCCACCGCGAAGACCTGGCTCAAGTAATAGGCGCGGGTGATCGGCTCGAGGCTCTTTGCCGGGTCGAAATCCGCATTCGGCTGGATGATCGGGTTGATGGTGACGGTCTCGCCGGGAAGAATGCAGATGGTGTAGCCGTCCGGCGCCGCCGCCGCGCAGGCCTGGGCGCCGATGGTGCCTTCGGCGCCGGCGCGATCCTCGACCACGATCGAGGTGTTAAGCGCGGGACCGAGTTCGTTGCCGAGCGCGCGCATGAACAGGTCGCTCAAGCCGCCGGGCCCCTGCGAAGCAATCGCCTTGATCGGGCGCGTCGGATAATCCTGCGCCACCGCGGGCAGCGGCAACACGAGCAAGGCAAGCAAAGCGAGACAACTCCGGCGCATGCGATTTCCTCGACGATAAGGTTATTGTCGTTGCGGCGGAGATTGCCGCAAGATCACCGCCTGCGGCAAGCGGCTAAAGCGCGCGGCCAGCGAAGGCTGTGCGAGCGCGGGCGACGCCAGAAACTCGGAGGGAGCAGGTGCCGGATTATGCGATGAAAACCGAAAAAGGCGTCACCGTGCGGATGCGTGACGGCATCCGCATCTCACTGTGCGTTTATCGCCCCGCCGCCGAGGGCCGCTTCCCGGCGTTGTTTGCCGCGTCGCCTTATCAATACGAGATGGACGATGTGCCCGCCTACCCGCTGTTTCTGTGGCGCGAAACCGGCCCCATCGAATGGTATGTCGGCCAGGGCTACGTCTATGTCCACGCCGACGTGCGCGGATCGGGCCGCTCCGAAGGCGACTTCGAATTCATGGGACTCAACGAGCAGCAGGATTACCTCGAACTGATCGCCTGGATCGTGCAGCAAGCTTGGAGCAACGGCCGCGTCGGCGGCATCGGCCAGTCCTATTACGCCATGGCGCAGTGGCTGATGGCGACCTACAACCCGCCCGGCCTCGCCTGCATCGCGCCGTACGACGGCCTCGTCGACCAG
>DATAWA010000021.1:0-3136 GCA_036267435.1 Xanthobacteraceae bacterium | reverse complement strand
TCGCGGGGCGGGAGGGGGTGGCCGCAAGCTTTTGTGAAACCGCCGCTTTTAGCCGGTTCCGTCCTCCACAGGAGGGCACCGCCGGCGCGTTGCGCGGCGGGGTATTTTGTGCAATCTCCGCAGCGATTTGCGCCCATTGCTTATGCACTGTATGCGAGGCGCCTTCTTACGGGCCGGCGACGTGCCGCCCTCTCAAGAGACCGGGGAATTTCCATGCATACTTTGTGGGCCATCGTTCTTTGCGGCGCGCTGGCGATCGTTTACGCCATCTGGGCCACGCGTTCGGTGCTGGCGGCGGACGCCGGCAGCGAAAAGATGCAGGAGATCGCCGCGGCGATCCGCGAAGGCGCGCAGGCCTATCTGAAGCGGCAATATTCGACCATCGCCGGCGTTGGCATCGTGGTTTTTCTCATCGTCAGCTATTTCCTCGGCTGGCTGGTCGGCATCGGCTTCGCGGTCGGCGCCATCCTGTCCGGTTCGGCGGGCTTCATCGGCATGAACGTGTCGGTGCGCGCCAATGTGCGCACCGCGCAAGCCGCGATCTCCTCGCTTGCCGCCGGACTTGAAATCGCCTTCCGCGCCGGCGCCATCACCGGCCTTCTGGTGGCGGGCCTCGCGCTCCTCGGCGTTACGCTTTATTTCGGCTTTCTCACCGAGACGCTGCATCTGGCGGCGAACAATCGCGAGGTGATCGATTCGCTGGTCGCGCTTGGCTTTGGCGCGTCGCTGATCTCGATCTTCGCCCGGCTTGGCGGCGGCATTTTTACCAAGGGCGCCGACGTCGGCGGCGATCTTGTCGGCAAGGTCGAGGCCGGAATTCCTGAGGACGATCCGCGCAACCCCGCCACCATCGCCGACAATGTCGGCGACAATGTCGGCGATTGCGCCGGCATGGCCGCCGATTTGTTCGAGACCTATGTCGTCACCACAGTCGCCACCATGGTGCTCGCCGCGATCTTCTTCGGCGGGGCGGGCCTTATGCTGTCGAAGATGATGATGCTGCCGCTCGCCATTGGCGGCGTGTGCATCATCGCCTCGATCATCGGCACGTTTTTCGTCAAGCTTGGGGCGAGCCAATCGATCATGGGCGCGCTGTACAAGGGCATGCTCGCGACCGCGGTCCTCTCGCTGATCGGCATCGCCGGCGTGATCTATAAGCTGATCGGCTTCGGTCCGCTGCCGGGCGTCGATTATTCCGGGCAGACGCTGTTCATCTGCGGCATCGTCGGGCTCGCGGTGACGGGGCTGATCATCTGGATCACCGAATACTACACCGGCACGGACTATCGCCCGGTGCACTCGATCGCCAAGGCCTCGGTGACCGGGCACGGCACCAATGTCATTCAGGGCCTGGCGATCTCGATGGAGGCGACCGCGCTGCCGGCTTTGGTGATCATCGCCGGCATTCTGGTCAGCTACAATCTCGCCGGCCTGTTCGGCATCGCGATTGCGGTCACCACCATGCTGGCGCTCGCCGGCATCGTGGTCGCGCTCGACGCGTTCGGTCCGGTCACCGACAACGCCGGCGGCATCGCCGAAATGGCCGGGCTGCCGAAGGAAGTGCGCAAATCGACCGACGCGCTCGATGCGGTCGGCAACACCACCAAGGCGGTGACCAAGGGCTATGCCATCGGTTCGGCCGGGCTCGGCGCGCTGGTGCTGTTCGCGGCCTATAATCAAGACCTCAAATTCTTCGTCGCCGGCGCCGCGCAGCATCCGTATTTCCAGGGCGTCGCGCCGGACTTCTCGCTGACGAATCCCTATGTGGTCGCCGGTTTGTTGTTCGGCGGCTTGCTGCCTTATCTGTTCGGCGCCATGGGCATGACCGCGGTCGGCCGCGCCGCGTCCTCGATCGTCGAGGAGGTGCGGCGGCAGTTCAAAGAGCGGCCGGGCATCATGGAAGGCCGCGACAAGCCGGACTACGGCCGCGCCGTCGACATGCTGACCAAGGCGGCGATCAAGGAAATGATCATTCCGTCGCTGTTGCCGGTGCTCTCGCCGATCGTCGTCTATTTCGTGATTTATTTCGTCGCCGGCGGCGGCGCTCAGGGCAAGTCGGCGGCGTTCTCGGCGCTCGGCGCCATGCTGCTCGGCGTGATCGTCACCGGCCTGTTCGTGGCCATCTCGATGACGTCAGGCGGCGGTGCCTGGGACAATGCCAAGAAATATATCGAGGACGGCCATTACGGCGGCAAAGGCTCCGACGCCCATAAGGCGGCGGTGACCGGCGATACCGTGGGCGATCCGTACAAGGATACGGCCGGCCCCGCCGTCAATCCGATGATCAAGATCACCAACATCGTGGCGCTTTTGCTGCTCGCGGTGCTGGCGCACTAAGGGCGTCATTGCGAGCCGACGGACCCGCGCGAAGTCGCGATCCGATAACAGGCTCCGCGAAGCGATCCAGACTGGATTGCTTCGTCGCTATCGCTCCTCGCAATGACAGGGGTCGAAAAAGGTAGTGGCTTAGGTGCCCCTGCCTTGGATGTTGTGAATGATGGTCGTGATGACGCTGAGGTCGTTGCCGCCGGTGGGCGTGGTCTGGCTGACGAAGTCGAACATATGTCCGTCTTTGAGGCCGTATTCGGCGACGCGGCGGACGGTGCGGTTTTTGTCGAAGTAAATGGCGATCACGCGCTGGTCGGTGACTTGGGTCCGCATGAAGGCGACCGGGCGGTCAGCCTTCTGCGAGATATAATAGAAGGCCTCGCCGCTGACGGTGGCGACGGTCGAGGGCGTGCCGAGCACGAGCAGCACCTGCTCTTGCGAGGCGCCAAGCGGGATCTGCTCGAGCGCACCGTCGGGCAGCACGTAGCCGCGCTGAAACGACTCGCCGCCGCAGCCGGCGAGCGCGAGCGCCAGCACCAGCCCGCATAAGGCGGCTGTCGGCCGGCTACGGCGTTGCGCCATCGTGCCCCGCATCCCTCGTCCTCACTTGCCTCCGGGCGCTTCGTGCCCTAACCCCAAAGCCGACAATTGGCAATCGGATCGGCCATCGGCGAGCCCAGAACCGGTCGCAGCAACCTCGGTTAACCACATGATCTGGCGGATTTTTCGACCCCGCCCCCGGGATCGCAGCATCGACGAGCTCTATGGCGTGATCGTGGCGCAGGCGCGCTCGCCCGGCTTTTACTCC